>DATEMP010000097.1:0-13021 GCA_035275545.1 Candidatus Eiseniibacteriota bacterium | reverse complement strand
GAGCCCGAGCAGCAGCCAGAGCGGTGCCGACAGCACCAGGCCTGCGCCCGCCACCGCCACCGCCACCACCCGCTCGAACGCATGCGGTCCGGGGCGCCACTGGGGCTCGGGCGGCGACGGACCGCTCGCGGGGAGTTCCACCACCGGCGCCGCCGGTGCGGTCGGAGCCTCGGTGGGCGCCTGGGGTGCGACGGTGAACTCGGGCACCAGGCGCCCGAGCAGCCGCCGGATCGACGCATCGTCCCCGGCGCGCGCCGCCGCCTCGAGCTCGGCGATCGCCGCCAGCAGCGTGGGCTCGTCGGCCACGTCCAGCTCCCAGGTGATGATGCGCTCGTGCCGGGTCATGCGCGCCCGCTCGCTCGCCGAGTGGAGCTCCTCGTAGAGCTTCTCCCCCGGCCGCAGGCCCGTGAACACGATCTCGACGTCGTCGCCCTCGCGCATCCCGGCGAGCCGGATCACCTGGCGCGCCAGGTCCAGGATGCGCACCTGCTCGCCCATCTCGAGCAGGAACACCTCGCCGCCCTTGCCCATCGCCCCCGCCTGCAGCACCAGCCGCACCGCTTCGGGGATGGTCATGAAGTAGCGGCGCGCATCGGGATGGGTGACGGTGAGCGGTCCGCCCCGCTCCAGCTGGCGCTGGAAGAGCGGGATCACCGAGCCCTCGCTCCCGAGCACGTTTCCGAACCGCACCGCGACGAAGCGCGTGCGGCTCGATTGCGAGCGGCTCTGGAGCAGCATCTCGCACACCCGCTTCGAGGCACCCATGATGCTGGTCGGGTTCACCGCCTTGTCGGTCGAGATCAGCACGAACTTCCCCACTTGCTCGCGGTCCGAGAGCTGCACCAGGTTGCGGGTGCCGACGATGTTGTTGAGCACCGCCTCGCGCGGGTTCGCCTCGAGCAGCGGCACGTGCTTGTGCGCCGCCGCGTGCAGCACCAGCGTGGGGCGGAAGCGCCGGAACAGCGCCTCGAGCCCGGCGAGATCCTGGATGTCGGCGATCACCGCGTGCACCGCGAGCCCCGGGCGCTGGGCGCGCAGCTCGTCGTGCACGTAGTAGAGCCCGTTCTCCGAGTGATCGAGCAGGATCAGCTCTCCGGGCGTGTGCTCGGCCACCTGGCGCGCCAGCTCGGCGCCGATCGAGCCGCCCGCGCCCGTCACCAGCACGCGCTCGCCGCGCACGTAGCCCGCCACCTCCGCGAGGTCGAGCTGCACCGGCTCGCGGCCGAGCAGGTCCTCGATGCGCATGTCGCGCACCTGGGCGAGCCGCGAGCGCCCGGGCTGGACGTCGGCGAGCCCCGGCAGCGTGCGCACCCGCACGTTGGCCGCGGCGCAGGCACGCGCGATCTCGCGCACCACGCGCGCCGGGATCCCGGGGTCCGACACCAGCACCATGCCGGCGCCGGTCTCGGCGAGCACGCGCGGCAGATCGGCGGTGGTGCCGAGCACTCGCACGCCTTCGATCTGGCGCCCGCGCAGCTTGATGTCGTCGTCGATGAAGCCGGCGGCCACCAGCGGCTCCGCGCCGGAGAGCGAGCGCCTCATCTCCTGCACCAGGTGCACGCCGCGGCTGCCGGCGCCCACCACCAGCGTCCGCGTCGCGCGCGCCGGCGTGGGCCCCATGCCCTGCTCGCGGGCGAGCCGCCAGCCGAGCCGAGCCGCGCCGACCAGGGCGAGCTGCCAGAGCGGCACCGCGACGATCAGGCTCATCGGGAACTGGAGCGCATTGTTGAACACCCGGAGCACGACCAGCGTCACCGCCGAGAGCGCTGCGCCCTGGAGGATCTGGAACAGCGTCACGGTGCTGGCGAACCGCCACAGGCTGTGGAAGAGCCCCGCGATCCAGTAGCCGCCGAGCGAGAGGACCGTGTAGGGCAGCGCCAGGCTGCGGTAGGTCGCCCACTCCGCGCCGGGGATGCGGCCCTCGAAGCGCAGATAGAGGGCCGCCAGGTAGGAGACGTTGATGGCGGCGCCGTATCCGGCCACGAGCAGCAGATAGCGCGGCAGTCGCTTGGGATTCATTGAGCGGAGAGGGCTCCGGGCGGCGTCACGGGGACACCTTCATACGAAGGCGACGAGGGTGTCAAGATGCGGCGCCGGAAGGCGTTAGAACCCGCCTATCGCGAAGCCGCCGCCTGCCTGAGCAGCGCCGCAAACGCACGCTCGTCGATCGCCGAGGGCTTACGGACCTTGATGTGCCGCACGTACTGTCCCTTGCCTTCGAGCAGGTGCCCCGGGTCCTTCAGCGACGATCCGCGGAAGAATCCGAACTGCACGTACCCGGTATCGGAGTAGACGTAGGCGACCGGGCCGCTCTTGCCGACCCAGACGCCGTTCCCCCACTTCACCGCCTCGATCAGCCCGGGCTGCCTGCTCTTCACGAACTTCCGCAAGGCACGGATGATCGACTGGTTCGCGGGGCTCTGGGCCTTGAGGTACTCATCGAAGGTTGCATAGGCCTTCATCTTCATCGTCTGGCTCTCCGTCGGGACGAACTGCAGCGTGCTATCGAGAAGCGGGTGGCACGAGTACTATGGCCCGCGGCGGGGAGATACTCCTACTGGGAGGCCGCGCCCCGCCCCCGGCGACCTCGCAGCAGGAGGCCGCCATGTTTGTATCAAGAGCACCGGGATGTCGAGGGGGACACCGCCATCGGGTGCTGAGAAGGTACTCCCTGCGGGCGGGCGCGATGCTGGCGCTCGCCGCGGCACTCGGTTCGTGCGGCACATCCCGAATGGTCTCTCTTCCCGATCCGAAGCTCACCGAGCGGACGGCGCGGGGTGATCAGGTCTCCGTGTCCGGATACACCACGAACGACGGTGAATACCATGCGTTCCCTGCATACCTCACCACCCGAGGTGACTCCCTGGTCCTGACACGGCCGGCAAGGGCGGGCATGGGGTCCCTCCCAAGCTCGCCGCAGCAGGTCGTCGTGCTGCCACGAAACAAGGTCTATTCCCTCAAGATGTCGGGCGGGATCAGCGTTGGCCGAACCGTGTTGTTTGGCGTCGCCGTGCTCGTGGCCTTGGTGGCAATAACGTTCTCCTCATTTGATCCAGTTGGGAACTGGGGGAATCTCTGACCGCCTCTACACCTCCCCGCCTTCGTCACGATCCCGATGACCCAAGGCACCTGCTCCACTGTTCGCACGCGGACTGCTGGGAGAAGCGGCCGAAGTTCCGCCTCGGGCGCCGCATGCTCGTGGACCTCGAGCTCACGACCTCCGCGCACATGATGGTGGTGATGCCGGACGGGATGCGGCAGGAATTCGAGAAGGGCCACGTCGAATGGCTGGAATGCTCGAACTGCGGTGAGATGTACCTCCCGGACACCGCCTACGATCCTCTGTAGGGCCACTCGCGAGGCAGGAGTACAGTCGCCCGCGTCAGGGGATTCCCGTACCGGGAGGTCGCAACCCCGCCCATGGCGACCTCGCAGCTGGAGGCCGCCATGCATCAACCCCGGCATCACCCACCACCCGGCAACTGGAAGTCGGTCGCCCTGCGCACGGGCACGACGCTGGCGCTCGCTGCGGCACTCAGCTCGTGCGGCGCCTATCGAATGACGGCGCCTGCTGATCCGACACTCGCCAAGAAAACGGCGCGAACCGGTCGAGTAGCCGTGTTCGGGTACACCACGACGGACGGCCAGTATCACAAGTTCCGGGGGTACCTTGCCGTCAGGGGTGATTCGCTGATCATGACACCAAGAAAGAAGACATCGCCACGTGGGGACACGATTGTGGGCTCGGACTCCGTCCTGACCTTCTCCCGAGACGAGGTCCGTTCCGTGAAGTTGCATTCAGGGCTCAGCCTCGCCCGGACCGCGCTGATTACCGTGTCCGTAGTCGCTGTCTTAGCGGGCTTGGGGTTCTTGGCCCTGGCCCTCGATCCGATATAGGGGATTCCACTTTCGGTCCGTAGCCGCTCGGAGCCCTTGTTACCGCGGCGGTGTAGGAACCCTGCTTGCCCCAGCTAGCAGCCCCCATCCGAGAACGGCATAGGCCGCGAGGAAGGCATAGATCGGCCAGCTCTCTGGAAACGGCCCGGACGGGAACGGTCGCCGATGGGCCAGGCTATAGGCCTGGCCAAAGACCAGGAAGAGCATTGCCGACGAAGCGCCATACCAGATCCCGAGCGCACCAGTGCCGACCGCCACCAACGCCCACCGACGTCGAGGCTCCCGGATGATCCGGCGCACGAACCGGATCATGAGCGCGACCGCAAAGCTCGGCGCGAGGATGAAGAACACCAAGACGAACAGCGTCCCTGGGTGCAAGGGCTAGCACTCCGGCTTCATCGTAATGGCGGTCTTCGCGAGGTGTGGCAACGCCGTTGACGGCTGCGTGGGATTGCCAACCAACCTCTGTTACCACCGTGGACAGGACTGTCCACGATCAACTGGCCCCGGGGCCAGTTGATTTACAGGCGGCAATTGAGGCGAAGCTGGTAGGGCTACGGGGATTCGAACCCCGGTCTGATGGCTGAGAAGCAGTTCCGACTCAAGACACTGTGCTCCACGAGCCCCGTCCGAGCGGGTAACCAGCGCACTGACAAGCCAACGCATTGCCCAAGGCTACTCAATGACGTGCAGCTCTGCACTCAGCGTACGTTGGTTCGCATGGCTGAAAGCGGAACACTGGACGGAACACCGAACGGGATTGAATAGGTGACCACCTACCTGCCAGCCCGTACATCCATTGGGCACAACTCGTAGGGTCGGTGGGGTACGTAAGCTTCCCCGTCAAGTAGACACCTGATAACTGGACTCCAGCGGCCGCTCTGGCCTCGGCAGGAACGATCGCGGCGGCACCTGGCCGAGGCTGTCATGAGGCCGCTCGCTGTTGTAGTCCTCCAGCCATTCGTCGGTGACGCTGCGCACCTCGTCGATCGAGTCGAACACGTAGGCGTCGAGCACCTCGTGGCGGTAGCTGCGATTGAAGCGCTCGATGAACGCATTCTGATCCGGCTTCCCGGGCTGGATGTGGCGCACGTCGATGCGTTGTTCGCCGCACCAGGTCATGAACGCCTCCGAGATCAGCTCCGGGCCGTTGTCGACCCGTAGCGCCGCTGGTCGGCCGTGCACCGCCACCAGCTCCTCGAGGATGCGGATCACGCGCACGCTCGGGATCGAGAGCGCCACGTCGATCGCCAGCGCCTCGCGGTTCCCCTCATCGATCACGTTCAGCGTCCGGATCTTCCGGCCGCCGTAGAGCGCGTCCGCCATGAAGTCGATCGCCCAGATCCCGTTCAGCTGCCGCGGCGCCTCGAGCGGCTGGCGCAGACGTGTGGGCAGCCGCCGCTTCGTGCGCCGCGGTAGATTGAGCCGCAGGGCGCAGTAGACGCGGTGCACGCGCTTGTGGTTCCAGTCGTGGCCTTGGCGCCGCAGACGCCCAAAGCACTTCCAGAAGCCACTGCGCGGATGACGGTCCACTACCCGCCCGAGCGCCTCGATCACCGCAGCGTCGCGTTCCATCGCGGATCGTGGAGCACGGTAGTAGGCCGCCCGCGAGAACCGTACGACCCGGCAGGCCCGCGTCACTTTGAGCCCGTACTCCGTCACCAGGATCGTCGCGGCCA
Organism: Candidatus Eiseniibacteriota bacterium; assembly: GCA_035275545.1. Taxonomy (GTDB): domain Bacteria; phylum Eisenbacteria; class RBG-16-71-46; order RBG-16-71-46; family RBG-16-71-46; genus WS-11. The sequence continues at coordinate 7,445 of DATEMP010000097.1, read as the reverse complement.
CTCGCTTCGCGAACGGCGTTACCGTTTTCGCTGCAGCAAGTCCTTGATCGCCGCGTTCTCGAGCGCCAGGTCGCTGTACATCCGCTTGAGCCGCGCGTTCTCGGCCTCGAGCTCTCGTAGACGTGTCAGGTCCGACACGCTCGCCCCGCTGTAACGCGACTTCCAGTTGAAGTACGTGTTCCTGCTGATCCCGTGTTTGCGAACCAGCTCGCTGATCGGCATCCCCGCCTCGGCCTCCTTCAGCACCGCGACGATCTGCGATTCGGTGAACCGGGACTTCTTCATGGACCCTCCCCTGAGCCGCGGGAGAGTCTAGCTTCAACTGTCTACCGAGCGGGGAAGCTTACGCCCGCCGATGACCCATGAGAGCGCGTCGGAACCGATTCAGCCACAGGTTCCCGGAAACCGATGCTTGAGCATTCTGACAGCGCTCGTTGCAAACCTTGTTAGTGAAAGCTGGCCCCCGCCACCGGACCAAGCGCCGCGGAGTTTTGCTGTCGCTCCAGTTCTAGCTAAGAATCGCAACCCGCTGGACTCGCACGCTCGTGCCCTGCCGGAGTCGCACGAAGTACAGCCCTACCGGAATCCTCCCGCCGATCGCAAGGTCGAGTGAGTGGTGACCCGCGCCCAGCGAACCCACCTCACATGCAGTGACTCGGCGCCCCGCCACGTCAAGCAGCTCGAGCGAGGTAGGTGATGGACTCGCGAGCGTAAAGGACACGATCAGTGCGCCTCCCCGATGGGGGTTGGGTCTCACAGCGTCGAGCATGAAGGGAACCTCCCCTTGAACCGACACCCCTACTGTGGTTCCGCCCAGCTGGCCGTTCCCTTGCACGCGCTGTGCGTAGATGTCGCCACCATCGCTGCGCCCGTCGGACCACGTGATGATCCCTCCACCGACACCGTCCTCGACGATCGAGCGACTGATCTGCGAGTTCATTGCCCTGCATACAGGAAGTCCGTCACCGGGCCACATTGCGTCAACTACACCATTCGCCAGCACCCGCTGCGCATAGAGATCCCAGTCGGTTCCGTTACGACGGTCCCACCACGTGACAATAGCCCCACCCTCGCCGTCGCTGATTGGCTGGGGTGCAAGCTGCCGGTTAGATGCGCTGCAGAGCGCCCGGCCGTTGACAGGCCAAACAGGGTCCGGCGACCCATCAGAAAGCAGGTGCAGCGCGTAGATATCGGAGTTGGAAATGCCGTTGCGGCAGTCGTGCCAACTGACAATCGCGCCCCCCACGCCGTCCGAAACAAGTGTCGGGGCCGACTGGTCGTTAGGAGCCGCGCAAACCGCGCGGCCGTCGGCGGGCCAAGCCGGGTCCACTGCTCCCGAGGCGAGGACGTGCTGTGCGTAGGCTTTGGAGTTGGTGCTGTTCCGACCGTCGCCCCAAGTGACGATGGCGCCTCCCGCGCCGTCAGGGATGGCAGCGGAACGCAGCTGCTGGCCTGCCGCAGCACATACCGCAAGGCCATCCGAGGGCCAAGCTGGGTCGGTCCCGCCATCTCCAAGCACTCGCTGTGCGTAGATGTCCCACTCCGTGCCGTTGCGAAGATCGTTCCACACAACAATCGCGCCGCCGGATCCGTCAGCGACGATCATCGGTTCAGACTGGCGGTTTGTGGCAGTGCATAGAGAAAGCCCCTCGGTGGGCCAAGTCGGATCAAGCGTGCCGTCGGCCAGTAAGTGCTGAGCCATGATGTCGGCGCTGCCAAGCCCGGCGTCGGGCCCGCCCTCCCAAGCAATGATCGCGCCCCCCGCCCCGTCTGCAACGAGAGTCGGGGCCGAATGTCCGTTCGCGGTCGTGCGGACGGCGCGGCCGTCGGCGGGCCAAGCCGGGTCCACTGCTCCCGAGGCGAGGACGTGCTGTGCGTAGATGTCGTAGTTAGTGCTGCTGCGACGATCCGCCCAGGCGACGATCGCGCCTCCTGTGCCGTCCGCAGCTATAGCGGGGTACGTTTGATCGCCCGCGTGCGCACACAAAGCACGACCGTCGGCGGGCCAGGTGGGATCCACCTCCCCACTCGACAGCACGCGCTGAGCATAGATGTCGAAGCTCGTTCCGCTGCGGAAGTCGAACCAAGCAGTTATCGCCCCGCCACAGTCATCCGGTGTGGTCACGGGCTCGTTCTGGTCATTCGCGGCAACGCAGAGCGGTACGTTGACGAGCGGGTCCGTCGGCCATGCGGCAGCAACAGGGCGGGGATGAATCAAGGCAAGTGCGAGGCCGAGCAACCCCGCACTCCGACACAATCGTTTGGCGAACACGCCACCCCCTACTCTCCAGCCCATTGCCCGGCCTCGTGCGTAGTCAGAGTATCGGCGAACGCCTGTTCAAGCTGCAGTTCCCCTGGTCACTGCAATCATGTGGCCGACGCGCCGGTCAGCTTCCTCGCAGGGAAGTTGCCCAGGCCGAATGGGGGCGCGATCAGCGGCCGTGGCCGTCGAGTCGCCGGACGAGGTAGGTGCTGGCGGCGGCTACGACCCCGACGACGAGCTCAGCCTCGTCCCGTCCAGGGGCCCTCCCCTCCCGGAGGTGTCGACCCATCTCCGACGCGTAACCCCAGACCTTTTCCACGGCGGCATCGAGCGGCCGGGGAAGAAGTCCCTCGTGTCGCTTCAGGATGTCGCCGAGAGTTGCCCGCTCATCTCCGCAGGCGCGTCGGGCCACAGCTTCCAGCGCCGCCATCGAATGCTGGATGGCGCCGGTGATGTCGGGCTCGGGTCGCCGGGAGAGATCGTGCAGCGCCTCGTGAACCTCGTTGCTCGCGACCGCGAGCCCTGCCGAGTCGAGGACCTCTCGGGCCTCCTGCACACCAGCCTCGAATGCCTCCGGCCCGCGAGTCTCGATCACGCCTTCGGCGAGTTGCCACCCGATGCCTTCCTCGATGAAGAACGAGTTGACCCTCTGCTGGAAGTCCACCGCCTTCTGGGGGTCCCGCTGCCAGAGCAGGGCGAAGATCTTCTCGATGATGTCGTAGACGCGGAACCATGGGCACGCCTTGATCAAGCCCCGCACCTCGTGCATGACGTTGGGGTACGACCAGTTGTTCGCCACGTCGGGAGCCCGGTTGAGGGCTCGACAGACGACCGAGCGCAGGTCGCCCGAATCTAACCCAACCTCTTCGGCGATGTAGAGCACCGCGTTCCGAAGGGTCGGTGGGGCATCTTCACGGATGATTATTTCGGCCGCCGGGACCGTGTAGCCGTGGCGTCTTGAGAACGGTTCAGGTCGTTCCTCGCTCATGGTCACGGAGTGAACCGGCGACGGAGCAGGGCGGTCAAGCGGCCTGCGGGCGTCGAAGCTCTCCCGCGCGGCGGCCCGAACCGGCAGGGAGGGATCGTAGTCGCTGAGCGCGTGCTCGCGGACAAAGCGGTGCCAGTCCTGGACCTCAGTGAGGTCGTGGACGTTCTTCAGCACCCCAAACCTCCAGTCGGGAGGACCGGAGCTGCCGTTGCACAGCCAGGCACCCGGCATCGTGACCAGCCGATAGAGGTCAGACAAGTCGGGCTCTGTGAGGTGAAGGTCGCGCTCGACCTCAGCTTTCGTGATGTCCTTCACGTTGGAGTCCTCGTCGTATCGCTTGACCTCATACGCGAGGAACCGGGCCAGGAGCTTCTCGAACTCAACACCTCGCTGGCTGACGATTGCCCCGAGAAGCCGAAGGACGTAGGTCTCGTCGATCCCCCCGGTGGTCTCGGCAACGATGCTCCCTCCGAGATCCTCCAGCGCCCGGCGTGAGCTAGCGACGGGGAGTTTGTGGAAGAGCGACTTCGCCGTGGTCCAGCTGCGGAAGTCCCCGCCCTCCCAGAGGCGCCGGAGCAACTCCTCTTGCTCGGGAGTGATCTTCTTGCGGAGGGCCCGCAGGATTAGTGCGGAGCGATCTTCATCGATAGGTGTGATCCGTTCCATGCCGCCCAAGGTACCCCACCTGACATTGGAGTTCTGGGGCACTCGACGATGAAGCTGACCGAGCGCTACGGGCGGCTCCGTCCGTGGGTCGTGGCGGCGGAAGCGGCGAGGATCTGCGGGGCAACCGAGCGCGAGGACGGAACAGTAGACGGAACACCGCCGCCTCGCACTGCCTCGGGGAACCCGTAAGTCATTGCAGAACTGGCAGACCTTCGGAACGCGGACACGAACCAAGTCGTGGCGTGGCTCCGAGCGATGGACGCGCTCCGCGTGGCCGGGATCGCCGCGCTTCCAGGAGGCCGTTGGGTCTAGCCGCCTGCGATCGGGCCAACCTTCCGGGCCCGCCCACCCGTCCAAAACAGTGAGCACCACCGGGAGGCCCCCGGCCAGGCGCTCCCACCACCCGACGTACGTACGAGGACCTCGCCCATGCGCAGCCCCCTGGGAATTGCCGTCGCCCTGTTGCTCCTCTCGTGGGCCGTGCCGGCTCAGAACGCCCCCGCCCGCGGGACCTGGTCCACCGCTTGGACGCACTCGCCCCAGGAGGTGGACGACTGGGCCGCCCAGACGCTGGCCGACCCCGAGTCCGATGTGGGCTGGAATCGGTCCTGCGGCGAGCCCTGGGGCCCCGGCCGCGCCTCGTACTGCGTCGTCCGCGAGCTTCCCGTCGACCGAATCGGCAGCCCGATCGCGATCGACGGCGGTGACAACGGTGGAATGACGGTGATCGGCTGGGACCGCAACGAGGTTCGGGCGCTCTACCGTGTTGTGGCCCGCGCGCGGACGAAGGAGCGGGCGCGGGAGCTGGCCGAGGCGGTGCGAATCGAGCGCTCGCGTGGCAAGTTCCTTCCCAATGGCCCGACTACCAGCGATCGCGAATACTGGGCCACCGATGTTCGCATGTGGGTGCCGCGGTCGAGCGATCTGTCGCTGCGGGTGCTGAATGGCCCGCTGGCGATCGAGGACGTGCACGGCACGATGGCCGTCGAGGCTATCACCGGCCCTGTCTCGCTCGTCAACCTGGGTGGCGCGGTCGAAGCGCGGGTCCGGACCGGTCCGCTCTATGTCGCGCTCTCGGGGACGCGCTGGGACGGAGCGGGAATCGACGCGGTGGCGGAGAGTGGACCGGTGACGATCGTGCTACCGAGGGACTATTCGGCGCGGTTGGAGACCGGGACGATCAGCGGGACGAGCAACATTCGCTACCCGCTCCAGACCCGGAGCACGCGCGGCGGCCGCATCGTGACAGCGCTCGGCTCGGGCGGGCCGCCGGTCCGCGTGGTGACCGACAGCGGTCCCTTCACCATGGTGGGGCGCTGACGCTCAGCTCGACGCGGAGGTCTTCGTCGGGCGGGCGCGGAGGCGACCGAGCCCACTGCGCTGAGCCCACGAACTGGGCCAGATCAAGCAGGAGTTGGTAGCGCTACGGGGATTCGAACCCCGGTCTGATGGCTGAGAACCACCTGTCCTAGACCCCTAGACGATAGCGCCACAGGCCTGTCCGCGCGGGGCGCGGAAAAGCGGCCGGCATCTTATCGGCGGCCGTTCGAGGCCGTCAAGGAACGGGCAAGGATGCGCTCCAGAGCGCATGTGAACATGCCGCGCGGCATGTTCGGCACGCCCTACGCCCAGCCGTCCTCGAGCAGCGCCCGGGTCTCGGCGATCGCTTCGGCCCACAACGCCTCCATGTCGGCATCGGGGCGCTGGTAGTGGCCGCCGAAGCTCCCGTCGCCGAGCATCTCGCGAGCCTCGGCGGCCGAGAGCGTGCGCAGGCGGGCGAGGTCGGTCATCGGCTTCCGCTCGGAGGGCATCGCCACGCCGGCCAGGCGCGTCCACGGGAAGTTCTCCATCCACGAGGCGTGCGATGCGATCGGGTCGATCGCCTCGACCTTGTCCGACACCCGCGGCGCCTTCCACCAGTCGTGCACCTTGAGCCGGGCATCGGGATGCTTCTCTCGCCAGGCCTCGGCCATGGGATGGAGCGCCATGTTGCCGCCGTGGCCGTTCACGATCAGCACGCGCCGGAACCCGCTCGCGTGGATCCCGTCCAGGATCTCCGCCACGACGCGCGTGAACGCCGCGGTCGAGAGCGTGATGGTGCCGGGATAGGCGGTGAGCGCCGGCGTCACGCCGTACGGGAGCACCGGGAACACCGGCACGCCCAGCGGCTCGGCGGCCTCGAGGGCGACGCGCTCGGCGAGCGTCGAGTCGGTGGCGAGGCTCAGGTAGGCGTGCTGCTCGGTGCTGCCGATCGGGAGCACAGCGCGGTCGTCGCGCGCGGCGATCGCCTCGACCTGCATCCAGTGGAGATCAGCGACGCGCATCGCGAGGCAAGGAGTTGGCTGCCCGGCAAGGATTCGAACCTCGACTAACTGGTCCAGAGCCAGTCGTGCTACCGTTACACCACCGGGCAGCGATGGCGCGCCGCAATCTAACAAAGCCCCCCGCGACCCGGCAACTCACACGCGCGCATGCGGCGACTCGGCCGCCCAGCGCTCCGCGGCATCCTTGAGCCGCGCGTCCACCCGCTCCCGCCCCAGCAACGCCATGACCTCGAACAACCCGGGCGCCACCTTGCGCCCGGTGAGCGCCACCCGGGTCGCCGACATGAGGTCGCCGGCCTTGATGCCCAGCTCCTTGGCGAGCCCGCGCGTCAGCTGCTCCAGGCTCTCGAGGGTGAACGCCGGGTCGGCGGCGATGCGCTTCGCCAGCTCGGCGAGCCGCGACCCGACCTCGGGCTTCTCGAGCAGCTCCGCCCACGCCGCGGGGTCGGTCTCGAGCGCGTCGCGCAGCGCAAAGATCCCGTAGCCCTCGGCGTCGGCCAACGTCTTCAACCGGTCGCCGATCGCCCGCACCAGCGCGGCGCGCCACTCGGGCGTCCACCGGGAGAGATCGTATCCGCGCGCGACCAGGAACGCCTCGGCGCGGCGCACGCGCTCCTCCTCGGGCAGCATCTTCATGTGCTGACCGTTCATCCACTCGAGTTTGTCGAGGTTGAAGATCGCGGGATTCGACCCCACCCGCTCCAGCCGGAACGCCTGCTCGAGCTCGGCGAGCGTGAACAGCTCGCGCTGTCCGTCGAACGACCAGCCGAGCAGCGCCAGGAAGTTGACCATCGCCTCGGGCAGGTAGCCGAGGTCGCGGTAGGCCGAGACCGAGGTCGCTCCGTGACGCTTCGAGAGCCGCGAGCCGTCGGCCCCGAGGATCATCGGCACGTGCGCGAAGCGCGGCGGCGTCCAGCCCAGCGCCTCGTAGATCAGGATCTGGCGCGGCGTGTTCGAGATGTGGTCGTCGCCGCGGATCACGTCCGAGATCTCCATCTCGTGATCGTCGACCACGCAGGCGTAGTTGTAGGTGGGCAGGCCGTCGGAGCGCACCACCACGAAGTCGTCGAGCACCTCGTTCTTGAACGCGACCCGGCCGCCCACCACGTCCTCCCCCGCGGTCTCGCCCGGACCCGGCAGCGCGAAGCGCGTGGCGGCGGTGCGGCCCTCGGCCTCGAGGCGCGCGCGCCCCGCCGCGTCGAGG
>DATEMP010000096.1:0-14265 GCA_035275545.1 Candidatus Eiseniibacteriota bacterium | reverse complement strand
TCCTCGCGCGGGCTCACGCCTTCGCGCGGGCGCAGCCCGCCACGCCGGTCGCCGCGGGTCGCCGGGTCCTGCGTGCGCGTCTCGGAGCCCCGTCCCACCGCGACCCTGGGCCTCAGACCTTCACGGCCGCGGCGGATGTCGGTGGCGATGAACCCGGGCGGCTGCTTGCCGCCGTTCCAGGTGGTGCGATCCGGGTACCGCGAGGGCGGCACGTAGCCCTTGGGCGGATCCGACTTGATGCGCGTGAGGTGACTTCCCCACAGGCCCTTGTAGCGCCGCCAGCCGTCCCACGACGAGAAGATGGTCCGGTCCTGGTAGAACGGGCGGTAGCGGGGCGGGCAGTCGGCGCGCACCACGTAGTAGTAGTAGGGCACGCAGCCGTACCAGTACCCCGGTCCCCAGCCCCAGCTCCAGTTGACCCGGAAGTCGAACACGCTGCAGCTCGTGTAGTAGGGATCGAAGCCGGTCCACCAGGACCAGCGTCCCGGCCGGTGGCAGTCGTAGCAGAGGTAACGCGGATAGCGGACCTGCTCGTGCACGTAGTAGGAGACGTAGCTGGTCGCGAACGCGTCCGCGTCCTCGGCGCCCTCGACGACGCGGCGGCGGATCTTCTCCATGACCACGAACGGATCGCCGACGATGCGCCCCTCGGCGGTGATGCCCTCCTCGTCGTCGCGCATCCCCTCGTAGCCCACGTTCTCCGCCTGCATGTCGTAGGGACGCAGGTACCACGGGAACTCGTTGAACGGCTCGCGCGCGGCGATCGCCACCACGTAGCACTGCCCCACCGGCGCCTGCTCCTCGACCACCAGCTCGAGATTGGACTGCTCGGGCGGGATGTCGTAGGTGCGGCGTCCCTCGATGTAGCCGGTGCTCCCACGGTACGGATAGAGCAGCCGCACGTAGCCTTCGGCGTCGATCTCGTAGACCAGGAGATAGGCGTCGTCATTGGCGCGGGCACGCACCTCGAGGTGCTCGCCGGGCTGGTAGGTCGCATCGTTGCCGCGGTCGGTCCACACTTCGACGCCCAGGCCGCGGGCCTGGGCCCCCGGCGCAAGGCACGCGATGAGCCCAAGGGACGCGACGCTCGCCCACCATCGATTCTTCATGATTCGCCTCCCGGCAAGGTGAGACGCGACGAGGAGTCGCGGGGGCCCTTGCGCTTATCGCCCTTGGACTTCTTCTTCGTACCCTGATCGCGCCCGTCCTGCTCCCGATCCTTCACGCGATCCTCCTGCTCCCGATCCTTCACGCGGCGATCGCGACCGACCCCGGGCTTGGGCGCGGGCTTCTCCCCCCGCCCCTGCTGGTAGTCGGCCGGCTCGCGGTATCGCGGGTTGGCGCGATATCCCTCGCGGTACCGGTAGCGTCCGTAATCGGGATGGCTCTCCCGGATCCGCACGTAGCGGTCCCGATAGATGCCCAGCACGCGCGGGTGGTCCGACCACCGGTAGCGGAAGCCGTTCCCGTCGCAATAATCGTAATAGGGATCGAAGTAGCGGTAGCCATGGCAGTCGTAGCAGAAGTACGAAGCGTCGGGCCGTGAGTCGGTGCTGTAGCGCGGCTGGACCGCCGCCATGCGGAAGCCGTAGCCGTAGCCGCAGCCCGCCAGGGCCAGCAATCCGGCCGTCGTCGCCACCGCACGTGTCCACCGCATCCGCACCTCACGGCAGCCAGGTAATCGCCCGGCGCCCGCTCGCGCCGCCCTGGACCCGGCGCGCCTTGAGCTCGGGATTGCCCGCTGCCACCTGGTACGCCCAGTCGAACTCGACCACCGGAGGCGCCGAGGTCTGAGGCAGCAGGGCAGTCACCCGGAACTTGGCGAAGTGATTGTCGCGGGTCCAGACCACGTAGCAGTGGCCCACGACCAGCTCCACGGAGCCGGTCGGGGACCAGCCGCCGTTGGGCGCGAAGTCTACGGCATCCAGGGTGGTCGCGTATCCCGCATCCTGGATGTCGGTGTCGAAATCGGGAGCGAACATCTGGAGGCTGGTGCCGTTGGCCCCGTAGAACACGTCGGTCGCGCCGTCGTTCCAGGGCCGCACCCGCGCCGCCGAGAAGTCCCATCCCGCAATCGAGGGGCTGGTCACGTAGCTCGAGATCTGGGCTGCGAACCCTTCCGGCCGCGGCGTGTCGAAGATGGTCTCGTAGGTGAGGTCGCTCTCGTTGCCGGCGCGGTCGTAGGCCGCCACGGCGAAGTAGCGGGTCACGCCGTTGGTGAGGCCGGTCACGGTGAAGGTGTTGCCCTGGGTGCTCCCGATCCGGTCGTAGGGACAGCTCGGGCCGGTCTCGCAGGGGGATTCGTAGATGCGGTAGCCCACCACGTCCGGCTCGGTGTTGTCATACCAGCTCAGGTAGACCGTGTTGTCTCCGGTCACCGTGTAGAGACCGCGAGGGGCCGCAGGCGGCGTGAGGTCGCGCGGGGCGGTGGCTTCGTCGCGACAGCCGGCAAGCCCGACCGTCGCCAGGATCAGGGTGACGCCGATGGCGCGCATGATTGGCCTCCGTGAGTGGGTCGCGTGACGCTTCGTTCGCCGACCGCAAAGCGCAAGCGACATGCCACGGAGGAGCGCGGTGAGGCACCCGGCCACCCGCCATGCATCGGCTTGGCGGGCAATGGATTGAGCCGTCGGGTGTGAAGCCCCGAGACCCGGCGCGGCGCGCGGGTGAGGTGGGGTCGCGACTCAGGTGTGCGGGTGTCGCGACAGCCCCTGGGCGGAGCGAACCTCGGGGCGAAAAATAATGAAGACACCGGCCAAGTGACCCGCGGCCAAAGCCGGAACATCCCCCAGTGCTTGGCTGAGCCGCGATTGACCGGTGTCTTCGATACCTGCGACCGCTGCGGATCCCGGGGCGGAACGTTGTGCTGGTCCGGGTTCTTCGTTCCGCCGCCGGGTCCTACCCCGCGGTGCCACAGAGATTGCGAGTCTTTGTCTCCAGGCTAGCCGGTTGCTCAAGCAGGTGCGTTGTCTAGATGACCGGGGCTCGTACCCTCGTCCTGTGCCCGAGCTTCCCGGCTAGCCCAGATACTGCGCTGCGACTGTCATCAACTGCTTCTTGGAGGTCCCCCCCTCCGACCATGATCTATGGCACCTCGCGTGCCAGTCTGATTCGTAGTTGTTACGGCTGTCTTAGTCGTAAGGCGTTCAATCGGTTACTGGGTCGATGGTGCATGCGAAAGGAAACACTCCTCGGACCCGAAAAACGAAACAAATATGAGTGATTCGGAGGCGCGCTCGTAAGTTCCATGATGATCGCGCCTTGAGTATCAAATGTTTTTAGTATCGATCTGACAAGAATGTGACGCGTTTCGGCGGGCCGGGGAGGCCCGCGGGCGGCTAGTCGCCGCGCCGGCGCTCGATCTTGAGCGTGCGGATCTTGGAGAGCAGGGTCGGGTAGCTGAGCCCCAGCTCGCGCGCGGCGCGCGCCTTGTTCCAGCGCACGCGGTCGAGCGCCTCGCCGATCATGCGGCGCTCGAGCACCGCCACGTTGGAGCGCAGCACGCGGCTCGTCGCCCGCTCGGGCTCGGCGCCCGGGCCCTCGCGGAGCTCGACCGGGAGCAGCGCCAGGCCCAGGGTCCCGCCTTCGTCGGCGAGCACCACCATGCGCTTCACCGCCTTCTCCAGCTCGCGCACGTTGCCGCGCCACTCGCCGTTCAGGAACACGCGCAGCACCTCGGGCGCGAATCCCTTGAGCGGCTTCTCCATCTGCCGCGAGAACTGGTTCAGGAAGTGCTGGGCGAGCACCGGGATGTCCTCGCGCCGCTCGCGCAGCGGCGGGACACGCACGGTGATGTCGTTCAGGCGGTAGAACAGGTCCTCGAGGAAACGGCCGTCGCGGATGCGCTCGCGCAGGTCGCAACCGGTCGCGCAGATGACGCGCGCGTTGACGCTGCGGCTGCGGGTCGCGCCCACCGGGCGGATCTCGCCGCGATCGAGCACGTGCAGGAGCTTGGCCTGCACCGACTCGGGCACCTTCTCGATCTCGTCGAGGAAGATGGTGCCGCCCTCGGCCTCCTCGAAGAGCCCGGTCTTGTCGTGGATCGCGCCGGTGAACGCGCCGTGCACGTAGCCGAACAGCTCGCTCTCGAGCAGCTGCTCGGGGAGTGCCGCGCAGTTGACCTGCACGAACGCGTGGTCGCGGCGGTTGGACATCTCGTGCACGACCTGGGCGAGCAGACCCTTGCCGGTGCCGGTCTCACCCATGAACAGCACGGTCGCCGAGCTGTCACCTACCTTGGAGAGCAGCGTCAGGATCTCGGACATCTCGCGCGACTGGCTGATCACGCGCTCCATGCCGGGCGTGGGCTTGAGCTGCAGCCGCAACTCCTTGTTCTCCTGCAGCAGCAGCGAGCGCTGCGCTTCGACGATCGCCACTGCGGCGCTGTTCGCGAGCACCGCGAGCAGGTTGAGCTCGCGCTGCTTGAAGGCGCCCAGCAGGCTGTCGCTGAAGCGGTCCACGTACACCAGACCCACCGCCTGCGAGGGGAAGTTGAGCGGCACGCACACCAGCGAGCCGACCCCCTCGAGCGCGCCGCCCAGGGCGGCGCTGAAGCGCGGATCCGCGGCCACGCGGCTCGAGAACAGAGGTCCGGCCTCGGCGACCCGCGGGCCCACCATGGCCTCGACCACCTGGAGCATGCGCCGGGCGCGGTCGCGACCGAGTCCGTGCTGGGCGACCACATCGAGACGGCCGCCGCCGTTGCTGAACGCGACGAACCCACGGTCTCCGCCCGCGTGCTCGACGGCGAGCTTGACCGCCGCCGCGAGCAGCCCGTCCATGTCCATGGTGTCGCGGAAGAGACGATTGGCCTCCTCGAGCGCGCGGAACTCGTTGCAGCTCGACACCGAGACCGCCACGTACTGCTGCTCGAGCTCGCGGCGCAGCGTCGATGCGCGCCCCTCGGCGTCCGCATCACCGGCCTCGCGCACCCACTGCTCCGCCTGCTCGAGCAGCGACACCGCCTGGTCGAAGCGCTCACGCTCCGCTTCGAGCCGGGCGAGCGTCAGCAGCGTGTCGGCGGCCTGCGCCGCCACGCCCAGCTCGCGGAACAGCACCGCGCCGCGCCGCGCCGCATCGGCGACCGGCTCGAGCGGCACCTTGAGCCGCTGCCCGGCGGGCAGCAGCAGCAGCAGCTCGCCCCAGTGGGCGAGCGTGGTGGCGAGCTCGTAGTTCTCGTTGAGCTCGTCGAAGGTGTGGGCGGCGGCGCGGATCTTGAGCTCGAGCCCCGCGGCGTTGCCGCGCAGCGCATCGAGGCGCGCCAGCGAGCGCTCGGCGATCGCCTGCTCGAGACGGTCGCCCAGCCGCTCGGAGAGCGCCAGGCCGGCAAGCAGGTGGCCCTGCGCCTCCTCGAGCCGGCCCAGGTGGAGGAGCGCCAGCCCGGTGCGGGTCTCGAGCTCCATGACCAGGTCGCCCTGCGGCGCGGAGAGGCGCGCGTCCTCGAGCGCGGGCTCGAGCAGCGCGAGCGCGTCGGTCGCGTGCCCGCGATCGAGCGCCGCCTCGGCGCGGAACTCGCGGGCGAGCGCAATCTCGCGCTGGGCACCGACCGACTCGGCGAGCTCGAGTGCGCGGCGGAAGTGCTCGTCCGCGCGATCGGGCTGATGGCGGCGGCGCGCCAGGCGTCCGAGCGCGAGCAGGGCCATCGCCTCGCCCTGCAGGTGGCCGGTGTCGCGCGAAATCTGGAGCGAGCGGCGGAAGTTCTCCTCGGCGAGATCCCACTGGCCGAGGTAGTAGCGGATCAGCCCCAGGTTCTGGTTGTGCGCCCGCATGCGCGCGTACAGGCCGGCGCGTTCGTCGATCTTGAGCGCCTGCTCGAGGAAGCGGGTCGCCTCGCGCCAATCGCGCAGGTTCTTGTAGACCAGGCCGAGGTTGTTGAGCGCGGTCACCAGCCCGTCGGCGTCATCGATGCGGCGGAAGGTGGCGGCGGCATTCTGCAGCCACTCGATCGCCTCGGTGGCTTCGCCGAGCCGCGCGTAGCAGAGCCCGACCGAGACACCGGCCTGCGCCACCGTCCGATGGTCGTCGGTGTTGCGCAGCGCGTGATACGCGAACAGGCCGTAGCGGCGCGCGCGGCGGTACTGGCCGATCGCCGTCAGCGTATGCGCCAAGCCCGAGGCGATGCGCGCGTTGTGGAGGCGATGGTGGAGGTGGCGGGTGGCGGTGCGGGCCGCGTTCAGGCTGCGCAGCGAGGCATCGAAGTCACCGCGCTGGAAATGAGCGATCGAAAGCCTGAGCAGGAGCCGGCAACGCTCGTCCGGAGCGTCGCCGACCAGCGAGGCAAGCGCTGCCTCGTAGGTCTCGATGGCGCCCGCGAAGTGGTCGGCGGCGAAATGCATGTCGCCGACAGCTTCGCGCTGCAGGACCCCTTCCTCGGCGGAAAGGTGAGCATGAGCCGAATCGGGGGGGATCGCTCGATGCACTGTTCGAACCCTCTTGGTGCCGACACCGGGAATCGGCGCCCGGGTGGTTCGTTCCCGGGGCACCCGCTTGCGACGTGAGCGAAAAAGCCGCGCAGCCCTGAAGATTCAGGCTACCGCGCGGCTCTCGAGGTCAGCGTCGCCCAGATCCTGCTGGTCCGCTGGGCCCATTCGCTCCAGATACCGGTCGGGTCGCCTGCCACCGTCTTCCGATACTTCATCGGCGTCGGAGGTGGCTTGGGCACGTGGCCTTGACCGGCGTCCGGGTCCCCGCAGACGGCCTCAGGTCCAGGCTGCGCAGGCACCGCGCTCAACACGCTCGGAGCCGAGGCTCCGCGTGCGTGCGCCGGTGACACAGTCCAGGCACTGACCGCCACGAGGGCGAACAGGACCAGCGACATCAGGAGCTTGATGCGTGTTTGTTTCATGCGCTGCACGCTCCCTCCACCACTGGTGAACTAAAGAACGCGAGCCCCACCGGTACACCCCGCGAGGCGGCCGGTCACGGCTTGTACTTGTGAAGAGGGGACCTTCTTTCAGCGCCGGCGAAAGTATCCGCCCGGTGTCATGACTCCGTCAATGGGAACTTGGCGTTCCGTCGCGCCCCGCCTGGCCGTAGGCCGCCAGGCGGGCCAGGCCGTAGCGAAGGCCATGGGTGGAACACACCAGCCCCGAGGACCGGAACCGCCGGGCGAGCAGGCGGATGACCAACGCCCCCGCCACGACGATGTCCGACCGCCCCCGCCCCAGGACCGGCCAGCCCTCGCGGACCTCGGTCGTGGAATGAGCCACGCGATAGGCCAGGTCCTCCAGCCGGTCGGCCTTGATGTGCCAGCCCTCGATCAGGGCGGGGTCGTAGGTCGAAACCCCACGATCCAGCGAAGCCAGAACCGTGACCGACCCACCCACTCCTGCGAACACCGGCGCGCTCTCCGGCATGTATGCACATTCATGCATAAGTATGGCTTCGACCTCGCGCTCGAGGCTGTCTATCTCGCTCTGGCCCACGGGGTCACTGCGGATGAACCGCTCCGTGAGGTTGACCGCCCCCAGGGGCAGGCTGACCCACCGGCCGGCCTCCTGGCCGAGCCCGCTGACGATCTCCGTGCTGCCGCCCCCGAGATCGAACACGATGCAGGCGCTGCGCCCCGCGCCCCCGCCGAGCCCGGAGATCACCGCCTGGTAGACCAGGCGCGCCTCCTCCTCTCCGGTCAGGATCCGCACCTGGATACCGGCCCGCTCGCCGACCCGCTCGGCCACGTTGCCCCCGTTGGTCGCCCGGCGAAGTGCCGCAGTCGCGCCGATCACCGTGTTCACCGCCCCGAGCGACCTCGCCCGTCGGGCGAACTCGCTGCTGATGACCGCCGCCCGCTCGGCCATCTCCTCGTCGACCAGCCCGGTCTGGTCCAGCCCCCGGGCCAGCCGGCAGGGCTCCCCCGCCCGGGCCACCGTCTGCAGGTCGCCCGGCGCACCCAGCTCCGGAAGGTCCGCCACCAGCAACCGTATGGAATTGCTGCCGATATCAATTGCACCGACACGCATACGTCCACTGGCCGGCCTCACAGGAGGTAGTCCTCGATCTCCTGCCGGCGGGCATGCCCCGGGGACATTCCGGACTCCCGGTCAAGCGTCGGCGACTGGGGCTCGGGATGTGATGCGGGCGAGTCGCGAGGCGGCGCAGTTTCGGTAGCCTGCAGCTCGGTTTCGGGGGTGTCCAAAGTACGGCTGATAGGGGGCCGGGGAGCACCCTCTCCCCGCGATCGGGCGCGAGTAGCGTGTGTGCGATCGAGCGCCCTGAGCGGGGAGAGGGTGTCCCCGGACCCCGGAGCTGATCCAGCAACCGGAGCCGATCCAGCACCGGGCGCAGCACGCCGGCGTCGCGGCGCCGGCTGGAGCGCCCAGGCCAGCAGCGGATCGAGAACCGGCTCGTCGCTTCGCAGCCGGTACATGACCCGCTTGCCCTCGCGGGTCCCGACCACCACGTTTCGCCGCTCGAGCGCCTGGAGGTGCCGGGTCGTGCAGGACTGGGAGAGTCCGATCTCGGCGGCCAGCTCGGTGACGCAGCGCGCTCCGCCGATCAGTACCTCGACCAGGCGGAACCTCGAGGCATCACCCAGACACGCCATGAGGATCTGCGGGTGTGGCTCCTTGCGATCCTTCGCGCCGCGTTCCATTGCACGTCGGTGCATATCACCTCGGATCGTTGACCGCAAGTTCGTGGCTCTGTTAGCGTGCCGTCGATCCCTGCCGCGGCGGTGAGACCTCCATGAAAACCGACAATTCAGCTGCCCTCCCCCGGACTTCGCCCAACTTCTACGGGCTGAGCCGCGCCGATCTTGCCGCCCGCCTCGAAGGCCTGGGCGAGCCCTCGTACCGCGCCGACCAGATCTACTCCTGGGTCTATCGGCAGCACCTGCGCGACGCGAGCGGGATGAGCGATCTACCCGCGAAGCTGAGGCAGGGTTTCGCCGACCTGTGCCGGCTCGAGCTGCCGGCCGTCGGCTCGGTGCTCGGCACCCGCGACGGGATGACCCAGAAGTTCGTCCTCACGCTGGACGACGGCGCCCGGGTCGAGAGCGTCTCCATGCGCACCGAGAAGCGCCTCACCTTCTGCCTATCGAGCCAGGTGGGCTGCGCGCTCGGCTGCACCTTCTGCGCCACCGGGCTGATGGGACTCCAGCGCAACCTCACCGCCGCCGAGATCGTCGCCCAGGTGATGGCGATGGGCGACTACCACCGGTGGAAGGACGACCGCTTCAACCTGGTGTTCATGGGCATGGGCGAGCCGCTCGCGAACTACGCGCCGATGATGGAGGCGATCCGCATCCTCCACGATCCCATGGGGCTCGGCCTGGGCGCGCGACGCATCACCGTGTCGACCAGCGGCGTGGTGCCGCAGATCCGCCGGCTCGCCGAGGAGGGGTTGCCGGTGGGGCTCGCGGTCTCGCTCCACGCCACCACCGACGAGCTGCGCACGCGGCTGGTGCCGATCAACAAGCGCTGGCCGCTCGCCGAGCTGATCCCCGCGGCGCGCGACTACGGCGCCCGCACCGGGCGCCGCGTGACGCTCGAGTACACGGTGCTCGCCGGCGTCAACGACCGCGACGAGGACGCCGACCGCCTCGGCGCACTGGCGCGCGAGCTGCCGAGCAAGATCAACCTGATCGCCTACAACCCGGTGCCGGGGCTCGAGTGGAAGCGCCCCACGGCGGAGTCGCTGGACGCCTTCGCCAAGCGGCTGTGGCCCATCGCCCCCGCAGTGACCGTGCGGCACACCCAGGGAGGGGAGATCTGGGCGGCGTGCGGCCAGCTCGGGGGGCTCTCTCCGGCGGCGTGACCACGGCACCCGCCCGGTCGTGACCCTCCGCGGCCGCCTGTTCGTGGCCTTCGTGGCCCTGGCGCTGGTGCCCACCGCGCTGCTCACCGCCTTCACGCTCGACCGGCTCGGGCGCTCGCTCCAGTTCTGGAATCCGCCCGGCGTCGACCGCTCGCTGGAATCCGCGCTCGAGGTGAGCAAGACCGCGCTCGCCCGCATGGACGCGACCGCGCGCGCGCAGGCGCTGGACTGGGCGCTGGTGCTGCCCGGCGGGCCGCTCAGCATCGCCCAGAAGAGCGCGGTGCGCGCCGGGCTGCGGGCGGCGGGGCTCGACTACCTCCAGACCTACCATCGTGAGGGCGGGCGCTGGCGCCTGGCCGAGGAGGTGCTGCCCGAAGGTGTGCTGGCTCCGATGCCGCTCGACCTCGGCCCGGAGCTGGACGACGCGCTCGATTCCGCGCGGCCGATCCATTCGCGGCTGGGGGCGCTGGCGGCCGCGGCGCGCATGGATTCGACCAACGGCGGCGAGCCGGGCTGGGCGCTCACCGCCGGGATGCGCGTCCAGCCGGACTTCTTCCCGCGCGTCGAGCAGGTGGGGCGCGGCGTGGGCTTCTTCCACCGCTTCGGCGTGCTGCGCGAGGTCTCGCGCACCTACTGGCTGCTGCTGGTCGCGGCGCTGGTCGTGCTCCTCACCGGCGTCTCGCTGCTGGTCGCCACCCGGCTCGCCGGCACCATGACCCAGCCGCTGCGCGAGCTGGGTGCGGCCCTCGAGCGGGTCGCGGCCGGCGAGCTCGAGACCCGCGTCGCCCCCGGCGGGGCGCGCGAGTTCAGGACACTCGGCGAGCGCTTCAATGCCATGACCGCGAGCCTGCTCTCGGCGCGCACCGCGCTCGCCCAGGCGGAGCGCGAGGCCGCGTGGCGCGAGGTGGCGCGCCGCCTGGCGCACGAGTTCAAGAACATCCTCACCCCCATGTCGCTCTCGATGCACCGGATCAAGCGGCGCGCCGAGCAGGTGCCCGAGCCGGAGCGGAAGGCGGTGGCGGAGAGCCTGGGCGCCATGGAGCAGGCGCTCGCCGATCTCACGCGGCTCGCCGAGCAGTTCTCCCAGTATGCGCGGCTGCCGGAGCCGCGCTTCGAGCGCGTCGACCTGGTGGAGGTGGCGCGCGACGCGGCGCGCCTCCACGAGCCGGCGCACTGCTCGATCGTCATCGACCCCGCGGCCCGACCGCTCCCCGTTTCGGCGGACCGCCTGCTATTGTCGCGCGCCGTGCACAACCTGCTGGTCAACGCCTGCGAGGCGAGCCCCGAGGGCGGCACGGTCGACGTCCGCACCGGGACCGACCAGGGCCAGGCCGCGCTCGAGATCCTCGACCGCGGCTCGGGCCTGGCCTCCGAGATCCGCGACCGCCTGTTCGAGCCCTACGTGAGCACCAAGGCGCGTGGCTCGGGCCTCGGGCTCTCGCTGGTGCGCGACATCGCGGTGCAGCACGGCGGCAGCGTGACGCTCACCGACCGCGAAGGCGGCGGGGCGCGCGCCTGCCTCCACCTTCCCCTGATCGCGGACCCCGAGTCCGGAGGGAGCCGATGAACGCCAGGAAGCGACTCGAGGTGCTGCTGGTGGACGACGACTCGCGCATCCGCCGCGCGCTGCGCGGCGTGCTCGAGGACGAAGGGCACACGGTGGACGAGGCCCCGGACGGCGCCCAGGCGCTCGCCGCGCTCGAGGGGCGCGCGTTCGACGCGGTGCTGCTGGACGTCAACATGCCGGGCATGAGCGGGCTCGACGCGCTGGTGACGATCCGCGAGCTCGCGCCGAGCACCGGCGTCATCATGGTCTCGGGCGAAGGGACGATCTCGACCGCGGTCCAGGCCTTGAAGCGCGGCGCTTTCGACTTCATCGAAAAGCCGGTGGATCCCGCGCACCTGCTGCGGGTGCTGGCACAGGCGGCTCAGCTCACCGAGATCCGTCGGGCGAGCCCCTCCGCGGGCGCCGACAACGATCTCGGCATCCTGGGCGACAGCCCGGGGATCGCCGCGGTGCTCGCCGACGTGCGCCGGGTCGGGCCCTCCCAGGCCAAGGTGCTCATCACCGGCGAGAACGGGGTCGGCAAGGACCTGGTCGCCGAGGCGATCCACCGGCTCTCGAAGCGCGCCGGCAAGCCGTTCGTCAAGCTCAACTGCGCCGCGATCCCGCGCGACCTGGTGGAGAGCGAGCTGTTCGGCCACGAGAAGGGTGCCTTCACCGGCGCGCTCGCGCGCAAGGAAGGGCGCCTCGAGCGGGCCGACCAGGGCACGCTGTTCCTGGACGAGATCGGCGACCTCTCGGCCGAATCGCAGGCCAAGCTGCTCCGCGCCCTCGAGACCGGCGAGGTGGACCGGATCGGCGCCACCGACACGATCCGCGTCGACGTGCGCATCATCTCGGCGACCAACAAGGACCTCGAGGAGGCGATGGAGACCGGCGAGTTCCGCCGCGACCTCTTCTACCGCCTCAATGGGGTGCCGATCCACGTGCCACCGCTACGCGAGCGGCGCGCCGACATCGCCCCGCTCGCCGAGCACTTCCTGGCCCTCGCCTGCGCGGCCGAAGCCCGTCCGGCCAAGCGATTGGCGCCCGAGGCGTTGGCCCTGCTCGAGGAATACCGCTGGCCGGGCAACGTACGTGAGCTGAGGAACCTCATGGAGCGGGCCGCGATCCTGGTCGAGGGCGCCGAGGTCAAGGGCGAGGACCTGGCCTCGTGGCTCGAGGCGGCGCCTCCGGCCGCCGAGGAGGCTCCGGGGCTGCGGGGCGAGATCGAGCGGCGCGAGACCGACGCGATCCGGCGCGCGCTCGAGCAGGCGGGATGGAACGTGACGCAGGCGGCGGCCACGCTGGGGATCGACCGCACGAACCTGCACCGCAAGATGCGCAAGTACGGCATCGCGCGGCGCTAGGGCGGCGGTGTCTCCCCGCCACAGTCCGTGGCGGGGGCTCCACACGGTGCCCATCGCGCGCCGGGCGGGCCGGCGCAAGTCACCATTCCGCCGATGCGCCGATGCGTCACAGTCTGGAACAACGTTTGCCCAAGGAATGGGGCCAGCGCTTCCCCGGCACCCTGATCCAGGAGAAACCATGAGACGCTCGATCCCGCTCCTGACGCTGCTGGTGGCGCTCGCCGCCACGCCGGTCGCTCAGGCCCGCGAGTTCCCCATCCAGCCGGTCCCCGACACGCTCGAGTTCGTGCCTTCGCCGGAGGACAGCTCCGAGGCGCTGGTCGAGACCGACCGGGGCGTTCAGGACGACGACCACTGGATGCGCGCACCGATGGGCGACGACCTGCTCACCGACCGCGACCAGTGGCGCTCGTTCGGCTCGCGCAGCAACCACGTGAGCCTGCACTTCTCGTACGACCGCGTGGACCGCATGAAGCCGGGGGTCGGCTACCAGCTCCAGGTGCCCCAGCCGATGGCCCCGCGGGTGGGTGCCCGGATCGCGTACGCCACCGGGCGCAACCGCACGCTCTACGGCTTCCAGGTCGAGCAGCCGGTGATCCCTCCCGGCCGCATCAGCATCGGCGGCTCGCTGGTGCGCCGCACCGACCACAGCGAGCTCCAGCAGGTGTCCGACGCCGAGAACACGCTCGCGCTCCTGTTCGCGCGCCAGGACTACCGCGACTACTGGGAGCGCGAGGGCATGGGGCTCTACCTGAGCTGGCGCGTCCCCGACTTCTCGAACGTGAGCGTCCACTTGAGGCGCGACGAGTACCGGTCGGTGATCGACGATCCCGGCGTGCGCTCGTGGTTCCGGCGCTCGCGCACCTTGCGCGCCAACCCCGCGATCGACGACCGGGAGGGCCGCACGCTCGCCCTGCGCCTCGAGCGCCTCGCCCACACCACCCGCTACACCCACGCCGGCTTCTACCACTGGATCGAGATGGAGCGCTCAGGCGGCAGCCTGGGCGGGGACTTCGAGTACACGCGGATCCTGGGCGACCTGCGCAGCGTCGTGCGGCTCTCCCCCGCGACCACGCTCATGCTGCGCACGGTGTTCGGCCACACCCCCAGCGGCACGCTGCCCCGGCAGAAGGAATTCCCGCTCGGCGGCGTCGACGGGCTGCGCGCCCATCCGTTCGCGGCCTTCCGCGGCGACCAGGTGGCACTGATGCAGGCCGAGTACATCATCGGCCTCTGGCGCCTGCGCACCGGCGCCTTCGAGGGCGGGCTCCACGCGATCGTGTTCGCCGACGCCGGGCAGGCGTGGTTCGACGCGAACCACGATTGGTCGCTCGGCGACCAGCGGGTGGCGATCGACGGTGGTGTGGGGCTGGCCGTGGCCGAGGACAAGCTCCGGGTCTACTTCGCCAAGAACCTCCAGCGCAGCAACTCCGACTTCGTGGTGAGCGCCAGGCTGCAGCGCCCCTTCTAGCGCGACCCCCGCTCCCATGTCACCCGCGCTCCCCGCACCCTGGCCGAGGCCGATGCGCGTCGCGGCGTGCCTGGCGATGCTGGTCGCGGCGGGGCTCGCCTTGCCGGACCGCGCGCGCGCGCTCGACG
>DATEMP010000095.1:0-6117 GCA_035275545.1 Candidatus Eiseniibacteriota bacterium | reverse complement strand
ATCCGGCGCGGTCGATCACCGCAGCCACCGGGGGCGCCGGCACCGAAGGCCTCCGGATCGCGCTCGGCTGGTGGTCGATCGGCTTCCCGCTCGCGGTCGCGTACTTCGTGGTGCTGTTCCGCAGCCACCGCGGCAAGGCGGTGGCTGCGGGCGAGGGCGAAGGCTACTAGCGCCTACCGCACCACCATGATCGTGCGCTGAAGGACGCCGTCGGGCGTCTCGAGCCGGCAGTAGTAGGCGCCCGAGGGAATGTGGTCGAGCTTCATCATGTGCTGGTACTCGTCGGCTTCGAGCACGCTGTCCACCGAGCGGCGCACCAGCCGGCCGGTGACGTCGTAGAGGCCGAGGCGCACCAGGCCCATGCTCTTGAGCCCGAAACGGAGCACCACCCGGTCGGCGCACGGGTTCGGGTAGGGGGCCCCCAGCCACAGCGTGCGCGCGATCGGCTGCAGCGCGCTCACGTCGCCGGCCTCGTCCTGCTGACTCGCGGGGCCCGCGGGCGCCTGGGTCGTGATCTGCTCCCACTGCTCCGACTCGTCGTTCCGCTCCCCGGTGTAGGGGCAGCCCGCCGCGTCGACGCCATTGGTGTTGAGCTGCTGGCCCGCGTCGTAGTAGGTGGTGGTCGTGCCGTTGATCGTGATCCGCACCTGGGGAATGATCGACGAGACCTTGGTCAGGCAGTCCGCCGGGTTGCAGTCGTAGCAGCCCGCCTGGTTCAGATCCGATCCATCGAAGTTCTCGAACCCGGTCTGGGCGAGGATCAGGTTCTGGCCCGGCGCGATGCTGTTGGTGCCCCACAACGCGAAGCTCTTGCTGCCGACGTGGGCCGTGGTCACGACGCCGGTGAGCGTCGTGCTCCCCAGGTTCACGATGCGGATGCACGCGGAATCCCACTCGTTGTTGTTCGGGCTGTCGGGCGTCCCCACGAACACCGTGTTGGCCGAGTTCCGCCACGGATTGGGCTTGGGCTTCGTCAGGCCCGGGTGATGCGTGTCGTAGTAACCGGTGTACACCGCGATCTGCGGCCCGCCCGACGACGCGACCGTGACACTCGCGGTCACGGGCGCCGAAGCGTAGCCGCCGGTGTCGGTCACGATCAGCGTCACGGTGTAGACGCCGGACGAGGCGTAGGTGTGCTGGGCGGTCGCGGTCGGCACGGTGGTGGTGACCTGCGCCGTGCCGTCACCGAAGTCGAACCGGTAGGAGGCGATCGGCATCGAGCCGGTATCGGTCGAGCCCGCGCCGCTGGCGCTCACCGTGAGCGGCGGGCTCGCGACCTGGGTCGCCGTGAGCTGGCCGACCGGCGGCGGCTCGGACGCGACGCCGGTGAACTCCACGTGGAGCAGCGGCGCCGAGGCGGCGTTGCCTTCGTAGGCCCAGGCGGTGCGATGGCCCGTTCCGGTGATGATCACGGCGAGCGCGTTGCCGTTCGCCCATCCCGGCCGGCTCACGATCTCCTGGATCACGGCGCTGAGGTTGGGCGTGCGCTGGGCGGCGCCGGCCTGGCCGGCCGTCCACGCCGCGGGACTCCAGCTCACCGAGGTGCCGGTCTTGACGCGCGTCGAGACGTTACCGTTGGTGGCGAGGAAGGTGCCGGGATTGTCGGCGGCCTGGCCGCGCAGCGTGAGCGGTGTGACCTCGGTATGCGCCTCCTTGGCGGCGAACTGGATCCAGGCGTTGGTGATGGTGGCGCCGGGAGGAATGGCGAGCGCGGTCCAGCGCAGGCCGACCGTCTGGTTGTTGCCGTCGAACACCAGCTCGAGGTCGCTGCTGGTGAGCGCGACCCCGCCGGTGGCGGCTTCCTCGGCGTCGTCGGCGCTCGCGGTGACCCGCTTCTCCGTCGTCTGCGGCGTGGGCGGCGGGGGCGGCGCCGGGCTGACGATGACGGCCGCGGTGTCGGGGCTCGATGCGTAGCCGCCGGTGTCGGTGGCGATCAACGAGACCACGTAGGTGCCCGCCGACGTGTAGCTGTGCTGGGCGACCGCGTTGGGCGCGTTGGTGGTGACCGGCGCGGTCCCGTCGCCGAAGTCGAATCGATAGGTGGCGATCGGCATGGCGCCGGGGTCGGTGGAGGTGGAGCCGTCGGCGCTCACCGTGAGGGCCGGGTTCGCCACCTGGGCCGCCGAGACGTGGGCCACCGGTGGGGGCTCGACCGGCCCGGTGCCGTACTCGACGTGGAGCAGCGGGGCCGAGGCGGCGTTGCCTTCGTAGGCCCAGGCGGTGCGATGGCCCGTTCCGGTGATGATCACGGCGAGCGCGTTGCCGTTCGCCCATCCCGGCCGGCTCACGATCTCCTGGATCACGGCGCTGAGGTTCGGCGTGCGCTGGGCGGCGCCGGCCTGGCCGACCGTCCACGCCGCGGGACTCCAGCTCACCGAGGCGCCGGTCTTGACGCGCGTCGACACGTTGCCGTTGGTGGCGAGGAAGGTGCCGGGATTGTCGGCGGCCTGGCCGCGGAGCGTGAGCGGCGTGACCTCGGTGTGCCCCTCCTTGGCGGCGAACTGGATCCAGGCGTTGGTGATGGTGGCGCCGGGAGGAATGGCGAGCGCGGTCCAGCGCATGCCGACGGTCTGGTTGTTGCCGTCGAACACCAGCTCGAGGTCGCTGCTGGTGAGCGCGACCCCGCCGGTGGCGGCTTCCTCGGCGTCGTCGGCGTTCGCGGTGACCCGCTTCTCCACCGTGCCGGGCGGAGGCGGCGGTGGCGGCGCCGCTGCAACGATCACCGCCGCGGTGTCGGCGGCGGAGGCGTAGCCGCCGGTGTCGGTGGCGATCAGCGAGACCACGTAGGTGCCCGCCGACGCGTAGGTGTGCTGGGCGATCGCGGTCGGCGCGGTGGTGATGACCGGCGCGGTGCCGTCGCCGAAGTCGAATCGATACGAAGCGATCGGCATGGCGCCCGCGTCCGTCGAGGTGGAGCCGTCGGCGCTCACGGTGAGCGGCGGGCTCGCGACCGGGGCCGCCGAGAGGTGCGCGACCGGCGGCGGCTCCGACCCTCCGCCGCCCGTGTACTCGATGTGGAGCAGCGGCGCGCTCGCCGGCTTGCCGTCGTACGCGTACGCGGTGCGGTGGCCGGTGCCGGTGACGATGATGGCGAGCGCGTTGCCGCTCGCCCAGCCGGGGCGGCTCACGACTTCCTGGATCACGGTGCTCAGGTTGGACGTGCGCTGGTTGGCGCCGGTCTCACCCACCAGCCACGCGGCCGGCGTCCAGGTCGCCGCGGCGGTGGTGCGCGGCCGCGACGAGACGTTGCTCGCCGTGCCGGCGAACACCGGGGCGTTGTCCGCGGCCTGGGCGCGCAGCGTGAGCGTGGTCGCCTCGGTGTGCGCCTCCTTGGCGGCGAACTGGATCCAGGCGTTGGTGATGGTGGCGCCCGGAGGGATCGCGAGCGCGGCCCAGCGCATGCCGACCGTCTGGAGGTTGGTGTCGAACACCAGCTCGAGGTCGGTGCTGGTGAGGTAGACGCTCCCGGTCGAGAACTCCTCGGCGTCGTCCGCCGACGTGAGCACCCGGGTCTCGAGCGTCACGGCGGCGGCCGGAGGGGGCGCGAGCAGGGCGGTCGCGACCAGCAGGAGAAAGGGAACGGTGGAACGGAGGGCACGGGAAAGCGGGCGCGGAGAATCCAGGACGGCGTTCACGAGGGTGCAGTTGCTCCGGGATGGGGTGCCTGGAACGGAGAGGTAGTGCCCGAATTATGAGGGCGGATGCGCGGGGCGCAGCGATCAATCCGCGCGGCGCGCTCCGGAGCGCTCGGGGACCGCGTTCGAGCGATGCATGCCGCCCGAAGTGTCGCCGGTCACTTGCGAACGGCAGGCTCGCGTCGTCCGCGCGTTGCAATCCACACGGCCACGAGCCAGGTGGGAACCAGATCGACACCCGGAATGAGCTCGACGATGAAGGTCGGCAGGAACGCGAGGTTCCACCCGAGCAGCACGGTGAGCAGGATCCCCACCGCCGCGTCGAGCACCACGTCGAACGCCGAGAAGAAGCCGCCTCCGAACGCCGGAAGCAGCGCGAGCTGGAGGATGTCGGCCACCGCCGCCACGATCCACGCGAGGCGAATGCGCGCGGGCGGGAGCGGGGCCTTGGGGGTCGCCATGGACGGCATCATACGGCGTCCGCGGGCTCCTCAGGCGACCGGTGTGCCCTCTGCATGCTCGGCGGCGAACGCCTCGCGCTCGAAGGGGTTGTCGCGGTAGGGGTCGCGTCCGCGCAGCAGCGCCCCCAGGCTCGCGAGCGCGTATGCGGGCAGGAAGAACGGACCCCAGCGCTCGCACTGGGCCACGTGCACCCGCTCGTGCGTGCGCGAGCGCTCGAGCGTTGCGGCGTCCGTGCCCAGCACGACGTGCCCGAGCGTGAGCGCGATCACCCCGCCGCCGCCCACCGGGAGGTTCTCGAGCACGGGCCGCACCCAGCCGCCGTGCGCCTCGAGCACGCCGTGGACGAGTGCCGCGCGCCCGCCGGTCACCACCGCGACGCCGAGCAGGAGTGCCCCCAGCGCCGTGGTCGGCAGTGCCCAGAGGCGGGCAATCCAGCGCGTGAGGCGGGCGGACCAGGGCATGGCGCCCTGGATGCTATCAGCGGGCGGCGGGTTTCACTCGACCGAACTGCCGCAATGCGTTATGAACCCGGGGCGATGCGCCCTATCCGTCTCTCGCCCGCGCTGTTCCTGCCGGTCACGCTCGGCACGGTGGGCGCCAGCGTGCTCACTTCGGGCGCGGCGCGCGCCTCGGGGGCGGCGGACGGTATCGACATGCTGCCGATCCTCGCCAGCCTGCTCCTGATCCTGGCGGGCGCGCGGCTGGGGGGCGCGCTGTTCGAGGCGTTCCGCCTGCCCGCGGTGCTGGGCGAGCTGGTGGCCGGCATCGTCATCGGCAACGTCGGCCTCCTGGGCTATCACCGGTTCGAGGCGCTGCGCGGCGACGTCGCGATCTCGATCCTCGCGCAGATCGGAGTGCTGTTCCTGCTCTTCCAGGTGGGGCTCGAGTCCGACGTCCAGAAGATGCTGGCGGTGGGCGCCTCGTCGTTCCTGGTCGCGCTGCTGGGCGTCATCACCCCCATGGTGCTCGGGTACTTCGTCTCCCGCCAGTTCTTCCCCGGCCACCATCCGCTCACCCACTGGTTCGTGGGCGCCACCCTCACCGCGACCAGCGTCGGCATCACGGCGCGCGTGCTCGCCGATCTCGCGCGCACCAACAGCAAGGAGGGGCGCATCATCCTGGGCGCGGCGGTCATCGACGACGTCATGGGACTGATCGTGCTGGCGGTGGTGGCGGGCATCATCGAGGCGGCGGATCGCGGCACCGCGTTCTCGGCGCTCTCGGTGCTGTGGGTCGTCACGCGGGCGCTCCTGTTCCTGATCGGCGCGGTGATCGTCGGACGCTGGCTCTCGAAGAGCGTGTTCGGGCTGGCCGCGGGGCTGCGCGGGCAGGGGGTGCTGCTCACCGTGGCGCTGGCATTCTGCTTCGGGCTCGCCTACCTGGCGGGGCGCGCGGGGCTCGCCCCGATCGTCGGCGCCTTCGCGGCCGGGCTGGTGCTCGACGAGGTCCACTACCGCGAGCTGCGCGAGCGGCAGCAGGAGACGCGCTCGATGCACGAGCTGCTCCAGCCGATCGCCACGTTCCTGGTGCCGATCTTCTTCGTGCTCATGGGCATCCGCGTCGACCTCTCGTCTTTCACCCAGCCGGGCGTGATCGGGTTCGCGGCCGCGCTCACCCTGGTCGCGGTGCTCGGCAAGCAGGCCTGCTCGCTCGGCGTGCTCGAGAAGGGCTGCGACCGCCTGGCGGTGGGGCTCGGCATGATCCCGCGCGGCGAGGTGGGGCTGATCTTCGCGGGGATCGGCGCCACCCTGACGATCGCCGGGGAGCGGGTGGTGGATGGTGCGGTGTTCTCGGCGGTGGTCATCATGGTGGCGCTCACCACGCTGGTGACGCCGCCGCTCCTGGTTTGGCGGCTGCGGAGCATCGACCGCGCCCACGGCGCTCCCCCGCGCCGCCGCTCGGCGCGCTGATCCCGCGCGCGTGCGCACGACGACTTCCGCTCGCAGCGTGGCGCTCGCGCTCGCCCTCGCCCTGCTCGTGTCCGTCGCGGCGGGCGCCGACGACTTCGTGCCCCGCACCT
>DATEMP010000094.1:0-15027 GCA_035275545.1 Candidatus Eiseniibacteriota bacterium | reverse complement strand
CGATCACCACCGCGTCGAACCGGTTCGCCGTCATCCCGCGGCCGCCAATATCTCTCGCGCCGCCAGGCGGCCTGAGGCGCCCATGATGCCGCCGCCGGGATGAGTCCCCGCGCCGCACTGCCAGTAGCCGTGGATCGGCGTGCGGTAGCGGGCCCAGCGCGGGACCGGGCGCAGGAAGAAGAGCTGCTGGAGTGCCAGCTCGCCCTGGAAGATGTTCCCCTCGGAGAGCCCGGTGATCCGCTCGATGTCCGCCGGAGTGAGCACCTGGCGGCCGACGATCAGGGATTCGATGTTGGGCGCGTAGCGCGCCAGCGTCTGGATCACCGTGTCCCCGAACGCCTCGCGCTTCGCGTCGGTCCAGCCGCCGTTCAGCTGGTAGGGCGCGTACTGGACGAAGATGCTCATCACGTGCTTGCCCGGCGGCGCCATGCCGGGATCGATCATCGACGGGATGACGATGTCCATGTACGGGTGGCGCGAGAACTCGCCGTACTTGGCGTCGTCGTAGGCGCATTCTAGATATTCGATGCTGGGGCTGATCGAGATCGCGCCGCGCAGGTGCGGCCCCTTGCCGGGCAGGCAGGTGAAGTCGGGGAGTCCCGAGAGCGCCAGGTTCACCTTTCCCGAGGAGCCGCGGAACTTGTAGCGGCGCACGCCCTCCACCAGGTCGGCCGGCAGCTCCTTGGGATCCAGCAGCCGCGTGAAGGTCAGGCGCGGATCGAGCCCCGAGATCACCAGATCCGCGGCGATCTCCTCGCCGCCCTCGAGCGCGACGCCGGTCGCCCGGCCGCCGCGCGTGATCACCCGCTCGACCGCGGCGCTGGTGCGGATCTCGGCGCCGAGCGTGCGCGCCGCCCGGGCGATGGTCTCGCTGATGGCACCGGTGCCGCCCTTCTGGAACCCCCAGGCGCGGAAGGCGCCGTCGATCTCCCCCATATAGTGGTGGAGCAGCACGTACGCGGACCCGGGGGAGCGGGGGCCCAGGAAGGTGCCGATGATCCCGCTCGCGGACTTGGTGGCCTTGAGCGGCCCGAACTCGAACCACTCGTCGAGATAGTCGGCGCTGCTCATGGTCATCAGCTTGTGGAGGGCGTGGAACTGCTCGGCGCCCAGGGAGCGGAAGTGGCCGCCCAGCTTCATCAGCCCCGCGAGGTCGGAGGGCGCGAGCGAGGAGGGATCGGGCGGCACCATGCCCAGGATCGGCTTCACCGCCATCGCCATGTGGTGCATGAGGCGGCCGAACAGCACCGCGGCGTCGGCGTCGCGCGGCGAGTGCCGGCACAGCTCGCGGCGGGTCTCGTCGGGATCGGCCCACGAGCCCAGGTAGTCGCCGTTGTCCATCGGCGTGATGGTGCTCTCGAGCGGCAGGATCTGGAGCCCGTGCCTGGGCAGCTCGAGCTCGCGGATGATCTCGGGCCGAAGCAGGCTCACCACGTAGGAGAACACCGAGAACTTGAAGCCCGGGAAGATCTCCTCGGTGACCGTGGCGCCGCCCACCATCGGGCGGCGCTCGAGCACCAGCGTCCTGCGCCCGGCGCGCGCCAGGTAGGCGGCGGCGACCAGGCCGTTGTGGCCGCCGCCCACCACGATCGCGTCGTAGCGCTGCCCGCTCATGCCCTCTTCCGCTCGGGATCGAAGAACGGGAGCTTGCGCACCGTGGCGCGGGCCTTCTCGCGCCGGTGCTCGACCGTGATCTCGAGCTCGACCTCGGTGCCGGGCGCGAAGTGCGGCGCCTGGAGGTGCGCGAGCGCGAGCGACTTCTTGAGCAGCGGCGACCAGCAGCCGCTGGTCGCGTAGCCGACCTGGAAGCCCGCCCGGTAGACCGGAGCACTGGTGCGCCAGGCGATGTTGGAGAGCTGGGGCGGCAGGTGGTGGGCGGCGAACAGGCGCTCGAACGACGGCCAGTCGACGTCCAGGCCGACGAAGTTCCAGGCCGGACCGCGTGCCCGCTCGGCCGCCAGCGCCCGGCGGCCGTTGAACGGTCCCTTGGCGGCGCTCACCGTCCAGCCCAGGTTGGTTTCGTACGGCGACGACTTGCGCGCCTCGATCAGCGCGTGGTGCGAGGAGAAGTAGTCCACGTCGAGCATGATCAGCCCGGCCTCGATGCGGGCCAGATCGAGCGCCCACACGCCCGCGGGCACGATCCCGTACGGCGTCCCGGCCTCGATCAGCTCGTCCCACAGCGCCGGGGCGCGCGCCGCCTCCACCCAGATCTCGTAGCCCAGGTCGCCGGTGTACCCGGTGCGCGAGATCGTCACCGGGAGATCGCGGATCGTGGTCTCGACCAGGCGGAAGTACTTGAGCGCGCCGAAGTCGGCGGGGGAGAGGGAGGCGAGGATCGCGCGCGCCAGCGGTCCCTGGAGCGCGAGTGTGCCGAGCCGCTCGGAGACGTCCTCGATCGCCACTTCCATGCCCACCGCGTTCATGTGGAGCCAGCGCAGCGAGGAGTCGGCGCTGGTGAGGCGGTAGGTGGTCTCGGCGAGGCGGCTCACCGTGCCGTCGTCGATGATCTTGCCGGCGGCGTCGCACCAGGGCGTGTAGTAGACCTGCCCCACCGCCAGCCTGGTCATGTCGCGCGTGATCATGCGGTCGAGCAGCCGCGCCGCGTCACGCCCGGTGATCCGGTACTTGTAGAGCGGCGACACGTCGAGCAGTCCAGCGGCGTTGCGAATCGCCGCATACTCGCGATCCGGATGCGGGTCGTAGGCGCTCGCCATCTGGTAGCCGGCCCAGCGGCGCCAGGTCTGGGCGCGCACCAGGGGCGCGGTGCGGGAATGGAACGGGCTGGTCTTGAGCACGGGGGCGCACTGTAGAGGGGAAGGCCGCGCGGCGGCAACGTTGGGTGGGCGGCAATCAGGGACCGAACGGTGTAGCCTGCGGCCCATGCACACCACGCGTCAGAAGCGCGACACGTTCCGGCAGCTCCACGATTCCGGCTGCTTCGTCATCCCCAACCCGTGGGACATCGGCAGCGCCCGCTATCTCCAGGGACTCGGCTTCAAGGCGCTCGCGACCACCAGCGCCGGCTTCGCGTGGACCCGGGGCCGCGCCGACAATGCGATCCCGCTCGAGGAGGCGCTGGACCACTTTGCCGAGATCGCCGCGGGCGTGGACGTGCCGGTCAACGCCGACTTCGAGGGCGGCTTCGCGATCGAGCCCGAGCGGGTGGCCGACCACGTGCGGCGCGCCGCCGATACCGGCGTCGCGGGGATCTCGATCGAGGACTCGACCGGCGATCCGGCCGATCCGCTGTTCGAGTTCGGACTCGCGGTCGAGCGGGTGCGTGCGGCGTGCGAGGCGGTCGCCGGCACCGGCGTGATGCTGGTCGCGCGCTCCGAGGGGTACATCACCGGCCGGCCCGACCTCGCCGAGACCGTGCGGCGCCTGACCGCGTTCGCCGAGGCGGGCGCAGGCTGCCTCTATGCGCCGGGGATCAGGACCGCGGAGGAGATCGGCGCGGTGGTGCGGGCGGTGGCGCCCAAGCCGGTCAACGTGCTGGTGGGGGGCAGCTACCTCACGGTCGCCGAGGTCGAAGCCCTGGGAGCACGACGGATCAGTGTCGGCGGAGCGCTGGCGCGCGCCGCCTGGAGCGGCCTGATCGCCGCGGCCACCGAGATCGCGACCGAGGGAACGTTCCACCGCCTCTCGGCGGCGGCTCCGTACGCGGACGTGAACGGGCTCTTCAAAGGAGAGACCAGGACTTAGCGGGGCGCCTCAGAGCCGGGTGGCCGCGAAGGTGTCGCCCTTGGAGAGGTCGCCGGTCTCGAATCCCAGCCTGAACCAGCGCAGGCGCTGCTCCGACGTGCCGTGCGTGAACGAGTCGGGCGTGACGTAGCCGCGCGACTGCATCTGCAGCCGGTCGTCGCCGATCGCGGTCGCCGCCTGCAGGGCCTCGTCGATGTCGCCGGGCTCGAGGATCTGCTTGGCCGCCTGCGCGTGGTGCGCCCAGACGCCGGCGAAGAAGTCGGCCTGGAGCTCGAGGCGCACCGAGATCTGGTTGAACTCCTCCTCGGACACCCGGCCCCGCATCGCGTGCACCTGCTCGCTGATCCCCATGAGGTTCTGCACGTGATGCCCGACCTCGTGGGCGATGACGTAGGCCTGGGCGAAGTCTCCGGGGGCGCCGATCCGGCGCTCCAGGTCCTCGAAGAACGATGTGTCCAGGTAAACCTTGGAGTCCTCCGAGCAATAGAAGGGGCCGACCGCGGCGCTCGCGTAGCCGCAGGCCGACGACACCTCGCCGCTGAAGAGCACCAGGTGCGGCTTCTGGTAGGTCTGGCCCTGCTCCCGCAACAGGGCGCTCCAGACGTCCTCGGTGTCCTTGAGTACCACCGAGACGAACTGGCCGACCTCGTCCTGGACCGGCTGGCCGGTGGTGCCCCCCGAGGGGACCTCGAGGCGCGTATCCTGCTGCATGTTCAGGAGCTGGCGTGGGTCGCCCCCGAGCAGCACGAACAGGAGCAGCACCGCGAGGCCCCCGAGCCCGCCGCCCATGGCCAGCCGCCGTCCGCCCCCGCTGCCGCGGACATCCTCGACGTTTTCGCTGCCTTCCCGACCCTTCCAGCGCATGTTTTGCCTCCCTGCTTGCATTCAGCATCCCGCCCGCCGGTCCCCGGCACAAGCCCAGATTGTCTAACGTTTTGCCCTGCCGGAAGGAGGGCCGCCCGTGTGATAATCCCTTGACCCAAGCTTCACACATCCCGCATCCCGCCAGACCCGCCAGGGAGGAGTCATGAGACGCGTCCGCATCACGGGCTTGGTCGTCACGTTCATCGCCATGATGGTCACGTTTGCATGGGGGTCGCTGCCCAAAGGACCGGGGAGCGCACCTGGACTCATCGCCCCCGAGCCGGACGCCACCGCCTATGAGGGTGGGCTGCGCTTCGCGTGGGTCGCCGCACCCGGCACCGCACGCCAGGTGCTGGCCGTTTCCACCAAGCCTTTCGACGCGCGTACCTGGACCGCAGTGGAGAAGTCCTCCGAGCTCACGGTGATCGAGGCCAAGCGGCCCAACGTGGCGCTGTCGGAGCTGGGCCTCACGATCGATCGCGATCAGCCGCTCTACTGGGCGGTCGGCACCGCCCGCACCACGGCGGGGGCGCTCCAGTTCTCCGAGACGCGCACGCTGAACGTGCTCCGCAAGTTCCGGAACCGGGTCGAGCCGTCGCCGTTCCTGGTCGCCTCGCCGATCGGCAAGGCGTCGCCCCAGGTGGTGAGCGCGCCGGAGCGCATCCGCCTCGCCGCGGGCTACACCATCGATCCCGCCGCCGGCGAGCCGGTGCTCCCGGGCGACCTGAGCATCACCGGCGGGCCGACCGTGGGGTCCCGCTCCTCGCTCCTCCACTACGGTGACGCCGACCCCGCGCGGGTGCGCGAGGCGGTGCTCGCCGCCGGCGGCCGCGTGATCGCCTACATTCCGGACCACACCTTCCTGGTGCGGTTCGAGTCCGGCCAGATTCCCCTGATCGACGGCGTGCGCTGGAGCGGTGTCTATCAGCCCGCGTACAAGCTCAGCCCCGATCTCGATCTCCAGGCCGGGACCGTGCGTCCGGTGAGCGTGCTCGCGTTCCCCGACGCCGACATGACCGCGTTGCGCACCGCGATCGAGGGCGTGGGCGCGCGCGTGCTCAAGGAGTCGAACAACGGGATCAACAAGATCCTGCGCATCGACGCCTCCGGGCTGGGCCTCGCGGCGGTCGCGCAGATCGCGGACGTCGCCTGGGTCGAGCCCTACATCCAGCCGACCGTGGACAACGCCAACGCGCAGTGGATCGTCCAGACCTCGGTGACCAACAACCGGCACATCTGGGACGTGGGCATCGGCGGCCAGGGCCAGATCATCCACCACTCGGACAGCGGCATCGACGTGACGCACGAGCTGTTCAGCGACGCCTCCGTGGCGATCCCGACCTACGGCGACTACCCGACCCACCGGAAGATCATCCGCTACGAGAAGGGGAGCGACGACCCGAACATCGCCTTCGGTGACCACCCCGGAGCCACGTACCACGGCAGCCACACCTCGGGCACCACCGCCGGCAACGACCTCACCGCGCCGATCAGCGGCTTCGACGGCATCGCCCATTTCGCCAAGCTCTGGCACTCGGACCTGGGCGGGCCGGTGCTCGGGACCGGCATCGCGGCGCCCCCGGATCTCAACGACCTGTTCCAGCCCTCGTACACCGGCAACGCCGGGGGCTCGGCGAAGATCTCCACGAACTCGTGGGGTGCTCCGGTGGGCGGCGCCTACAACCTCAACTCCTCGGCCGTCGACCAGTTCATGTACAACCACCCCGACTACCTGGTCTGCTTCGCGAGCGGGAACTCGGGCGGGGCCAACACGGTGGGCGCGCCGGGCACGGCGAAGAACATCGTCACCGTGGGCGGCACTCTCAACGGCACGCTGGCCAGCGCGCGCACGATCTATTCCTCGACCAGCCGCGGGCCGACCGACGACGGGCGCCGCAAGCCCACGATCTGCTCGCCGGCGTCGGGCCTGACCTCGGCGCGTGCGGGACCCGCCAACTACGGCAGCCTCTCGGGCACGTCGATGGCGACCCCCAACACCGCCGCGACCTGCGCGCTGCTGCGCCAGTACTGCACCGAGGGCTGGTACCCGACCGGCGCCAAGATCCCGGCGAACGGCTTCGCGCCGTCGGCCGCGCTGCTCAAGGCGATGCTCGTCAACTCGGCGCTCAACGACGTCACCGGATTCACGGCGCCCGACAACAACATCGGCTACGGCCGCATCTGCGCCGACAGCGTCCTGTTCTTCACCGGTGACGAGAAGCGCCTGCTGCTCGTGGACCAGACCGAGGGTCTCGGGCACGGCGAGATGATCGAATACCAGGTCAACGTCTCGAGCATCACCACCTCACTCGAGGTGACGCTGTGCTGGACCGACTTCCCGGCCAGCCCCTCGTCGTTGATCCAGCTGGTGAACAACCTCAACCTCACGGTCACCAACGGCACCGACACCTACAAGGGCAACGTCTACTCCGGCGGTGCCTCGGTGACCGGTGGCGTCTACGACGACCGCAACGTCGAGGAGGCGGTGCTGGTCAAGTTCCCGACCGCGGGCGTGTGGACGATCCGGGTCGAGGGCTTCAACGTCCCGGTCGGCCCGCAGGGATTCGGCCTCGCGGTCACCGGCGGCGTGGGCACCTCGGCCGGCTCGGTCGCGATGGACCGCGCCAGCTACGGTTCGAGCGGTTCGGTCGAGGTGCAGGTGGCCGACACGGACGCCGGCGGCTCGGTGTCCGTGACCATGGCGTCGACCTCGGAGCCGGCGGGCGAGACCCTGGTCATCCCCGGCGGGAACGGGCTCTACACCGGCTCGATCCCGCTTTCGCCCTTCGCGGGCACGGCGGGTGACGGCACGCTGCGCGTCTCGCACGGCGACGTCATCACCGCCACCTACAACGACGGCTCGCCGGTGGCCACGGTGGTGGCGAACGCCACCGTGTCGTTCAATCCTCCGGTCATCACCGGGGTGTCGGCGACGGTGGGCGGCGCCGGAGCCACCGTGACCTGGATCACCAACAAGAACGCGACCTCGCAGGTCTACTACGGAACCACGCCGGCGCTCGGCAGCTCGAGCCCGTTCGACGCGGCGGCGCTGTTCTCCCACAGCGTGACGCTCGCCGGGCTCACGCCGGGACAGAACTACTACTTCGACGTCGAGTCCGAGGACCTGATCGGCAACCTGACCCGTGACGACAACGGCGGGTCGCACTACACGTTCACCGCGCCGCCGAGCGGCGACCTGCTCCTGGTCTATGGCGGCGATGCGTTCGAGCGCCCCACGTACTACACCAGCGCGCTCACCGAGCTGGGCTGGACGTACGAGATCTGGAGCGGCTCCCAGTCCGAGACTCCGGCGCTCGGGAACCTGACCTCCGGCATGCGGTCCTACAAGGCGATCTGGTGGCAGCCGTCGCTCGAGCTGTACCCGCCGGTGAGCCCCTCCGCTCAGAGCGCGATCACCCAGTACCTGGACGGCGGCGGACGGTTGGCGATGACCGGCCACGACATCGTCTGGGCGCTCGCCGATCCCACTTCGCCCTATTACTCCGTGCCGGCGCAGCAGTGGGTGCTCAACACCCTGCGCACGATCTACAACTCCGATCCCGCCGGCTGGACCTCGGTGGCCGGCATCGCCGCGGACCCGATCTCGGGCCCGTACACCGGCGGCCTCCCGTACGCCGAGCACCGCAGCGGCGCCTCGGGCGACGAGGTGGATCCCTCGGGCGGCGCGGTGGCGTCGTGGCGCAGCGGCGACGGCTCGCCCGACGACGCCGGCATCCGCTGGGACAGCGGCGGTCCGCTCGGGACCCCGGGCAGCGGCGTGTGGGGCGGAGCGCCCTCGCGGCTCGCCACCATGTACTACGAGTGGTCGGGCGTGGACTTCGCGAACGCGCCCTCGAGCGCCACGCGGCGGGAGCTCATGCGCCGCACGCTCGCCTGGCTCCTGGGCCGCGACAAGCCGGCGGTCACGGTGACCGCGCCCAACGGCGGCGAGGTCATCACCACGAACAGCACCAACATCACCTGGTCCGAGCTGACCGACGGCGGCACCGGTGTCGGGTCGCGCACGATCGAGTACTCGACCAACGGCGGAACGTCGTGGGTCACGATCACCGCGGCCGCGGGCCCGAGTCCGTACAACTGGGACCTGACCGCGGTGCCCAACAGTCCGTCGGTGGTGGTGCGGGTCACCGTGTTCGACGACGGGTCGCCCAGCCTCAAGGGGATCGACGCCAGCAACGCGCCGTTCTCGATCCAGCGGGTGGGCGGCGACCTCGCCGGTCCGGTCGTGGTGGCGGGCTCGATCGTGTCGAGTCCCAACCCGATTCTGATCGGATCCGCCGCGACCCTCACGGCGACCGTCTCCGACTCGACCACCGGAAGCTCGAACATCTCGGCCGCCGAGTGGTCGATCGGCGCGTCGCCTGCGGCCGCCGGCGCCGGAACCGCGATGTCGGGAACCTTCACCTCGCCCAAGGTCGCCGTCTCGGCCTCGCTGCCCACCGGTTCGTTCACCCCGGGGACGCGCAAGCTCTGGGTGCGCGGCCAGGACGCGATCGGCAACTGGGGCAACGCTTCGGCCCTGCAGCTGGTGGTCAACGGCACCGGGGTGGTGGGGATCGGCGATGGTCAGCCGGTGCCGCTCGAGCTGCGTCAGAACGTGCCGAACCCGGTCAATGACGGAACAGCGATCGTGTTCGGACTGCCGGCGCAGACCACGACCCGGCTCTCGATCTACGACGTCACCGGCCGCCGGGTGCGCGACCTCGTGAACGGGTCGATGCCGGCGGGGCTCCACACCGTGCGCTGGGATCGGACCGACGAGAGCGGCCGGTCCGTCACCTCCGGCGTCTTCTACTACCGCATGGTGGCGGCGGGGAAGACCCTGGTGCGCAGGCTGGTGGTCCTGAACTAATCGCCACGTAGACGCGCGGGCGGAGAGGGCTTCGGCTCTCTCCGCCCGTCGCGTTTCGGCGAGCGTCTCAGCGCACGATCATGAAACGCCCGGACCGGTCGCCCTCGTCGGAGCGGATGCGGAAGAAGTAGACGCCGCCCGTCAGGGTCAGGCCGTTGTTCCCGGTGCCGTCGAACGGCACCGCGTGGTCGCCGGCCTCGGCGATCCCGTTCATGAGCGTGCGAACCTCACGGCCGTTGATGTCGTAGATCCGGACCGTGAGCGGACCGGGGCGGGCGGTCGCGAACGACAGCACGCCCGTGCTCTCCAGGGGGTTGGGCGCCATCCACGCCGCTGGCGCGCCACCGCCCGGCGGGGGTGGCTCCGGCCCGCCCGGCGTCCCGCCGAACTCCATCGCGCCGCGATCCGCGAACATGACCGGTCCGCGACCGGCGTTGGACGTGGATGGATCGTCGGCGCGCGCAAGCCGCTCGGCGTCCAGGGCCGGCCAGTTGGGAACGCTGGAGTTGGCGTTGTCGATGGCGGGCGACCCCGGCGTGAGATGGAAGTTGCCGTTGGCCGGATCGGCGAAGCGCGGATCGGCCTGGATCGTGCGCGTGTCGCGCGTGGTCAGGGCGCTGAACTCGGCGACCGAGGCGTACTTGGTTCCGCCCCAGCGCACCGGTTCCTGCGCGGTGGAGTTCCAGAAGATGTTGTCCTCGGACAGGAAGTTCGACTGGGACGCGGCTTCCACGTAGAGGTCGAACGAGTCGGTGGTCAGGCCGTTGTCGACGGAGATGCAATTGTAGATCTCCTGACCGGTCGAGTTGGCCTCGATCGAGTAGCCGCTGTTGTGGTTTCCGTACGCGACCTCGCCGATGTGGACGTTGCCGATCGTGAACAGGTGATCGAATCCGTGGTCGCCGTTGTGCCACGACATGTTCTGGATCGCCTGCGTGTAGTCGGAGCCCGACTGGATATGGAGTCCCGAGTCCTGATTGTCGTGGACCCGGTTGCGCAGGATGCGATTCTGAGGGGCGTCGAACAGGTAGATGCCGTTCGCCCGGCGCGCCACCGGGTCCGAGTTGTCGGAGGACTCGTTGGCCTCGATGGTCGAGCCGGTGGTCCCGGCGATCAGCGAGATGCCGTGGCCGGCGCTGTGGGAGACGACGTTGGAGGTCACCTGGATCGCCGAGACGCCGTTGAGCTGGATCCCGAAGTGGCCCGAGTAGTGCACCCGGTTGCCCACGATCTGCACGTGGTGCGCGCCGCCGGTGAGCTCGATCCCGCGGTCATCGGCGCGCAGCACGGTGAAGCCTTCCACCCGGACGTAGGCGCGCGTGTACAGGTAGACGCCGTTGGTGCGGTGGCCCACCAGCAGGCCGTGCGGGCCGGGATTGCCGCCGCCGACGTTCACGTAGAGCCCGCTCCCCGGCACGTAGACGAAGCTGCCGGCGGGGAGGGTGTCGGGCGTTCCGGTGGAGGCCTGGAGCCGTGTGTTGCCCGTGAACACCTGGATCGGAGCCCAGGTCACGCTCGCCGCCAGCCACACGTTTCCCGCGTACTGGGTCCATAGCGACGCGCTGGTGAAGTCGTCGCTGCCGTCGATGACCACGTCGGATCCCACCGCCTCGATGACGATCGGCGCGACCGCCGTTCCGGATGCCGGGACCGTGACCTGCTCCCGGTACACACCCGGCATCACCCGGATGATGGTGCCCGGGGTGTGGTGCGCGGCGATCGCTGCCGAGATCGAACAATAAGGTAGTCCCTGCGTGCCGGGGCCGGTGTTCGAGCACGCCGAGCTGTTCATGTCCACATAGTAGGTGCCCGCCAGGGCCGTCC
The DNA here is from genome assembly GCA_035275545.1 of Candidatus Eiseniibacteriota bacterium. GTDB lineage: Bacteria > Eisenbacteria > RBG-16-71-46 > RBG-16-71-46 > RBG-16-71-46 > WS-11. The sequence continues at coordinate 3,761 of DATEMP010000094.1, read as the reverse complement.
CGCAGGTGGCGATCGCGAGCGCGAGCACGATCGCGCATCGCAGGGCGCCCCGTGGGTGTCGAAGCCTCGTCATGTGCGCTGCCCTCCGTGATGCGCCGCGCGGCCCTGCCGGGATCCCGCGCGATCGGCGTTCGATGCCGGTGCTCCGGCCCGAACTCCACCCTCCGAGGCTAGGGCGTCGCCGCGCGAGGTCGCATCGGGGGGATGCCCTGAATTGGGACTCAGTGATCCACCTGATGCCGGGCGCGCAAGCCGGTGCAATTCAAGACGGTCGACCGCGGCCTCAGGGGATTCCCTGCGTCGTTTTCAAGGACACCCCCGATAGTGCCGGCCCCTCCGGCTCCCTAACCTTGTTTGCAGATGACCACGCGCCACGGCCCAGAACGGGCGCGGCGGCGAGTCAGCGGAGGACGAGCGATGGTGAGGGGAATCGGAGAACACGCGAAGGCGGGAGGGCAGGTGATGCGCTCACCGAGCGCGGTCATCTTCCTGTCGTCCAGCCCGGACACCTCGGCCCTGGACGCCGGCGGGGTCCGCTCCACTCAACGGGTCTCGATGTCGGGCGTGCTGCCCGTGTGCCTGGAGGGCTGGCTGCGCGTGGCGCGCTCCGGCGATCCTTCGGCGCCCGCGGCCTCCATCCAGACCGCGCTCATCCTCGAATCGGTCGAGGCGCGGGTCACGCTGCGCGAGCGCTTGGGCGGCAGCCCTCGCGAGGACGCGGACGTGCTGACCATGCCGCTGGTTCCGAGCGGACGCCGGCTGGTGCAGCCCGAGCAGACGGTTCGCGGACTGACCGACGGGTGCCGGCTGGCGCTGCGTCTCACCGACAGCGACGGCAGCCCGCTCGCGCATGACCGCGTGGTCGGTGAGTGCCGGGAGGGAGCCCGCGAGCTGTTCGTTCCGTTCGCGCTCCGGATGAACGTCACGGTGTGGGTCGAGGTCCGGGACTGGCCCGCCGGCCGGGGCCCGGGCGTCCGCGTCAGCGGCGAGCTGGTGCTCGAGCAGGGCGTCAACGCGCGCGTCTTCTGCCAGCCGCCGCTGGACGCCGCGCCGCGCGCCGCGCTCGACGCGACCGACATTCCGCTCCTCCATCCCGGCCTGGCGTTCTACTCGCCGGAGCGGTCGATCGAGGGGCGTCGCCCCGGGGCCTGCTGGGTCTCGGTCTCCTTCCACGACGGCAGCGGCCGTCCTTCGGGCGACGAGCGGGTGCTCGGTCGCTGCGTGAGGATCTAGCCATGACCACCCATCGCGCGATCGGGAACCGGATGACCGGGCGGCTCCTGCTCCACATCTCCATCGTCGCCGGCTCGCTGCTCGGCGTGCATCCCGCGAGCGGACAGGGCTGGCGTCCCGGCCTGTTCGTCGGCACCCGCTACGACTTCCTCCGCACCGGGAACGATCCGATGTCGTGGGCGGGGCAGGGCGTGCTGTCGCCGCGCCTGGGCCTCACCAGCACCACCGAGCACTCGAGCCTGTCGCTCCAGATCCGGCGCCAGTACGCGTTCGAGCCCACCGTCTCCGGCAACCTGCGCTCGCTGCGCGGGCGCACCGTCACCGACGACGCGGCCGGGCGCGCCGATCGCACCTGGTCGGAGGGCGTGTGGATCTCGGCCGACGGTCGTTACCTCAAGTCGCGCGACCTGCTCGAGCCGGGGCAGTCGCTGGCGGCGACCGGGGTCGAGCTCGCCACCTGGGGTGGTGCGGTCCTCGGCGGCATCCCCTGGGGGGACGCGGCCTACACGATCCGGGGCGCGTCGTACCCGGCGCCCGGGGTGCGTGACGCGTACGTCATCGAGTGGAACACCGCGATCGTGCCGGTCCGGAAGGACGCGAACGCGGGCCTGGCGAACTACCGCCAGCGGCAGATCAACCTCGGTGAGTACCGCTACTGGCAGACCCGCATGCTCACCGCCGGGCTGCGGCGCGGCCTGGGACCGGGCTTCGCGGCCCAGCTCGAGGCCGGGCAGGGCCAGGTGGTGGGCGCCGACGGCGCCGGCCACATCGGTCCGGTGGTGGTCCTGTCCGCGAGCGGCTGGGGACGCCGTGACGCGCCGGTGATCGGCGAGGTCATCGTGCAGAAATACGCGGCCCCGCACGTCGCGGTGAGGGTCAACCGGGGATACGGCGACACCCGCATCTGGGCGCGCGCGGAATCCATGACCGACGTCGAGGGCGGAAGAAGCCCCGGTCTCACGCGCGTACGCCGCTTCGGCCTCGGCGTCGAGGACACGCTCGCGCGCGCCACCGTGATCGGCGCCGAGGGCACCTACACGCTCACCCGCCTGCTCGACGAGGTCCAGACGCCGGTGACCCTGGCGCGCGCCTCGGGGTGGGTGGCGCGCCGCCTCCGTCCCTGGCTCGACCTGCGCGTGACGGGCTCGTACCTGTTCGATCAGCGTCCGAATCCAGTCGATCCGGCGCTCGTTCCCATCATCCACCGCCTGCGTTTCGACGCCGGGCTCAACTTGTTCCTCTAAGGAGTACTCGCGCCATGCATGCGATCACCCACGCGTTCGGATCGGCCCGGGCTGCGTTCCGTGCATCAGGGCGGCTCGCACTCGTGATGTTGACGGGCCTCATGTTCCACGCGACCGGCTTCACCGCCGAGTCGACCGCCTATCTCGTGAGTCCCGGGGACGTGCTCCAGGTGACGCTGTTCGCGGGTGTCGAGAAGGAGACCGAGTTCACCACCACCGTGTCCCCGACCGGAACCATCACCTGTCCCCTGATCGGGGACTACCCGGTCGCGGGGCAGGCCACGCCGCAGATCGCGCGCGGCATGACCGCGGCCCTCGCGCGCGGCTACATCGTCAACCCGCAGGTGATCGTCGCGATCAAGGAGTACGGCGGGACGGTCTCGGTCATGGGCTCGGTGAAGAAGCCGGGCGTCTATCCCATCAAGCAGGGTCTCACCGCGCTGGTGGCGTGCGACATGGCGGGCGGCTTCACGGACTTCGCCTCGCCCAAGAAGGCGCACATCACCCGCACCACCGGCGGCAAGCCTCGGCGTATCGAGGTCGACATCGCGAAGATCCGGCAGGGTCGCATCCAGGACGTGGTTCTACAGAGCGGCGACCGGCTCGAAATTCCTCAGCGTTGGTTCTAGGACCGAAGGGAGACAGGAACGGTCATGGTGCGTCCGAGCGATAACGAAAATGTGAACGCGCGTTCATTGCTGCGCGCAATGACGCGGCGGAAGGGTGTGATCCTCGCGTCGTTGGCCGTGTTCGCGGCGCTCGGCGTGGCACTCAACGAGCTCACGCCGCCGGTGTATCGAGCCACGGTGCGGATCGAGATCCGCCGCGCGCCCGACCTGGCCCCGGTCGGCTCGTCCAATTTCCAGTCCGAGAACCAGGCGATGTACACCGCGGCGGCGCTCATCACCAGCCGCACGCTGCTCGACGGCGTCGCCCAGGAGATCGAGGGTCGCGGGTGGATCCCCGAGCAGACCTGGCGGACGCGGCTCTCCCGCCGGCTCGCGGAGGGTTTCCCGAGCGCCGCCTCTAGGCTGGGCGTGGGAGCGGACAGCGCCGAGCGCGAGGGGGCACGCTCGCCCCGCAGCGCGGCGGTCGACTGGCTCGAGTCCGCGGTGAGCGTCGAGCCGGTGCCGGACACGCGGCTGGTGGACATCCGCGTCGAGCACGAGGTCCCCGAGGCAGCGCGGGTCATCGCCGACCGGCTCGCGGCGCGCTTCATCGACTACCAGAGCAAGTGGGCGACCTCGCTCGACACCAGCGCGACCGCGCCCGCCCCCGCGCCCG
>DATEMP010000093.1:0-3788 GCA_035275545.1 Candidatus Eiseniibacteriota bacterium | reverse complement strand
CACGCCGCGGCCGCCCGGCCGATGAAGTGCCGCGCGAGCAGCACCACGTCGTGCCCGCGCTCGCGCAAGGGCGGCAGCCGCAGGCGCACCGCGTTCAGCCGGTAGTAGAGGTCGGCCCGGAATCCGCCCGCCGAGACCGCGTCCTCGAGCCCGCGATGGGTCGCCGACACCACCCGCACGTCGAGCCGGCGCACCTTGGTGTCGCCCACGCGGCGCGCCTCGCCCTCCTGGAGCGCGCGCAGCAGCTTCATCTGGAGCAGCGGGCTCGCGTCCCCGATCTCGTCCAGGAACAGCGTCCCCTGGTTTGCTGCCTCGAACAGACCGGCGCGGTCCGCCACCGCTCCGGTGAAGGCACCCCGGGCATGGCCGAACAGCTCGCTCTCGATCAGGGTGTCGGGCGTGGCGCCGCAGTTGTGCGCCACGAACGAGCGTGCGTGGCGGGCGCTCAGCGCGTGGACCGCGCGCGCCACCAGCTCCTTGCCGCTCCCGGTCTCCCCCAGCACCAGCACCGGCAGGTCGCTCTCCGCGACCCGCGGCAGTGCCGCGCACACCTCACGCCAGGCCGGTGATTCCCCCAAGAGCTCCGGCAGCGCCGTCTCGGCCCCGCGGAGCGACTCCCTCCCGTTCCCGTCCACCCCACACCGTTCCACGGCGTCCCCCTCCCCTCATCGTCCCTCCACCCATTCGACGCCGCGCTCGCCCGGGACGATCTCGCCCAGGTCCGCCACGGTCTCGCCGGCGCCCTGGAGGTCGCTCGCCAGCGCGTCGCATTCCGCGGGGGCACACACCACGATCATCCCGATCCCGAGATTGAAGGTCTCGCGCGCGTCGTCCTCGGGCACTCGGCCGGTCTCGATCAGCCAGCGGAAGAGCGGCGGGCGCGTCCAGGCCCGGGCGCGCACCCGCCCCCGGCACCCTTCCGGCAGCACCCGCACCAGGTTCCCGGCGATCCCGCCGCCGGTGACGTGGGCGAGCGCGTGGACGCGCCCCGCCCGGATCACGGGCGCGAGTGCCGGGCCGTACCAGCGGTGCGGCGCGAGCAGCGCTTCGCCCAGCGTCCCGCCGCCGCCCGGCAGCGGGTCGGCGAGCGTCCGCCCCGAGTCCGAGAGCACGCGACGCGCGAGCGAGTAGCCGTTGGTGTGGAGGCCGAGCGAGCCCAGGCCCAGCAGGCGGTCGCCGGGCGCGACCGCGCTGCCGTCCAGGAGCTCCCGCTCCTCGACCACGCCGAGCATGCAGCCCGCCACGTCCACCACGCGCTCGAGGTAGGTGTCGGGCATCTCGGCGGTCTCCCCGCCGAGCAGGGCGGCACCCACCTCGCGGCAGGCGCGGCTCAGGCCCTCGACCACCGCCTGGACCACCCCGGCATCGAGCCGCGCCTGGGCGACGTAGTCGAGGAACGCGAGCGGCTGGGCACCGTGCACCAGCAGGTCGTCGGCGCAGTGGTAGACCAGGTCGGCGGCCGCGTCGCCCACCCGGCCGGCGGCGAGCGCCAGGTGGAGCTTGGTGCCGACGCCGTCCATGGTGGCGGCGAGCATCTGCGTCCCGCCGCCCGGCCACCGGGTCACGCCCGCGAACCCGCCAGGGATCGTCCGCACGCCGCGCGACCAGGTGGTGCGCACCATCTCCCCGAGCGCGCGCTTGAGCACGTCGTTGCGCGCCACGTCCACGCCCGCGTCGCGGTAGCGCATCAGCCTAAAGCCCTCCGCGGGCGGATGCTCAGCATGCGCAGCTCCTCGCTGCTCGGGCTCGGGACCAGCGGAAACTCGCCCGCCTCGCTCATGCGCAGCAGGCAGGCGACCACCTCGGCATCGAACTGGGTGCCGGAGCCCTGGCGCAGCTCGCTCAGCGCCGCGTTCACCGACAGCGCGCGGCGATAGGGGCGGTCCGAGGTCATGGCGTCGAACGCGTCCGCCACGTTCAGGATCCGCGCCCCGATCGGCACGTCGCCGCTCATGAGCCCGAACGGATAGCCGCGCCCGTCGGGGCGCTCGTGATGGCTGCGCACGATCTCGGCCGCCCGCCGCAGCGCCCGGACCTTCTGCACGATCGCCGCCCCGGCCGCGGGATGGCCGCGCAGGGTGCGCTGCTCCTCGTGCGAGAGCGAGCCGGGCTTCTGGAGGATGTGCTGGTGGTGGGGCCCGATCTTGCCCAGGTCGTGGACCAGCGCCGCGTACTCGATCTCGTCCACCTCGCGCTCGCGCAGCTTGAGGCCGCGCGCCAGGCGCACCGAGTACTGGGAGACCCGCACCGAGTGCTGGCGCGTGTAGGGATCGACCTCCTCCAGCACCTCGGCGAGCGCGCGCACGAAGTCCTTGAGGTCGGTGCGGATCTCGACGTAGAGCTGGAACGAGTGGCGCGCCACCAGGAACGGGATCCCGAACAGCACCAGCCCGATCGGCCCGGCGCTCAGGTAGACCACCGCCACCAGCGTGCCGAGCGCGATGAACGAGAGGTGGTGGAGGATGCCGTTCAGGAAGATGCGCTGCCACTGGCGCCAGATCCCGGGTCCGGTGGTGAGCCCGATCACGGTCGAGACCAGCGTCGAGTTGCACAGGAAGTAGACCCCGCCGCAGGCGAGCAGCGCGAGCAGGTCGTGCCGCACGTCGAGCTGCCCCACCCGGCCGCCGGCGGCGATGAACGCCCAGCCGGCCGCGAACGCGGTGAGGCTGAAGATCGCCATGTTGTGGACCACCTTGACCAGCGGCTTGCGCAGCACCAGCGCCTGGGCGACGAAGGTGGCGATCAGGTTGAACCACGCGGTGTAGACCGGCCCGAGGATCAGCAGGCACGCCAGGTCGAGCACCGCGCCGACCGAGACGTAGCCGCCACCCGGGAGCGGCACGGCGGTGGTCTCGCTGAACAGCATGAGGGTGAGGACGACGACCGCCGCCACGGGATCCACGGGACCGGCCGTGGGCGTGAAGATGGCAAAGGCGGCCGCGGACGCGGCGAGGACCGCCGCGAAGTAGACCTTGAAGGCGCGGCGGTGACGCGGGGCGAAAGGTTCGTTCACGAGGTCCTGTCGCCGGGGCACATGGTTCGCATCCTTGCGAAGTGCGGCACGAACAAGAAGGAGACCGACACCCCCACTTGGAGCCTGATCCCTCACTTCACTTCAGACGGCAGACTGCTTACCAGCCAGCCTTACCGAAGAAGCTGATGATCTCGATGAGAACGAGGTCCATGTTTGGCCCACCTCCTTATTACTTGGATTTTTCAACAGCAACTACAACGGGTGGGTCCGCTTCGCATGTCTCGCTGGGAAAGGCTCGCTCCGCTTCCTCCTAGGTAGATGTCGGTCTCAACACGTATTCGGTGGGCACCCGCGTGGGGAGCCCGCCGACAATGCGATTCAGTCCCGCCAGGGTCGCCAGCACCACCGCCTGCGGCACGTCCTGCTCGACGGCGCAGCTTCCCACCAACGTGCGCTCCTGTCGATGGGCGAGCAGCGGGAGCGCGACGATCGCCACACGGCGGCGTCCCATGCGGATGAAGTCCACGTCGGGCGAGCCGAACGCCACCTCGCCGGACAGGAACTCCTGCACCGCCGCGAGGGTCGCCTGGGCGATCAGGTGGTGCGCCCCGTCACGGGTGCTCCAGCCCGAGGCGCCGCCCATGCGCGCCAGCCCCTTCCAGCGCAGCTCGACCTGCGCCTGGGTGCGCGGCCCGGACACGAACAGATTGACGCTCCCGAACCGGATGCGCTCGGTGCCGGCGCTCTCGAACTCGGCGTCGGCGTCGGCGCGCGGCTCCGGGTGCACGGCCACCACCCGCGGCTGCGCGACGGG
>DATEMP010000092.1:0-5454 GCA_035275545.1 Candidatus Eiseniibacteriota bacterium | reverse complement strand
GACCTCGCCGAGATCACGCAGCGTGGGCATGGAGTCTGCTCGTTCCCGGGCGCGTGGATGGTGCGGAGTCGGACACGGCGGGCGAGCGTAGCACAGGCCCTCGCGCGCTCCCCCGCCGGCACGCCCGCAGGCCGGGGCGCGCGAATCGTCAGGCGCTGAGGCGCTGGTCGGGCTCGGCCGCCGCGTCCCGCTCGGCCCGCAACGCATGGACGCAGGCGCGGTGCAGGATCGGGGTCGCACCCTCGAGCTGCCCGCTCTTCCCGAGCGCCTCGAGAGCTCTGAAAGCGGCGGCGCACTCGGTCGCGCCGATCGCCGCCGACCGCACCGCGAGCGCCTGCGCTTCCACTTCGACCTCGGCGGCATGGCCCGAGCGCAACGCGCGCGTGAGGACGTCCAGGCGCGGGCGGAGCTCGGCGAGAAACACCTGCGCGTCCGTGCGTGCGGGCCAGGCCGCCGGCTTCAGCACCAGCGGCTCCACGGCGCGCGGCCCGAGCACGGGCAGCTCCCCGGCGAACGACTCCGTCACGGCCGGCTCGAGCACCAGCGGCACCACCACCGGCGGCGCCTCGACGATCGGCGTCTCGGCGACGGACGTTTCCGCGATCGGCTCGACGACGAGCGGTGTGTCGACGACCACCTCGATCACGCCCGCTCGCGGCTGTGCGCGCCGCTCTTCGAGCGCGCCCGGCGCCTGGTCGTCGCTCTCCTCGGCGGCCGCCGCCGTGTTCGTCAGGCGGGCCAGGATCCCGGACAGCACTTCGAGGTCGACCGGCTTGGTGAGACGGGCGTCCAGGCGCGGATCGTCGAACAGGCCGACGATCGCGGTGCGCCGCTGGGCGCCGTCGCGCTCGCGCAGCTCGCGCACCAGGTCACCGGGATCGCCGTCCGGCAGGAGCTTGTCGACGATGACGATGTCCACGACCTCGCGCTGACACGCCGCCCGGGCCGCGACCAGACTCTCCACCACCTCGACCTGGTACCCGAGCCGCTCCAGGAACCATCGCGTCACGAGCTGGTTGAGCGCGCTGTTCTCCACCAGCAGGACGCGCGTGTGGCTGCGGCGCGCCTCCGCGATCGAGTGGCGCGTCACCAGCTCCGCTTCCTGGTCGCGCGATCCGGTCAGCGTGCTGCGGATCACCTCGCGCAGCGCGTCGGCGAGCACGGTCGTGTGCAGGGCCTTGGGCAGGTAGGCCGAGAAGCCGCGGGCGCGGGCGCGCGTCAGGTCCCCGCGCCGTCCCACGGTGCAGAGCATCACGGTCGCGCACACATCCAGGGCGCGATCCGACCGGATCCGGCCCCCCAGCTCCTCCCCGTCGACGCCCGGAAGGTCACGCTCGACCAGCGCCACGTGGATCGGGTCGCCGGTCTTGACCGCCCGGTGCAGCACGGCGAGCGCCTCGTCGGCGTCCCCGGCCTCGGCGTGGCGGCAGCCGATCGCGTCGAGCTTGCCCCTCAGCGTGCGGCGCGCCGCCGGGCACGAATCCACCACCAGCACCCGCCGGGCGGCGAGCTCTACCGCCGGACCGGCGGCGGGCATCCGGTCACCCGTGTCCTGCTTGTCGAGGCTCACCTCGAACCAGGCGCGGCGCCCCTCGCCCTGGAGATCGTCGAACCCGGTCCGGCCCCCCATGAGGGTCACCAGCCGCTCGACGATCGCAAGACCGAGCGGATCGTGGTCGGCGGTGGTGGTGCGCGCATCCTGGGCACGCGTGTCGGTCACCACCACCCGCACCGTGACGCTCGCATCGTTCTCCCGCAGCCACCCGACCCGCACGAACACGCCGCCCCGCGCGGTGGCGCGAATCGCCGCCTCGGCGAGATTGAAGATCATCTGGCGCAGGCGATGGGGATCGCCGCGCAATCGCGACGGCACCTCGTGGTGCACGCGGCACTCGAAGCTGAGGTCCTTCTCGCGCGCGAGCGAAGCGAGGAGCGACGCGGTCTCGTCGACGGCGACCCGCAGGTCGAAGGAGATGCTGTCCAGGTCGAGCGGGCCGCTCTCGACCCGGGCGAACTCGCACGCGTCGTTGACCAGCCGGAGCACCGCCTGGCCGGACTTCCAGACCACGTCGGCGAGCGCGCGCTGGTCCTCGTCGAGGTCGGTCTGCAGCAGCAGCCGCGCGGTGCCGATCAGCGCGTTCATCGGCGGCCGGATCTCGTGGCTCATGTTGGCGAGCACGCCGGTGGCGTGCGCGGGCTCGCGCACCAGCGAGGTGTGCGGCTCCACGGCGAGCTCGGCGTTGAGCGGGGTCGGCAGTCCCGGCCTGGACTCGTGGGTCATATCCACGGGTTATCGGACGCCGGGGGCCCGCGATCCAGTGACGAGTTCGGGGGGGCCTTGGGGGGCCGGCGCGCCGGCGCGCCGGCCGGGCGTTCCGCGGCTACTGCGGGTCTTTCACCTCGGCCGGCCCCAGCCCTTCGAGCGCCTTCTTCGCGAGCTCGGGGTTCGACACCACCAGGATGCGCAGGTCGTCGACGCAGACGTACGACTTCAGCGCCCGGCGCGCGTCGGTCATGGTGACCGCGTTGATGCGGTCGTTGAAGGTCTCCACGTATTTGGGATCGAGCCCGTAGAAATCGACGTCCAGCAGCTGGGTCGCGAGCGCATCGGGTGCCTGGAGGCCGAGCGGGAACTGCCCGGTGAGGTAGCGCTTGGCCTTGTCGAGCTCCTGCTCGCTGGGGCCCGCGTCCAGCAGGGTCTTCACCACCTTCAGGGTCTCGTCGATGGTCTTGCGCAGGGTCTCGTTCTTGGTGAACGTGCTGATGCGGAACGTGCCCGCGTTCCGGAACATCCCGAACCGGCTGTTGATCGAGTAGGTGAGCCCCTGGACGACCCGGATCTCGTTCACCAGCCGCGACGTGAACCCCGAGCCGAGGATGGTGTTGGCGACCGTGATCGGATAGTAGTCGGGGTGGTTGCGCGGCACACCCATGCATGCGAGCCGGATCTGGGTCTGCGTGACCTCGGGCTTGTTGATGATCAGGATCTGGCGCCCGCGCGCCTGCGGCACCGCGGTGTAGGCATCGCCGGGCTTGCTGCCGCTCGCCTTCCAGCCTGCGAATGCCTTCTCGAGCGCCGCCTTGACCTCCTGCGGGTCGACGTCACCCACCACCGCGAGCATCGCGTTGTCCGGCCGCACGAACTGGGCGTGGAAGCGCGTCACGTCGTCGCGGGTGATCGCGCTCACCGTCTTCTTCCACCCCAGGGCCGGGTGCGCGAGCGGGCTCGACCCGAGCAGGAACGGACCCAGCTCCTGGGTCGCGACCGTCGCGGGGTCGTCGAGCTGGCTCGCGATCTCGCCGATCGCTTCGTCCTTCTTGCGCGAGAACTCCGCCTCGGGGAACGTGGGCGACACCACCACGTCGCGCAGCAGCTCGAGCCCGACGCCGAAGTCCTTCTTGAGCACCTCGCAGGTGACCACCAGCTGCTCGCTGCTCGCGTTCGACTCGAGCGTCCCGCCCACGAACGCGATGTCCTCGGCGATCTGCTGGGCGCTGCGCCGCCCGGCACCCTGGGTGAGCAGCTCGCCGGTCAGGTGCGCGAGCCCGTCCCGCCCGGTGGGATCGTTCACCGAGCCGGCGCGCACCAGCAGGCGGAAGTCGACCAGCGGCAGCCGCCGCGTGGGCATGATGTAGACGACCAGCCCGTTGTCGAGGGTGGTGCGCGTGTAGGCGGGAAGCTGGAGCGGGGCGGCGGTCGCGACCGGCACCGCGGAGGCGCCGAGCATGCCCAGCCCGGCGGCCATCAGGAGTGCAAGGGAACGCCGCGGGCGGAACGCGCGCGCGGCCATCAGGGCTGCGCCCCGGCGGTGGGCTCGGTCTCCGGCACCAGCGTCACCACGGTGCGGCGCATCGGCACGAAGTACTGCTGCGCGACGCGGCGGCAGTCCTCGAGGGTCACGGCACGGTAGCGGTCGATGGTGCGGAACATCGCGTTGTAGTCCCCGAACACGTGCTCGTAGTAGCCCAGCTGCTCGCCCACGCCGTTGTTGGTCTTGAGCGACTTCACGAACGCGGCTTCGAGCAGGTTCTTGGCCTTCTCCAGCTCGCGCGCGGTCGGGCCCTGCTTCGCGAGCGTGTCGAGCACGCCGTAGAGCACCGTCTCGCCTTCGGCCGCGGTCTTGCCGGGCTTCATCTCGACGTAGAACTCGAACAGGGTCGGGTCCAGGCGGGTGCGGAAGAAGGTGCTCGCCGCGAGCGCGATCTGCGACCGGTAGACCAGCGCCTGGTGGAGGCGCGACGACTCGCCGTCCGAGAGGATCGAGCCGAGCACGTCCAGCACCGCTGTGTCCTCGCTCTTGACGCCCGGGGCCTTGTAGCCCACCTGGAAGCTCACGTTCTCGGCCGGGTGATGGACCTCCGCGCGGCGCTCGCCCTGCTGCTCGGGCTCGGAGTTGATGGGGGCGGCGGGCGGGCTCTGCGCGGGGATGGCGCCGAACGCGGTCTCGATCTGCGCCAGCGCCTTCGCGGTATCGAAGTCGCCGGTCAGCACCAGGATGCAGTTGTTGGGCGCGTAGTAGGTGCGGAAGTAGGCGACGCACTCCTCGCGGGTGATGCGGTTCAGGTCGCCCATCCAGCCCACCACCGGCCACCGGTACGGCGACGCGAGGAACGCGCCCGCGTAGAGCTGCTCGTCGAGCAGCCCGGCGATGTCGTTGTCGGTGCGCAGCCGGCGCTCCTCCTTGACCACTTCGATCTCGCTCTTGAGCTGGTCCGGGAGCAGCGACAGGGATGCCATGCGGTCCGAGTCGAGGCGGAACACGACATCGAGGCGGTCGGAGGCGATGTCCTCGTAGTAGGCGGTCATGTCGCGGTCGGTGAACGCGTTCGAATAGCCGCCGTTCGACTCGAGGATGCGATCGTATTCCTTGGGCGGCACGTTCTTCGAGCCGTTGAACATCATGTGCTCGAAGTAGTGCGAGATGCCGGTGATCCCGGGCGCCTCGTTCCGCGAGCCCACCTTGAACCACTGCCAGAACGTCGCCGCCGGCACCGCGTGGTCCTCGTGGGTGAGCACCACCAGCCCGTTCTTGAGCGCGTGGCGCTCGACCTTGAACGTGGCGGGCGAGAGCGCGGGTCCGCCCGCCGTCGCCGCGGCGGGCGCGGCGGCCGGTTTGGGCCTGGCCTTGGCCTTCGCGGCGTGCGCGGGCGCGGCGAGCAGGATGCTGATCACGATCGCGTGCAGGATGCGCGGGGTGGGATGCATGGCGCGGAGTCTATCCGCCACACCGGGGGTCAACAAGCACACCACCGCACCGGCGCGGGCGATCCTCGCACGGACGCCGATCAGCGGCCGGTGCGCATGGGCGCGCGGGTGATCCGGATCCGTGCGCGCAGCCTCCGGGCCTCGTCCAGGGCCAGGCTATCGCCCCGCCACTCGCCGGCGAACGCGCGCCCGAGTGCCTGGTGCGCCTGGAGCGGATCGCCGAGCGCGAAGGAGGCCTCGGCGAGCAT
>DATEMP010000091.1:0-15580 GCA_035275545.1 Candidatus Eiseniibacteriota bacterium | reverse complement strand
TCTACGCGAGCACCGCCGGAATGCCTATCCCATCTTCTCCGTGAACGCGGGCACCGCCTGCGCCGCCTCGCGCGCCGCGAGCACCCGCAGGCGGAAGAACACCCACACCGCGCCGCCGAACAGCACGAACGCCGAGATGCTGGTCGCGATCGGGGCGCCCCAGTGCTGCGCGACTTCGCCCGCGAGCAGCGATCCCACCGGCGCGGTGCCGATGAACATGAACGTGTAGAGCCCCATGAGCCGCCCGCGGAAGCGGTCCTCGGTGGTGAGCTGGAGCAGCGTATTGGTGGTCGCCACGTAGAGGATGAGCCCGAAGCCGGCCAGGAAGCCCATCACCATCGTGAGCGGCAGCTGGCGCGACCACGCGAACCCCGCCATACCGAGCGCCGAAGTCCCGAGTCCGATCAGCAGGTTGCGGCGCAGCGCCCAGCGGTCCTGCTTGCGCGTCATGAGCACGCCCGAGAGCAGCGATCCGAGGCCGAACGCCGACGTCATGAGCCCGTAGGCCTGCTCGTCCGCGTGCAGGATGTCGCGCGCGTAGACCGGCAGCAGCACCGTGTACTGGAAGCCGAGGCTGCTGGTGATGCCGAGCAGGATCAGCAGGTTGCGGATCGAGGGCACGCTGAGCGCGTATGCGATCCCCTCGCGCAGCGCGCCCGGGCCGGGCGACTCCGCGTCGGCTACGCGCGGCGGCAGGTTCATGCGCATGAGCACCACCACCACCGCGAGGTAGCTCACCGCGTTCACCCAGAAGCAGGTCGCCTCCCCCGCCGCGGCAAGCACGATGCCCGCCACCGCCGGGCCCACCACGCGCGCGGCGTTGAAGGCCGCCGAGTTGAGCGCGATCGCGTTGGGGAGATCCTCCTTGCCCACCAGGTCGACCAGGAACGACTGGCGCGCCGGCAGGTCGAACGCGCTCACGGTGCCGAAGACGAAGGCGAGCACCAGCACCATCCACGGCTGCACCACGCCCAGGCTCACCACCACCGCGAGCAGGGCCGCCTGCACCAGCGAGAGCGCCTGGGTGATGGTGATGAGCCGGCGCTTGTCCATGCGGTCGGCGATCACGCCCGCCCAGAGCGTGAGCGGCATGACCGGCAGGAGCTGGATGAAACCCAGCAGCCCCAGCATGAAGGCCGAGTCGGTGAGCCGGTGCATGAGCCAGAGCTGGGCGACCGCCTGCATCCAGGTGCCGACCACGGACACCAGCTGCCCGTACCAGAAAAGCCGGAAGTTGCGGTGGCGAAGGGCGCGGAACCGGGTGCTCCACGTCGCGCCGGGTGCGGCGGAGGACATAGGCGCCGCAAACTAGCACAACTGGCCGTGCGGCCGGTCGCTCGCGCGGCCGATAACACTTGGATGGTGCGCCGGATCCTGTTGTTCGTCACCGTGGCGGTGCTGCACTTCCTGCTGCAGTGCCACGCCTGGATGTTCCACCCCGGCAACGCCGCGCCCGGCGGCGGCAAGGCGTACGCGCGGATCGCCTGGCCGGTGCTCTCGTTCCCGTGGGTCGGCCTGCTCCCCGAGCCGCTGGCGTCGGGAGCGGCGTTCTGGCCGTCCATGATCGTCAACAGCGTCTCGTGGTCGTTCTTCGTGGTGGGCGCGATCCAGGTGTTCCGCGCCCTCCGGCGGAGCCCGGGCACCGTGCCCGGGGACAGTCGCTAGCCGGTCTCGTCCCTCACCACGTCGAGCACCAGGCCGGGCTCCGTGGTCACGTCGCAGGGACACATCTCGAGCCAGAAGGCGAGCGACTCGCGCAGGCGTGCGATCGCCTCGTCGCGGGTGGCACCGCGGCCCTCACAACTCGGCACGTCGGCGCAGGTGGCGACCACACCCGCTCCATTCCGACGCAATGTCACCGCGCAGCGCATGGGTTGATCGTGGCACCGCGGCGGGCGCGGCGCAACGATCAGTCCGTGGGCTTGAGCAGCGCGCCGAGCCTGGCTTCGAGATCGGCCGCGTCGACCGACGTGCCGGTCCACTGCGCCACCACCTGGCCCTTCTGGTCCACGAGGAACGCGGCGGGCACCGCCTTGACGCGGTACCGCTCCCAGGTGGGCGTCTTCTCGGAGTCGACCGCGATCGGATAGCGGATCTTCCTCGCGGCGACGAACTTCTTCACCTTGGCGGCCGCGTTCCCCTCGTCGATCGACACGCCGAGCACCGTGAACCCGCGGGCAGAGTACTTCTCGTGGAGCGCCTGCAGCTCGGGCATCGACTTCCGGCACGGCCCGCACCAGGTCGCCCAGAAGTCGACCAGCACCACCCGGCCCTCGAGCGACTTCCACGTCACCGGCTTCCCGGCGAGATCCGCGACCGACAGCTCCGGCGCCGGCCGCGGCAGCACCGGCGGCACGTAGGCGGCCGCGTCGGCGTCGAACTCGCTCGCGCACTTCTCCGAGCAGAAGCCGTAGCGGGTGCCTTCGTAGGTGCGCCACGCCTTGACCTCCTCCTCGTGGCTAGCGCCCTCCTTCACGCTGCAGACCAGGCAGAGCGCCTTCTCCGCCGCAGCGGGCCTCGCGCCCACGATCAGCGCGGCTAGAACAGCCATCAGATACCAGACTCGCTTCATCGCGTCTCCTTCAGAAGCCCGCCGAGACGGCGATACCGAACCGCTCGAGCCAGGCATGGATCAATGTGACGTTGAAATGCTGCGCCGAGTACGTCGCCATCAGATGCATGCGATCCCCATCGAACAGGGGCTGCACGGTGATCCGCGGCAGGATCTCGACGTTCGCCCCGAAGGGTACGTTGATTCCTTCGTCCCACTCCGAATAGTTGAGGCTCGCGTAGATCGAAACCGGAACCCGCTCGAAGTTCTTGGCCACCGTCATGTAGTACGCCTGCATGCCCTCCGGCGAGCCGATGCGATCGGAGCTCGTCCCGAGGAATGCCGCGGGCCGCCGCCCGTGCTCGGCCAGCAGGAACCAGGTCGCAGTCGGAAGCACCTCGCCCGCGGCCGGGTTGAACTCGAACCCGACCTGGAGCTTGGGCACGACGCGACGGCTCCCGTTCAGCCGCCAGCGCGGCCGAACCAGCTCGGTGTCCACGTAGCGTAGCGAGAACGCCCATTTCGTCTGAAGGCCGCTCCCCCGGAGCGGCGCCCCCTCGCCGGGTCAGCCGCTTCAAGTGGGTGCGGCGATGCGCGGGCGCGGGCGCGACAGCGCCCTCGTCGCACTGGAGTCCGCGGAATCCGCGGGTGCTGCGGCGAGCTGGATGGCCAGCGCGGCCGCGAACAGCGAATGCATGGACATCGACCTCGCAAGGAGGAATGAACGGTTCGGAACCGGGAACGAAAGGGGGAGCGCGGGGAGCGCTCAGTTCCGAAGCGTGTGCAGGTCGATGTAGAGAGGAACGTGCGGCGCTGGGCCGGAGATGGTGGCCGACGCTATTCCGGCCGCGTTCGGGGGAGTGTCGAGCAGCGCGGCGACAGCGACGGTCGGCGCCTCGAGCGACGGAGCACTGACCACCACCACCGGCGCGCTCCCGGCGGTGAGCATGCACTCGCCGGTAGGCGCGGTCGGGCAGTCGCCGCCGGGATCACAGCAGGCGGAGTCCTCGACCGGATCGCAGCAGGGCATCGCCAGGGCCGCGGTGGGCGCCAGGATCGCGAGCAGGCACACAAGTCGGAGCAATCGCACGAGATGAGTCTACCCGCTGGCCGCGGTGCGGTTCAACACGCGGTCCAGCCAGTGCTCGATCGTCTCGGCCAGCCACGCGGCTCCCGAGAACGGATGGAGGTGCGCGACCCCCGGCGACACGCGCACCTCGGCCCCGGGAATGGCGCGCGCCAGGGCATCGGTCGCCTCGCGCGCCCAGAGGGCCTCGCACTCCCCCACCACCAGCAGCGTCGGGCAGGCGATCCGTTTCAGGTCGGCGCGGGTGTCGTGGGCGAACGCGAGCCGGACGCGCTGCTGCGCGAGGCCGATCGGGACGCAGCGGATCCCGTGCCGCACGAACGCGAGGATGCGCTCGTCGCAGCGCGGGTCGTAGACCCAGGCCCCGCGCGCACCCAGCCGCCGCGCGAGCGGGGCCGCCATCGACTCCGGCAGCCAGCGCTGGGAAGCCAGCACCAGCACCTGCTCGACGTAGCGCTTGCGCCACTGGCCGCGGGTGCTGCCGACGCGCGCGAAGCTGCTGCTCAGCACCAGCGCCGAGACCCGTTCGGGGCGCGCGAGTGCCCAGCGCTGGGCGAGCGCGCCGCCCAGCGAGTGCCCGACCACGGTCGCCACACCGGGCGCGAACGCCTCGGCAATGCGCTCGAGGTCGGCCTCCAGCTCCCGCCACGAGGGCGCGCCCGCAAAGCGCGCACGCAGGTCGTAGGTGATCACGCGGTGGCGCCGGGCGAGCCGCCACGCCACCGCGATCCAGCTCTCCTTGTATCCCGGGAGCGGCGGCAGAAGGATGAGCGGCGGCCCCTCGCCCATCACCACCACCTCCGCGGTGCCGTCGCCGAGATCGAATGGCCGCGGCACCCAGCCCTCACGCCACGCCGGATCGACGCGATCCTGCCAGCCGTCCGCGAGACGCAACCCCACGTTCATGGCCGGCACGATACCAGCCTGCTAACCTGCCGGCCCGGCCGCGGCGCGCCCCGCGCGCGGCCACGCACGGGAGGTGCATGCGGATGGAGCCTCGTTGAGCGAAGTCCTGCGCGCGTTCCCGGCCGGATTCATGTGGGGCACCGCCACCTCCGCCCACCAGGTCGAGGGCGGCAACGTGCTCAACGACTGGTGGCGCTTCGAGCAGCGGCCGGGCGCGATCGCCGACGGCACCACCAGCGGCGAGGCGTGCCGTCACTTCGAGAAGTTCGACGAGGACTTCGCACTCGCCTCCCGCGACGGGCACAACGCGCACCGCCTGTCGTTCGAGTGGAGCCGCATCGAGCCCGAGGAGGGCCGCATCGACCCGGCGGCGGTCTCCCACTACCACGCGGTGCTCGCCTCGCTCCGGCGCCACCGCCTCACCCCGATCGTCACGCTCCACCACTTCACCAACCCGCTCTGGATCGCCGACTGCGGCGGCTGGGAGGACCGCGGCACCATCGACCGCTTCGTCGCCTTCGTCCACTTCTGCGCCCGCGAGTTCGGCGGCGAGGTGGACTGGTGGTGCACGGTGAACGAGCCCGACGTTTACGGCTTCCGCTCGTTCTCGGAGGGCAAGTGGCCGCCCGCGAAGAAGAGCGATGCCGCGGCACTGAATGTGATCGCGAACCTGCTCGAGGCGCATGGCCTCGCCTACCGCACCCTGCACGCCGAGGACACGCGCGACGCCGACGGGGACGGGCGCGCGGCGATCGTCGGGTTCGCCAAGGCGTGGGTGACGCTCGAGCCGCTAAGGCCCTGGTTCCCGTTCGATCTCATGCAGGCGCGGATCGAGGACGCGGTGTTCAACCAGGCGGTGGCGCGCGCGCCGGTCACGGGCGACATCGACCTCGCGGTCCCCGGCGTGCGCGCGGTCAAGCGTCACGTGCCCGAGCTGAAGCAGAGCCTCGACTACCTCGGCATCAATCACTACACGCGCTGGAAGGTGCGCGCGCTCTCGGCCGAGCCGCACGTCGCGACCCCGGGCGTACCGGTCACCGACCTGGGCTGGGAGATCCACCCGCCCGGATTCGAGGAGGCGCTGGTGCGGGCCGGCGCGAGCGGCGTGCCGGTGCTGGTGACCGAGAACGGTTTCGCGGACGCCGCCGACGCGTTTCGGCCCCGCGCCCTGGTCGAGTACCTGTTGCGCATGGGACGGGCGATCGAGCGCGGGGTGCCGGTGATCGGCTACCTCCACTGGTCGCTGATCGACAACTTCGAGTGGGCGGACGGGTTCAAAGCCCGCTTCGGCCTCTACCACGTCGACTACCAGGATCCCGGGCGAAGACGGACCGCCCGCAAGAGCGCCGGGATCTTCTCGCGCATCGCGCGCGCCAGCGCCATCACCGGCGAGATTGCGGCCGAAGTGGGGCTGGGCGCCGGGCCGGTTTGAGCGCGGCGAGCCGACGCGTTACGTTCCCGCTCCCAAAGGAGGCCGGGATGTGCCCACTCTGCAAAGCGACCGATGGCAAGCCGTGCACGCTCCAGGAGCGCGAGGACGGCCGGATCGTGTGCTCGTGCGGCCTTCACTCCTGGCCCAGCGCTGCGGCGCTCGACGAGACCTGCCGGCGCATGAGCCTCACCATCACCGGCCAGGTCCACAACTGGACACAGAGTCTCTGAGGCGCCCGGGCTAGCACCCGCATTGCCGCTGCCCGCGGCACGGGCTATCCTGAATGTGAGATAGCGCCGCCGGAGCCCCGCATGCCTCGCAACCCATCCGATCCCCTCGAAAACATCCAGCGTGAAGTCGAGCGCCTCTTTCACGACCTGGTCTACGCGCGCCATCCGTCCGCCCATTTCGGCGAGCAACCCTGGGTCCCTCCCACCGATGTGGTGGTGAGCGAGCAGAATGCGCGGGTGATCGTCGAGCTGGCGGGCGTGCCGCGCGAGAACGTGCGGGTGCGCCTGCATGGGCGCGTGCTCGAGGTGAGCGGCCGCCGCGTCGTGCCGCCCGAGGTGGCGGGCGCCCATTATCACCGCGCCGAGATCTTCTTCGGCGAGTTCACCCGCCGGGTCGAGCTGCCCTGGGAAGCGGACGACGCCAGCGTGGTCGCCACCTATCGCGACGGCATGCTCGAGATCCAGCTCGCCGCGGCCGCTTCACCACGCCCCACGGATGTTCCGGTGCGCGAGGAGGCGCAGTGACCGGCCGCCCGCGCGGTCGGAGAGACGACGGACCCCGCTGATGCCGACCCGGGCCCGCAAGAGCAAGCCGGTCGTCGAAGCTCCCGACGCCCCTGCCGCGCAGGAGCCGCGTCCGGTCCGCGTGCTGCCGGTCAAGGACACCGTGGTGTTCCCGCTCGGCATCCTGCCGCTCGGCGTCGGGCGCGAGAAGAGCGTGCGCCTGCTGAGCGACGCGGTGGCCGCCGACCGCATGCTGGCGGTGTTCCTCCAGAAGGGCGACGCCGAGGATCCGCCGCCCTCGGCACTCCGCCCGGTCGGCACGCTGTGCAACATCCTGCGCATGGTGCGGCTCCCCGACGGGCAGATCTCCGCGGTGCTCCAGGGCGTCTCGCGCGTCCGGCTGGCGGAGGTCGAGTCGCGCGATCCCTACATCACCGCGCGCGTCGAGCCGCTGGAGGAGATCGAGGTCGAGGACGTCGAGACCGAAGCGCTGGTCAAGACCCTGCTCGACCAGTTCGAGCGCGTGGTCGCGCTCTCGCCGACCGTCGCCGACGAGGCGGTGTCGACCGCACGCGCGCAGACCCCGCCGGGCCGGATCGCCGACTTCGTCGCCTCGGTGCTCGACATGCCGACCGACGACAAGCAGGTGCTGCTCCAGGCGGTGAACGTCAAGCAGCGGCTCCAGCGGCTGAACGAGATGCTGGGTCGCGAGCTCCAGGTGCTCGAGGTGGGCGCCAAGATCCAGGAGCAGGTGCGCGACTCGCTCGACAAGCGGCAGAAGGAGTTCGTGCTCCGCCAGCAGTTGGAGGCGATCCAGAAGGAGCTGGGCGAGGGCGACGAGACGCAGCGCGAGATCGACGAGCTCAAGGAGCGGATCGAGAAGGCGCAGATGCCACCGGACGTGCGCAAGGAGGCGGATCGCGAGCTGGCGCGCCTCACGCGCATCCCGCCGCAGGCGCCCGAGTACACGGTGGCGCGCACCTACCTCGAGTGGATGTGCGACATGCCGTGGGCGGTGACCACCGAGGACAACCTGGACCTCAAGCACGCCCGCTCGGTGCTCGACGAGGATCACTACGCGCTCGACAAGATCAAGGAGCGCATCCTCGAGTACCTCGCGGTGCGCCGCTTCAAGCCCGACGCGCGCACGCCGATCCTGTGCTTCGCCGGCCCACCGGGCACCGGCAAGACCTCGCTCGGCCAGTCGATCGCGCGGGCGCTGGGCCGCAAGTTCGTGCGCCAGTCGATGGGCGGCGTGCGCGACGAGGCCGAGATCCGCGGCCACCGCCGCACCTACATCGGGTCGCTGCCGGGCAGCATCATCCGCGGCCTGCGCCGCGCCGGCTCGCGCAACCCGCTCTTCATGCTGGACGAGATCGACAAGCTGGGCTCCGACTTCCGCGGCGACCCTTCGAGCGCGCTGCTCGAGGTGCTGGACCCGGCACAGAACCACACGTTCATGGATCACTACCTCGACGTGCCGTTCGATCTCTCCCAGGTGCTGTTCATCACCACCGCGAACTACCTGGACCCGGTGCCGCCCGCGCTGCGCGACCGCATGGAGGTCATCGAGCTCGCGGGCTACACCGACGCGGAGAAGCTCGAGATCGCCAAGCGCCACCTGATCCCGCGCATCATCAGCGAGAACGGCCTCGAAACGCTCACGCTCAGCATCCAGGACGACGCGATCCTCAAGGTGGCGCGCGAGTACACCAGCGAGGCGGGGCTCCGCAATCTCGAGCGCGAGCTGGCGAACCTCCTCCGGCGCACCGCCAAGCAGGTCGCCGAGGGCGGCGATCCGCCGCGCGTCATCACCCCGGATCGGGTGCGCGAGCTGCTCGGCCCCGAGCAGTTCCTGAACGAAAAAGTGACCCGCATCGACGTGCCCGGGCAGGCGCTCGGGCTCGCGTGGACGCCGGTGGGCGGCGAGGTGCTCACGGTCGAGGCCACGGTCATGCCGGGCGCCAAGCAGCTCCAGCTCACCGGGCAGCTCGGCGAGGTCATGAAGGAATCGGCGATGGCGGCACTCTCGTGGATCCGCGCCCACAGCCAGGAGCTCGGCATCGATCCCGGCTTCTTCGAACAGGCGGACATCCACATTCACCTGCCGTCCGGGGCGATCCCCAAGGACGGTCCGTCGGCGGGAATCGTGCTGTGCACGGCGCTGGTGAGCGCGCTCACCGGGCGCAAGGTGCGCACCGGAATCGCGATGACCGGCGAGATCACGCTGCTCGGCCGGGTGCTGCCGATCGGCGGGTTCAAGGAGAAAGTGCTCGCCGCGCATCGCGCCGGGATCCACACCGTCATCTTCCCCGCCGACAACCAGAAAGATCTTGAGGAGATCCCGGTCGACATCCGCCCGCACCTGATCTTCGCCCCGGTCGAGCGCATCGCGCAGGTGCTGGGCCTGGCGCTCGAGCCCGCGCTGGCCCTGATCGAGCCGCCCGCCGAGTCCGAGGCGGAGGGCAACGGCGAGACCGGAGCGTCGGCAAAGGAAATGGGGGCCTCGCCCCCCAACGAGTCCGTGCGCGGACGCGCGCCTCGATGAACCCACGCCCGGCGGGCATGGCACCCGGGCCAATCCTCATTCTCCTCGCCGGCATCGCGCTGCTGGCCGGCAGCGTGCTGCTCGACACGCTGCGCGGCCTGCCGCCCGACTACGGGCTGCAGCAGAGCCTCACCGCACTGCTCGGGGCGGTGCTCGTGGCGGAGGCGGCGCTCCAGATGCGCGGGCGCCCAATCCCCGCGCTGTGGACCGAGATCACCAGCGAAGGCCGCACCGGCATGCTGCTCGCCTACGGCATCGCGATCGCGCTCGGCGCCACGCTGCTCTACCAGCTCCGCGCCTACGCCGCCGACGACAGCTACATCACCTTCCGGTTCGCGCGAAACCTGGCGCGCGGCGCGGGCGTGGTGTGGAACGTCGGGCAGCCACCGGTCGAGGGCTACTCCAACACGCTGTGGATGCTGCTGTCCGCGATCGCCCATCGCGCCGGATCCGATCCGCTGATGGTCGCCCGAGCCGCAGCGTTCGCGTGCTATGGCGGATGCCTGGTCGCGGTGCGCGCGCTCGCGCTCAGAGCCGGCGGCTCCCCCCGCTACGCCAACCTGCCGGTGATCCTGTTCGCCGCGGTGCCCGCGTTCGCCTACTGGGCGGTGAGCGGGCTCGAGACCCTGTCGGTCGTGTTCCTGTCGCTGCTCTACTTCATCGCGCTCGCGCGCGACGCCGACACGAAGGCGCTGCCCTGGCGGAGCGCGCTGTTCGCGGACCTGCTGCTGCTCTCGCGACCCGAGGCGCCGCTCCTCATCGTGCTCGCGGTGCTGCCGATGCTCCGGCCCTGGTCGCGCGAGCGCGGCGCCTGGCTCGGGCGCCTGGTGCTGCTCGCCGCGCCGATCGCGGCGCTCTATTTCGGCTGGAAGTGGGTCACGTTCCACCGCCTGTTCGCGAATACGGTCGCGGCCAAGCTGCACCTCATGGCCGGGCGGGTGCTCATCACGGAGTTCTTCATGTACGCGTTCCCGCTGATCGCCGCATTGGTGGCGGGCCTGGTGCGCGGGCCGCGAATGCTCGAGCGCCAGGCGCTGCTGGTGGCGGCGGGATTCTGTGTCGGGCTGATCAACACCGCGTCACCAGTCGGACACTACGCGCGGTTCTTCCTGCCGGTGCTGGCGGTGATGATCGCCACCGTGCCGCTGATCGCGGAGCGCTGGGCCGCCGGGTTGGCGATGGGCACGCCGGGAGCGCGACGCGGTGCCGCGGCGCTGTTCGCGCTCGCGGTGCTCTACACCCTGGCGCCGATCTACCAGATGGTCGAGTACGCGAACGCCGAGGCGCGCGGTCTCGAGCGCGCGCACGTCTACATCGGCCGCCAGCTCAAGCGCAACTTTGCGCCCGACCAGCTGCTCGCCGCGTCGGACTGCGGCGTGATGCCGTACCTGTCGGAGATGCGCACCCTCGACATCTGGGGGCTCACCGACCGCAACATCGCCGAGAAGGGGTTCGATCCCCTCTACGTCATGCAGGCGCGCCCGGACGTGGTGGTGCTCCACAGCACGAGCCCGGTGCTGTTCGCGGGCCGCGAGCCGTACGACCAGCGGCTGCAGCCGCTGCTCGAGGGGAATCCGGAGTACCACCTCGAGGGGCAGTACGAGTTCGTGACGTACTGGCTCTGGGTGTATTCGAAGCAGCCGCTGCGGTAGCCCCTACTCCTGTACTGCGGGCTCCTGCGCGAACCACAGCACGACCGGCGCCACGAGCCGCCGGTAGTCCTCGAACGACATGCGGACCGCTTCGGTGTGGCTGCCCGCGGAGAACGCGGTCTCGCGCTCGCGGGTGAGCGTCTCGTCCACGTAGGTCTTGAGCCCGTAGAGGTTCCCGAACGGGGGGATCGCGTTGGGCTCGCAATCGGTGAAGGTGGCGGCGATCTCCTCCTGGTCGGCGAGCTCCACCGGGTCGCGCAGCGCGGCACTCAGCCGGTCGAGGTCCGGCTTGGCGACCGCGGGCAACACCGCGAGCGACAGCGTGCCGGCGTGGCGGATCACCACCGCCTTGGCGATCGCGCGCGGCGGCAGCCCCAGACGGTCGGCGGTGTACTGCGCCGTGTAGGCGGGAGGATGGGCGACCACGGCGTAGGACACGCCGCTGCGCTCGAGGAATTCACGAAGTCGGGAGGCGACGGCCATCGCAAGGTCTCCCCTTCGAGGCGCCGGGGGGAGCACCACGCGATCATCCGAGCTTGAGCGTGAGACGCGGTAACCCTACGCCGTCGGTCGGCCGCTTCGCAACGGTAGAACGAGGGTGCTGGGCGCACTCTCGGGCGCCGGCGGCGCGGGTGCCGCGGGCAGCGGGGGCATGATCAGCGGCTGCGGCACGAATCGGTAGAGCCGCACCTGCTCGTTGCCGATCTCCTCGTCCCACTCGGGACGGCCGCGGAAACCGGTCCAAACCGGGTCCCCCACCTCGCTTCGGCGCACCAGCAGATACAGCGGCGCCGAGAACCCGTTGAGATAGATGTGCTGCGCCTCGCTGAGTACGCCGTCACTGAACAACGCGATCTGGATGTTTCTCCGGATCCGCACCTCCTCGAGGAGCGCCTGCAGATCCGGGCTGGGACGCGGGCTGATGCCGAAGTGGTTGGCGAGGTAGACGTCGAGCGACCCGCAGAAGACGCGGCGCTCGGCCAGGACCGGTATGGGCTCGTTCACGGTCGGGCGCGGCTTCTCGATCACCACCGCGGTCGAGGGCGTCTCCTCGCGCAGGTGCCGGTAGGCGCCCTCCTCGGCCCCGGTGGCGAGCGGGAGCGATCGCGACGCCGGCAGGGAGCCGCGAATCACGATCCCGGGCGAGCGCCGGTCGCTGGCGTTGCCGATCGCGTAGAGGCCGGTGGTGGGAACCATCAGCGCGGCGACGATCGCGAGCCGCGCCACGGGCGGCAGGTGGAAGCGGTCGCCCCACCACACCACGCCGGCGGCCGCGAGCGGCGCGATCGAGACCCATGCGAGGTAGAAGAGCTTGTCGGTGTTCGCCTCGGGGAGCACCACGACCACCGCGGCGAAGATCGCCGAGATCGCCGAGGCGACCGCGAAGCGCCCGATCACGTCCTTCTTCCAGGCGAGCGTGAACGCCGGAGCGGCGATCAGCCACCACGGACCGATCGCGAGCAGCAGCGACCACACGTTGCGCATGTAGATGCCGGGGCGGATGGGCGTGGTGATCCCGGGCACGGAGCAGAAGCGCACGTAGATGAGTCCGGCGATCCCCGCGATTGCGATCGCGGCGAGTGCCGCGACCGCGGTGCCGCGCCGCTCGCCTCCGCGCGCCACCGCCACCAGGCCCGCGGTCACCGCGGCGGCCGCGAACATGCCGTAGGCGGGATGGATCGCGAACATTGCGAGCGCGAGCGCGAACGTGCGGAGCCACGCGAGCCGCGACGACTGATGGAGCGCGCGCGCCGCGCTCCACGCGACCGCCACGCCGAGCGCGATCGCAGGCGTGAGCGCGGTGCCGGTCCAGAAGCGGTTGAGGAGCGACACGTGCGAGGGCGGGAACATCCACGAGAGCGAGGTGACTGCGCCGTTGGTGCTCGCGAGCTGCTCGAGCATCGACATCAGGCCGCGGGTCTCGCCGATCATCCCGTGGACGAGGTAGAACACCCATCCCCAGGGGGTGAGGCCGAACACCGCGATCGCTCCCACCCACATCGCCGCCGCGCGGCCGAACGCGCGGTAGGTGAGCTGGGCGGAGGCCAGCACCAGCACCACCGCGGACCAGACGTTGACCAGCGACATGACGTGGAACGGCGAGAGCTTCGCCCCCGCACCCAGCAGCGCCAGCATGAAGTGGTAGATCCAGCAATAGTAGAGCGGCACGCCCGCGAAGTTCGGGTCCTGGGGCGGCACGCCGTGGCGGATCACCTCGATCGCGACCCCGGCGTGGAACCAGGCGTCGCTCCACATGCGCACCATCGGGGTGGCGAACGCCACGGCGCCGATCAGCAGCGCGGCGCCGAGTGCGGTGACGATTGCCGCGATCGACGGGAAGCCGTGGCCGCGCTCGGGAAGCGGCTCGGCGGTCGCGGGTCCGGGCACCGGCTTCGCAGCGCGCGGCCAGAGCGCGGCAACGATCCACAGGAACTCGGACTGCCACAGGCACCAGTCGATCGGCAAGCGGAACGCGAGCGCGAGGATCAGCGCCGGCAGCGTGAGCACGAACGGGGCGAGCGCGAGGGCGAGCAGGAAGCGCTCGGTGAGCCTCAGGCCGTGGCCGGGATGACGGAACATCGCCACGCCGGGAGGCACGAGCGCGGCGACGAACATCGCCACGCCACGGATCACGTCGAGGCTCATCGACTCTCCACGGATGCGTCGATCAAGCGCTGAGTGCCTTGAGCTCCACGTTCAGGTCTTCCAGGTCCACCAGGTCGGCGACCACGCCGTGCGCGCCGTGATCGAGCGCGTAGCGCGCTCCTTCGACCAGCGGCACGGTTCCCGCCGCGCGCACTTCCTTGGCGAGCACCGGGATCTCGGTCTCACGCAGCGCCGCGAGCACCTCGCTCGGGCTGGGCTTCATCAGCAGGCCGCGCGGGTTCACCGGGCCCACCACCATGTCGGGCTTCACCTCCCACTCGCGCAGGCGCACGAGCAGGTGGCCGAGATTGTGGGTCTCGAACCCGGCGGCGGCGCCGAAGCGGCCGCGCACGAAGCGGATGAAGTGCTCGAAGAAGCGGCGGTGGCGGCCGGCGAGTGCGAGATCGGTGAGCGGGGCGGCGAGCACCACGGCGCGCAGGTCCTTGGCGCCGAGTGCGGCGGCCTCGAGCTCGAGGAGCAGCGGCACCATGCCGCGGAAATCGCTGCCCAGCACCGCGAACGCGTGGGTGAGGCCGGTGAACCCGAGCCGCGCGAGTGTCATCGGGCCGGCGCGCTTCACGCGCTTCAGCGCCGCGCCCACCAGGCCCGAGTCCGAGGAGTCGCGCACGTACTCGGGCACGTTCGGGAGCAGCGCGTAGATCGGCACCTGCTCCTTGAGCTCGGCGAGGGCGGCGCGCAGCGGCTGGGACGGACTCACCAGCACACCCTCGGCGCCGGCGCGCAGCGCCTTGGAGAGCGTGACCGCGAGCGTTTCGGCGTCGTTGTAGCGCGCGGTCACCGTGAGCATGCGGTCGCGCGGCGCGCGCGAGACGCCGAGCAGCGACTCGCCGCCCAGCAGCAGGCGCGGGGCTTCGAAGGTCTTCACGCTCATCCGCCCACCTTCACCGATCCGCCGCCCGAGGCCGCCGACCGGTAGAGCGCGTCCATGGTGCGCTGCACGCGCAGCGCCGCCTCGATGGTGGTGGGCGGCGCGGGACCGCCGGTCACCCAGGCGAGGAACGCGGCGTCCTCGAGGTAGTAGCCGTCGCCGTTCACGTCGAACCGCCCGGGCTGCGGCAGCTCGGCGTGGCGCACCAGCGTGTGGCCGGCCGACCACCCGTCGCGCGCGTCGCGCAGGTCCAGTTCGAACGCGTCGTTCGAGACCAGCAGCGTGCCGTTCTTGCCCTCGAGCTCCATGACCACCGCCGAGAGCGGATAGCCGGGGACACTCCACGACGAGTCGAAGCCCACCTCGGCGCCGCTCGCCAGCGTCATCATGCCGTGCAGCTCGTCCTCGACCGTGCCGTAGAGCTTCTTCCACGTGGCCCGCACCTCGACCGGTGTCCCCAGGTACCACTCGAGCAGGAACAGCAGGTGCGACGAGATGTTGGCGACCACGCCGCCACCCGAGCGCGCCCCGTCGTACATCCAGCCCTGGCGCGGCCCGAACACCTGCGAGAGGTACATGGACGAGCGCGCCTGGCGCAGCGTGCCGATCGCCCCGAGCGCCTCGCGGGCGCGCGAGAAGATCGGGAGATAGGCGAGCGTGTAGCCGCACGAGACCGGCTTGCCGGTCCGGGCGGCGAGGGCGGCGAGCGCCTCGGCGTCGGCGAGCGTATGGGCGAGCGGCTTCTCCACGAACACCGCCGCTCCCGCTTCCAGCGCCGCCTTCGCGACCGCGAGGTGCGCGTACTGCTGCGTGCACACCAGCACCGCATCCGGCTTGGCGTTCTGGAGCATGCGCTCGGTGCTCGAGAAGAACGGCGCCTTGTAGCCCATGCCGCGCAGCGACCGCCCCAGCGGCGCGTGGTGGTCCACGAGCCCCACCACCTCGCAGCCGGGGATCATCGAGAGCACCGCGGTGTGCGCGACACCCATCTTGCCCAGGCCCACCACCGCCACCCGGACCGGGCGCAGCGGCTCGGGTGCGGGTGCTTCGGGCGCGGGCTCGGTCACCGTGGGCGCGAACGGCTCGACCGCGGTCGCGGGCACACCCGCCACCGCCATCACCGCCGCGAGCGGCA
>DATEMP010000090.1:0-3497 GCA_035275545.1 Candidatus Eiseniibacteriota bacterium | reverse complement strand
GTCGCGGCGGGAATCGTCCGCCCAGCAACATGGCGCCCGCGCCCTACTCGAACAACTCCGGTGACGGAGCCCCCATGGCCAGAGCACCCCAGGGACCGCCGCGGCAGCGGCGCCGCTCCCGGAGCGGCTCGCGCGGCAACGGTACCGGCGAGCGACGCCGCGGGCTCGAGATCCTGCGCGACATGCAGCAGGTGGGCGTGGCGCTCGATCCCACCGAGCGCCTGATCCTCGAGATCCTGCCCGGGCAGGGCAATCCGCCCTACGGCGACCGCATCACCGGGCGCGCCATCGACCTGATCGCCCCGCTCGGCCGCGGCCAGCGCTGCCTGATCGTCTCGCCGCCCAAGGCCGGCAAGACCCGCATCCTCCAGATCATCGCCGCGGCCGTGAAACACAATCACCCGGACGTGGGCGTGTACGCGCTGCTGGTCGACGAGCGGCCCGAGGAGGTCACCGACTTCCGGCGCAACACCCCCGCCGAGGTGATCGCCGCCTCCAGCGACATGAGCGTCGACGAGCACATCGAGACCGCCGAGCACGCGATGGAAGTGGTGGCCGCGCAGGTGCTCGAGGGCAAGGATGTCGTGCTGCTGCTCGATTCGATCACCCGCCTGGCGCGTGCCTACAACGCGGGCGCCGAGGGCAGCGGGCGCACCATGTCGGGTGGCCTCGACTCCACCGCGATGCAGTCGCCACGCCAGATCTTCGGCGCCGCACGCAAGATCGAGGACGGCGGATCGCTCACCATCATCGGCACCGCCCTGGTCGACACCGGGTCGCGCATGGACCAGGTCATTTTCGAGGAGTTCAAGGGCACCGGGAACAGCGAGATCTTCCTGTCACGCGAGCTGGCCGAGAAGCGCATCTATCCCGCCATCGACATCGCCAAGAGCGGCACCCGCAAGGAAGAGAAGCTCTATCCGCCCGAGGTGGTCCAGCGCATGCACCTGCTGCGGCGCGGGCTCGCCGGACTCCATCCGATCGAGTCGATGACCAAGCTGCTGGAGCTGCTCACCAAGCTCAAGACCAACAAGGAAATCTTCGAGCTGCTCAAGGCGTAGACGCGGCCGCGCGGAGGAGCGATGACCATGCGACGGCTGTACCGCTCGCGCACCGAGCGCAAGATCGCCGGCGTGTGCGGGGGGCTGGCGCTCTACCTGGGCGCCGATCCGGTCATCCCGCGCATCGCGTGGGTGGTGTTCGCTTTAGCGGCCGGGACCGGCCTGCTCGCCTACCTCATCTGCTGGCTGGTCATCCCGCTCGAGCCGGAGACCGCACGGACCTGAGCTAGCGCACCCGCTCGAAGTGGTGCTGCGCGATCGGGGCCAGCGGTCGCAACGCGGTCGCCACCGGGTGGGCGAACACCCAGTACACCCCAAACGCCGCCGGCAGCATGAGCATGCCGACGCCGACGCCGAACACCACGCGGCGCGCATCGAACCGGCGGCCGGGGACCACCGGCCAGCGGCGCGCGGTGAAGCTCTCCAGGCGCCCCATGACGTTATTGGCGAGCGCGTAGGGCAGGCCGACCAGCACCGGGCCCACGACGATCGACACCAGCCAGGCGACCCAGGTGTGTGGCCACCAGCCGAACTTTCGCAGGGCGAAGACGGCGAGCGCCGCCATCGGAATCCACACCAGGGCGACCACGAAGGCGGTGTACTTGCGGCTCAACTCACCCATGGTCCCTCGCGCGACGGGGCCGCCGCGCGACCATCGAGGACCTACACCCGCTCGACGAACTCCCCGGTGCGGGTGTCGATCTTCACGCGGTTGCCCACTTCGATGTAGGGCGGCACCTTGATCTCGTAGCCGGTCTCGAGGATCGCCGGCTTCGAGGTGTTCTGCACCGCCGCACCCTTGATGTTGGGGGTGGTCTCAGTGACGCCGAGCTCCACGAACATCGGCACCTCGACGCCCACCACCCGCCCATCGAAGTAATCGGCAGACAGCATCATCCCCTCGACCAGGTAGTTCACCGCGTCGCCCAGCACGTCCGCGGGCAGGTCGACCATCTCGTAGCTCTCGGTGTTCATGAAGTGGAAGGCGTCGCCGGCGCGGTAGCTGAACTGGAGCGAGTGCTGCTCCATGTTCGCCTTCTCGACCTTGTCTTCCGAGCGGAAACGATGCTCGCTGTTCGAGCCGCTCTCGATGTTGACCATCCGGGTCTGCACCATCCCCCGCCAGTTCCCGGGAGTGACGTGCAGGACGTTGGTGACGCGGTGGGGCTTGCCGTTGTGCATGATGACCATTCCCACCTTGAGCTGGGTCGCGGCGATCACGGTATGACTCCTGGCATGAGAGAGGGCGTTCGGAGGCCGCCGCGGGCGGGTCTCCAAGGACCCTCGGGTGCGGCGGGCGGCCGGCCATTCTGCCCGAAACCGGACCGCCGCCGCAACCGCCGTCAGTAGTAGACCGAGACCCCGAGACGGCCTCCCGAGCCCGAGAAGTCCCAGCGGTTACGCGTCTGGTCGTCGCGGTTCGTGACGGGAGCGGACGGGCTGGGAAAAGTCTGAGTCGACACGCGCTTCATCTCGACGTGGTTGTACCCGAAGGAGGTTCCGTACTCGGCGAACACTCCGACACGACGTGCCACCAGCCATTCGGCGCCCAGCACGCCGCCGAGACCCGTGGACCAGCCGTCGCTCTTCTGCTCATCGAAGAGGGTGAGCGAGGATGCGGGCACCCCGGGCGGCGAGTTCGTCAGGACCGCGGTGCGCTCATCGTGCCCGTGTGTGATCGTGAACGAGGGGCCAAGACCCCAGTAGGCGTGGACGGGGGCGGCGTTGTGCGCATACCAGAGATAGAGCGCGTTGATCCCCAGTGACCAGGTGTTCGCGTCGAGCACGCTGCTCTGGCTGCGGAACACCGTCGTGTCCGCGGTCGAGCCCGTCAGGTCGTCGCTCAGGTTGGACCAGCCCACCGACAGGCCCATGCGCAGGGCGTTACCGCTCGCGAGGTGCTTCTTGAGCGAGAGGGTCGAACCCGAGTAGCTGCCGAGCTGAAAGTCCGGCTGGACCGAGAACTGCACCGACCAGGAGCCCGGGGCGAGCGCGTCGGGCGCGGTGCCTTCGTCGGCCGCAACCGCGACGGACGGTGGGAGCGCGAGCGCCACGGCGAGCAGGGCGGCGAACGGAATCGACCGGAGGAAGGCCGGACGCGACATGGGGAGTCTCCTCTCGTGGCGGAGTGGGCCGGGGGGAGCCCGGGCGGCGGCGAGACGGCCCGCGGCGCGGGGACTCGCCTTGGCAGCATACCCCGCAGGGGTCGGGGTTATTCCCGGCCACCAACGCATCGGGAGCCGGGGTCACCCCCGGCTCCCGATGTCTTCGTCCGTTGCTGCGGGCGGGTTACGGCTGGCCGAACGCCGACGCCCCGGCGCCGCGAGCGCCTCCCGCATCCGCCTCGCGTCCCGCCTCGAGCGCGCGCTTGATGCGGGCGCGGCTCTCGAGCAGGTGCGCACGCGTGTAGTCGCCGAGCGGCTTCTCGCCCGCCAG
>DATEMP010000089.1:0-8300 GCA_035275545.1 Candidatus Eiseniibacteriota bacterium | reverse complement strand
GTGACGGCGAACCACACGATCGCCGCCAGCTTCACGCCGCTCGGTCCCTACACGATCGCGGCCTCGGCGGGCACCGGGGGCTCGATCAGCCCGAGCGGCAGCGTGTCCGTGGCCTGCGGCACCAATGCCGTGTTCACGATCACGCCCGGCCTCGGCTATGCGATCTCCGGCGTGCTGGTGGACGGTTCCCCGGTGGGCGCGGTGAGCAGCTACACGTTCACCAACGTCACGGCCGGGCACACGATCGCCGCGAGCTTCGTGGCGACCGCGACCCTGAACGCGACCATCAACGGTCCGGCGGCGGGTTCGATCTACGCCACGGGGACCAACGTCACGTTCACCGGATCGTTCAGCGACACTCCCGGGCGCACCCACACCGCACAGTGGAAGTTCGACAACACCGTGGTCGCGGGAACGGTGAACGAGCTGGGTGGGACCGTGTCGAAGACCTACTCGTTCGCGACACCGGGCGTCTACATCGTGACCCTGACGGTGACCAACGACCTGGGCGCCACCGCCACCGCGACCGAAGTGGCGGGCAACACCGCGATGGTGGTGATCTACGATCCCAACTCCGGGTTCGTCACCGGAGGCGGCTGGTTCGACTCTCCGGCCGGCGCCTACGTGCTCGGGCCGTCGCTCGAGGGCCGCGTCCAGTACGGGTTCGTCTCGAAGTACCAGCGGAACGCGACGCTGCCGACCGGCGAAACCGACTTCAAGCTCCGGTTCACGACCTTCGACTTCACCAGCACCTCGTACGACTGGCTGGTGGTGACGTCACCCAAGGCGCAGTTCCGCGGCAGCGGCAAGGTCAACGGCGCAGGCAACTACGGATTCACCATGACCATCCTGGACGGCGACCTGTTGCCCAACCGGCCGCCGGACCGCATCCGCATGAAGATCTGGAACAATGCGAACGGCCAGGTGGTCTACGACAACCAGTTCGGGGCGCCGGACTCCACCACGCCGAGCACCGCGATCGGTGGCGGCAGCATCGTCATCCATACCCAGGGCGGGAACGGACAGGCGAGCATGACGCAATTGCCGCCCTCGGACTTCGAAACCGGAGGGATGCCGGCCGCCTACGCGCTCGGTCAGAACTATCCCAACCCGTGCCGGGACGGCACCCAGATCGCATTCGCGCTTCCGGAGATCAGCGATGCACGGCTGACGGTATTCGACCTCCAGGGGCGGGTCGTGGTCGACCTGATCGACGACCTCCTCCCTCCGGGTCGCTACGTCGCGAGCTGGGACGGCCGTGACCGCATGGGCCGCTCGATCGAGGCCGGCGTGTACTTCTATCGACTCGCCGCGCGATCGTCGGCGAGCGACAAGCGCGCTACGATGGTGCGCAGGTTCATTCTCGTGAGGTAACGGGCGGGCCGCACGTGCGAGGGTGAGGTGCCGGGAGAGTCTTCCCCCGCGCACCTCACCCACCGCCCCCGCCGCCTAGTGCACCCCCGAGGTCGCATCCGCGTACGCCAGGTGCGCTTCGACCATGTGCTCGCCGATCATCCCGGCGAGCTGCTCGTCGGTCATCTGGCCAAGCCGGATCGGCGTGTTCATCTCGCGCTTGCCGCGCTTGATGCGGTAGTGGACCTCGGCGCCGGTTTTCCAGCCCGCCTTGCCGGCCAGCATCTGCCGGCCTTCGGCGGGCGGCAGGCCCTCGAGTCCGATCACCTGGTCGCCCACCCGCCAACCCGCCTTCGCTGCCGGGCCCTCGGGATGCACCTGCACCACGGTGATGACGCCCGTGGTCGTGTCCTGGTCGAGCAACACGCCCACCCAGGGACGCTCGCGCATCTTGGCGAACTCCATGAGGCAGGTGCTGAGATCGAGCGGGCATCGCTCGGCGGCGGAGACGGGCACGACGCCGCCGACGGCGGCGGTGAGGATCAGCGCACAAACGAGACGTCGCATGACAGGCTCCTTCCCGGGCCGGCTCGTGGCGTTGGCCGGCGTCCTCCTGTCATCGGCCGCGAGCGCGGGCGGCCTGAGGCGTCAGCGCGTGGTCGCCTCGCGGGGACGGGCGGTGATCTCGGCGGTCACCTGGACCAGGCGCCGGCCACGGATCAGGTTGAGCCTCACCTGGGCGCCCACACCCAACTCGTAGAGCTTGCGCTGGAAGTCGTAGACGTTCGCGATCTGGTTACCGTCCATGATCCCCAGGATGTCGCCGACCTTGATCCCCGCGAGCGTGGCGGGGCTCGGGTCGAACACGTTGTCGATGTAGATCCCGACCGCGCCGGGAGGCGCCCCCGCCTGCTTGCGGAGGTCGTCGGTGAGCAGGCGCACCGAGATGCCGAGCCAGGGCGACTCGTGGCTGGTGCGGGCGAGCAGGCTCCGGTAGATCGCGGTGGCGAGGTTGATCGGGAGCGCGTACCCGGAGCCGGCGGCGCCCACCAGGCTCTCGGGCTTCAGCGAATCGCCGCGCCGCGTGGTGATCCCGATCACCTCACCGTCGAGGTTCACCACCGGTCCGCCCAGCGCCCCGTCGCTGACCCGCACCGAGGTCTGGAGATAGGTGGCGCTCAGCTCGTCCTGGTAGCACTCGCGCGAGGGCTCGTAGGCCACCACGCCCGGAACCATGGTCTTCTCGTTGCCAGCCGGGTCGCCGAACGCGATCGCCCAGTGGCCCACGCGCGCCTTGCCGCTGTCCCCGAGCTTGAGGAAGGGCACCGGGCCGGCGGGGTTGATCTTGAGGATCGCGAGGTCGATCGCGGGCTCCATGCCGGCGACGGTGGCACGGTAGTGGGCGATGCCGACCTGGACGTCGAGCGTGTCCGCCGGCTTCTGGGTGCCGGGCTCGGCCACCACGCGCAGCAGCGTCAGGATGTAGCCGTCCTTCGAGATCAGGAACCCGCTCCCGCCGCCGGTCGGGCGCATGCCGGTGTAGAGCAGGTCGTCGTGCGAGACCGTCTGCCAGCCTCCGGACAACGCCTTGCCCTCGCGCGCCGTGTTCCACCACGCCTCGTCCTTCACGAAGCGCGTGATGCTCACCACCCCGGGCTCGACGCGGTGGGCCAGGTCTTCGAATACCGTCTCGGTCTGCCGGGCCACGGACAGGGCGTCGCTCAGCTTCTTGTCCACCTTCGCGTGACCGGGGGCCGGGAGCGCCACCACCAGCAGCACGATCATCGCCGGCATCCAACCTCGCATCGCATGCACCTCCGTTGCCATCAGAGAGACTCGAGAAAGCGCAGCAGGTCGTTCCGGCCCGACGCGGGCAGCGAACGGAACGCGTCGCGGCTCTGTTTCGCTTCGCCACCATGCCAGAGAATCGCCTCCTCCATCGAGCGGGCCCGGCCGTCGTGGAGCAGGAACAGGTAGCCGTCCACGCGCGCGGCCAGGCCCAGCCCCCAGAGCGGCGGCGTGCGCCACTCGGCCGGGGCCGCGTCCAGCTCCGGCATCCCGTCCGAGAGATCGGGACCCATGTCGTGCAGGAGCAGGTCGGTGTAGGGGTGGATCGTCTGGCGCGCGAGGGCGCGCACGTCGCTGTCGCCGGTGGTGAGCGTCGGCGCATGGCAGCGCACGCAGCCCAGCTCGGCGAAAAGCTGAGCACCCCGCGTCACCGGTGCGCGGTCCGCGTCGCGGCGCGCCGGCACGGCGAGCATCCGGCAGTAGGCGAGCAACGATGCGAACGGCCGGCCGTCCAGCTCGGGATCGCCTCCCGTGACGCGCGCAGCCGCCGCATGCTGCGCGGCGGAGAGCTCGAGCCTCGCGTG
Source organism: Candidatus Eiseniibacteriota bacterium (assembly GCA_035275545.1). Taxonomy (GTDB): domain Bacteria; phylum Eisenbacteria; class RBG-16-71-46; order RBG-16-71-46; family RBG-16-71-46; genus WS-11. The sequence continues at coordinate 4,575 of DATEMP010000089.1, read as the reverse complement.
CGCGGGCGTGGTGATACCGATGTCGCCGGCGAGCGCGCTGGTGATCTGGTCCGCGACCGTGCCCTGGGTGGCCTTCCAGCCGAACCGTCCCGGCCGGCGCGCGGCGGAGGGCGGCGACCGCCAATGGATGCGTCCCGAGATCCCGTCCCGGTCGGCGTCGTCCGGATCGGCGAGCGCGAGCAGGGTGGAGTCCGGCACCAGCTCGAGCAGCCCGGTCCCGATCACCGCCGGGGCGATGCGAGCCGAGAATCGCGTGCTGCGCCCGATCGGGCCGTAGCCGCTTCCCACGATCGCGAAGCGGGGCGCGCGCAGGCTCGCCCGCGTGCCATCCGGGTATCGATGCACGCGCGCGCTCCAGCGCACCGCGAGCCGCCCCTCGGGGGTGAGCCCCCGGAGCGCGCGCTCGCTCAGCTGCGTGCCGTAGACGCTGTCCGGCCCGGGCGCGCCCCGATCGTCCACGCTCGCCAGCCGCGTGATCATCGAGCGCGTGAGCTGGCCCGGCTCCGGCGGGCGCCCGCGCCCGTCGCGGAGGTGACAGCCGGAGCACGAGCGACTGCTGAAGTAGGGGCCGAGCCCGTCGAACATCTCCACGGAGGCGGGCGCCTCGATCCACGAGGTGCTGAAGATCCGGTTGCCGAACGCGAACGCCGACAGCTCGTCGGTGGTGAGGCCGGGAACGTGCTGGGAAAACGCGACCCGTGACTGGACGTCGGTGGTCGCCTCGCCGCCCGAGCGTGCCTCGGTCATCCACGCCGGCAGCGGCGCCTCCGCGCGGACGGCGACGGCGACTGCCACAAGCGCATAGGCGGCGGCGGCGCACAGCGCGATGCGCCGCATCAACCGCCTCCGCCGATCACGACCCGGGCGCCGAACGCCGCGCCGGCGCGCTGGAGGTCGCCTGCCAGGCCGAGCAGCTCGCCCGCCAGCGCCTGGAGCGTTCTCCGGCGCGGATCGTCCTCGGGCGCCAGGAGGATCGCGTCGAACGGCGGCGGCACCGCGTAGACCAGCTCGCGGGCGCGACGGAGCCGCTCGCGGGCGTCCTCGGCCAGGGCCGGGTCGATCGCCTCGACGGCGAGCATCAGCCCGGGCGTCCCGGCGTCACCCTCGAGCACCTGCGCGATGCCTTCGATGTTGGAGGCGAGGTCGCGATGCGTGTTGTCGCTGAAGCAGCTCTGCTCGTCCTCCTGGGATCCCGAGGAGAGCGCCACGCCGATGCGCTCGGACGCGAGCTCGAAGGCCGCGAGCGTGGCGGGTCCGGAGAGCGCATGGCCGAGCGCGTCCTTCGGATCGAGGGCGCGGAAGTGGTCGACGTATCGGCGCGGACCGGCGTCCCATTCGACCTTCACGGTCGCGAGGTCGCGCACCAGCCGGTCGGCGATGAGCGACAGGCAGCGGCGCCGCCGCTCGCGCACCGGATGGCCGGGCAGGTAGTCGGAGAACGGTCGCTGCCCGGGGCCGTCGCGGCGGCGATCCTGGCCCCAGAGCAGGAACTCGATCGCGTGATAGCCGAGGGTCACCTGGGTCTCGTCCTCGGCGGTGTTGCGGCGCACCAGCAGGGCCTCGGTGAGCGGCGACGAGAGGTCGCCGATGATCCCCGAGCGCGGGGAGCCGGCGACGTAGTCGAGGAACGCTTCGTCGATCGGCCAGCTGTTGATCCGGGTCTCCGGTCCGTCGATGCCCGTGACCGGATGACGGTCGTCGATCGGGCCGCCGGAGAAGCGGAACGTCTCGGTGCGCCCGTAGGCGTCGCGGCATGCGATCCAGGCCTCGCGGGCCCTTCCGAGCGAACGTTGGGACGGGTGCGCCAGCATCTGCGCGATCGCCGACTTCAAGGTCTCTGCTTCCCGCAGCGACTCGCCGTACGCGCGGCCGGCGAGGTGCGCGTATCCATCGAGGGCTGCTCGCACCCGCTGCTCGGCCGCCGCGCGCGCCGGGGGCGTCGCCGCGGGCGCCACGAACGGGGCAAGCGCCGCGAGCGGGATGATCAGCCATCCGATCAAGAGCGTTCCTGTTCCTTGGAGTCGGCCGGGGGTTGTCGGGACGCTCCCCGAGCGGCGTCCGGGTGGGCGTCGATCCAGCTTCCGGTATCGGCCACAACCATCTACGGGCTCACGCCGTTGAGCAAACCACCCCTGCCTCAGGGAGGCGCGTTGCGCACCGCGGACCCGGCCTAAACGCCCGCCACGCAATCGTTCCCGGTCTCGGCCGCCGGACGTCCGCACCCCACTCAAGCGGCGGTCAACAGGCCCCCGCCAACCTGTGCCTCGTCGGTGGCGCCGCGCATGCGGCCCGTCGGGCATCTGTCTTCCGCGCGCATTCCCCGGAGGGAGGCTCACATGTCACGCCTGCTGGTCGCACTCACGTTGTTCGCCATGGCGGTGGGGATCGGCGTCTGGAGCTGGCCGCGAACAACGCCCATAGAACCCGTCGCGTCGATCCCGACCGTGAGGCCGGCGCTCACGGTAACGGCCTCGACCCCCGCGGCCGCACCGGCCGCACGCATCGAAGCACATCGCCCGCGGACGGAGAGCCCCATCGATGTCGCCGCGCCGCGCACGACGGTCCACCACAACGCCGCGGCGGCGAAGGTGGCGATGGACCTGATGACCGGCCAGCTGACCGCTCCCGAACATGGAGAGGCGGTCACGATCGACGAGATGATGGCGGCCGCGCGGCAGGAGGCGGAGGGGCTGGTCACGGTCCGCAACTCCGACGGATCGGAGACCCTCGACCATCACGGCCGCTTCGCGGAACACTCCGTGGTCCGTGTGGGCGCGGACGGCCGCCTGGTCTTCGTGTGCGTGCACGGCAAGGCCGGTGTCGCGCACGCGGTCAACCCCGCAGCGCTCGTGCCGAGCGCGGAGGACCGCTAGCCATGACCTCCGTCCTGCGTGGCGCATGGCGCCACACGCTCGCCGCGACCCTGCTCTCCCTGATGCTCGCGGCCGGGAGTCACGCGGCGACCATCACGATCGTCAACCTCGATGACCCCGGCGAAGGGTTCAACGACCCGACCCCGGCGGACCCGGTGGGTGGGAACCCGGGTACGACCATCGGGGCGCAGCGGCTCTACGTCTTCAACTACGCCGCGGCCATCTGGGGCTCGATCCTGCCGAGCGCGGTGGAGATCAAGGTCAACGCGAACTTCGATCCGCAGACCTGCGACGCCAGCAGTGCGGTGCTGGGGAGCACCAGCGCCGGCTCGTCGCACCGCGACTTCGCCAACGCGCCGTTTGCCAACACCTGGTACCAGCAGGCGCTGGCCAATCGCCTGGCGGGGGTCGATCTCAACCCCGGCGTCAATGACATGGACATCACGTTCAACTCCAACCTGTGCAGTCCGGGGTGCGCGTTCTGCTGGTACTACGGCGTGGACGGGAACGAAGGCACCAAGATCGAGCTGCTCCCGGTGGTGCTCCACGAGCTGGGTCATGGGCTCGGCTTCGCGACCATCACGCTCGCGGGGGTCCAGATGGGCACGCCGCCGGGGCCCCACGTCTACGACCGGTTCCTCTACGACCTCGACCAGGACATGCACTGGAACGAGATGCTGGCCGACCCGCAGCGCGCCGCGTCGGCGCTCAACTGCCAGCGGCTGGTGTGGGATGGCGCCTGCACCGCGAGCGGGACGGCCGCGCGGCTCGGCCCCAAGCCGCTGCTGCGCGTCAACGCGCCGTTCGCGGCCGACTACGAGGTGGGGCTGGCGACGTTCGGCCCGAATCCCTTCAACGTGACCGGCGACCTGGTGCTGGCCATGGACGCCTCGCTGCCCCCGCTCGACAGCCCGACCAACGCCTGCGGCCCGCTCACCAACGCGGCCGAGATCGCGGGCAAGATCGCGCTGGTCGACCGTGGCACGTGCCCGTTCACCCTCAAGGCGAGGAACGCGCAGGACGCCGGCGCCATCGGCATCGTGGTGGTCGACAGCATGCCGGGCTGCCCGCCGCTCGGGATGAGCGGCGTGGATCCCACCATCACCATTCCGATCGTGCGCATCACCACCGATGACGGCGCCGCGATCAAGGCGCAGCTCGCGGCGGGCGTGAACGTCACGATGTTCTTCGACCCCACCCAGGACGCGGGGACCGCCGAGGGCAAGCTGCTGGTCTACACGCCCACCGTGTTCGCGCCCGGCTCGTCGGTCTCGCACTGGGACATCTCGGCCGAGCCGAGCCTGCTCATGGAGCCGTTCAGCACCGCGGGCCTCTCGCGGGATCCCGATCTCACGGTGAACCAGTTCGACGACATCGGCTGGTTCGGCACCCCCGGCCCGTGCCTGGGCCCGGTCGCCGTGGAGCCGGGGGCTCCGCCCGCCGACATGATTCTGATGTCGCCTTACCCGAATCCCACCCCGCGCGGGGCGACGCTGGAGTTCCAGATCGCCCGGCCCGAGTTCGTGCGCGTGTCGATCGTGGACGTCTCGGGGCGCGCCGTGCGCACGCTGCACGACGGCGTGCTGGCTCCCGGCCGGCACCTGGTGCAGTGGGATGGCCTCACGACCACGCGGGCGGAAGCGCCTCCCGGCGTCTATCTCGCCATGCTGCGCACGTCCCAGGGGGTGCGCGCCCAGCGCAT
>DATEMP010000088.1:0-3700 GCA_035275545.1 Candidatus Eiseniibacteriota bacterium | reverse complement strand
CGCCCGGACCGCGGAGCGGCAGGCGCACGGTGGCGATCCCGCCGCGCGAGCGCGGGCGGTTGGCGAGCGCCACCGAGCCGCCGTGCGCCTCGGCGATCTGGCGGCAGAGCGCGAGCCCGATTCCGGTGCCGCCCGGCTTGGTGGTGAAGAACGGCACGAACAGGTTGCTGGTGTCGGCGAGGCCCGGGCCGTCGTCCTCGACCCGCACGTCGACCCAGTCGCGATCCGAGCTCCAGCCCACCCGCACGCCGCCGCCGGTCTCGAGCGCGGCGTCGGCGGCGTTGCGCACCAGGTTGATGAGCAGCGCGTCGAGCTGGTCGGGATCGGCCTGGAGCGTCACGTCCGGGCCGGCGAGCAGCTCGATCGGCATGCGGGTCTCGAGCGAAGCGATGCGCCGCGCCGCCAGGGCCACCGGCACCGGGCGCGGCACCGGGCGCGGCAGGCGGGTGAGGCGCGCGTAGGACTGGATGAAGCGCCCCAGCGTCTCGGCGCGCGAGGCGATCACGCCCAGCCCCTCGTCCAGGTCCGCGCGCAGGGCGGCCGCATCGCCGCCGCGGCTCACGCGCGACTGGAGGCTCCCGGCGATCGACTTGATGGGGGCGAGCGAGTTGTTGATCTCGTGGCTGAGCACGCGGATCAGCCGCTGGAAGGCGAGCCGCTCCTCCTCGCGCAGCGAGCGCGTGAGGTCGGTGAGTACCACCAGCCGGTGCGGCCGCCCCTCCCAGCGGAACGTGCCGCGCCGGAGCTCGAGGCGGCCCGCGCGTCCCGGCAGCGCCAGCTCGAGCATGCGCGGTGTGGCGCCGGCGATCGCGTCCTCGAGCCCGAGTGCCTCGGCGGTGAGGCCCAGCGCCCGCTCGGGGGGCAGTCCGAGCAGCGCCTCGCCGCCCCGGTTCAGGAGCTGGAGGCGCCCGCGGTCGTCGAAGGTGAACACCGCGACGTCGATCGCCTCCATGACCCGCCGCAGGAGCCCCATCGCCTCGACCGCATCGAGGCGCTGCTGGCGCAGCTGGTCGGCGAGCGCGTTCACCTCCTGGTAGGCGAGGCCCAGCGGGCTCCGGCCGTCGGCCCCGCGCGCTCGGATCGAGTAGTCGCCCTCGCGGAGTGCGGCGAGCATGTTGGAGAGCGTGTGCATCGCGGTCACCGCCCGGCCGCGCAGCGCCACCGCGCAGGCGAGCCACGCACCCAGCACCAGGACGGTGAGCGTGAGCCGCACGCTCGCGCGCTGCGGCGTGCCCCACAGGAACGCGAGCGCGATGATGACCGCCGGCAGCCCGCCCGCCAGCGCGAGCAGCGTGATCCGGGCTTCGTGCCGGAGCGTCACAGCTTGTGGCGCTCGAGCCGGCGGTAGAACGCGCTGCGCGAGAGCCCCAGCGCCCGCGCCGCCTCGCTCACGTTGCCGTCGAAGCGCTTGAGCGCGGCACGCATCAGCTCGCGCTCCGCCTCGTCCAGCGTCAGGTGCTCGAGGGCGCGGGTGCCGCCCTCGACCGGGCGCAACCCCAGGTCCGCCGCGCGCAGCTGGTCGGAGGCCGCGAGCAGCACCGCGCGCTCGAGCGCGTGATCCAGCTCGCGCACGTTGCCGGGCCAGGGATGGGCGAGCAGCGCCGCGATCGCCTCGGCATCGATCGCGGCGATCGTCTTGCCGTAGCGCTGCCCGTGGCGGGCCACGAAATGGGCGGCGAGCAGCGGGATGTCCTCGCGCCGCTCGCGCAGCGGCGGCAGGCGGACCTCGACGGTGTCGATGCGGAACAGGAGATCCTCGCGGAACCGTCCGGCCGCGGTCTCGGCGCGCAGGTCGGCGTTGGTGGCCGACACCAGCCGCACCGAGACGCGGCGGGTGCGCGACGATCCCACCCGCTCGAACTCCCCGGTCTGGAGCACGCGCAGGAGCTTGGCCTGCTGCCCGAGCGGCACGTTGGCGATCTCGTCGAGGAACAGCGTGCCGCCGTCCGCCAGCTCGAAGCGGCCGAGCCGCTCGGCACGCGCGCCGGTGAACGCGCCGCGCTCGTGGCCGAACACCTCGCTCTCGAACACGCCCTCCGAGAGCCCGCCCACGTTCACGGTCACCATCGGGCGGCCGGCACGCGGCGAGGCGGCGTGGAGGATGCGGGCGACCAGCTCCTTGCCGGTGCCGTGCTCGCCGGTGATCAGCACGCTCGCGTCGCTGGGACCGACCCGCGCGATCAGCTCGAGCACCGGACGCATCACCGCCGACTCGGCGATCATCGCCGGCACGCCGTCGGCGGCGAGCAGCCGGTTCTCCATCTCGAGCCGCCGCGCGCGCCGCAGCGCCCCGGAGAGCTCGATCTGGCTGCGCAGCGTCGCCAGCAGCCGCGCGTTGTCCCACGGCTTCTCGATGTAGTCGCGCGCCCCGCCGCGCACCGCCGCGACCGCGCCCTCGACGCTGCCCCACGCGGTCATCACGATTACCGGCAGCGCGGGATCGAGATCGCGCAGGCGGCCCACCAGCTCGACCCCCTCGCGCCCCGAGGTGGTGTCGCGCGCGTAGTTCAGGTCGAGCAGCGCGGCGTCGAAGTCCTCGGCCTCGACCGCGGCGAGGACGCGCGCCGGAGCGCTCACCGCGTGCACCTCGAACGATTCGCCGCGCAGCAGGAGACGCAGCGCGGCGAGCACGTCCGGGTCGTCGTCGGCGATCAGGATGCGGGGGGCCAGGGCAGGGGTCTCGGTCACGGGCCCGGCAAGCCTAGCCCGCGTCATGGTGGAGCGCCAGTTGCGACCTCGGGGAGCCGCCGGAGGCCGCGGTTCACGCGCGTCGCCCAGCCGGTGCCGTCGGTCTCGCCGGAATTGCCCAGCACCACCACCACCTCGCCCGCAGGGGTCCAGCGGATGACCGAGGTGTGGCCCAGCCAGTCCTCGCTGCCGGTGTGGCCGTACGAAACATCCCGCCCGCCCTCGACCCGCACGCTCCAGCCGTAGCCGGTGTAGGCCTGTCCGGTGCTGTCGTCCCGCACCAGGACGTGACGGCCGAGCTGCTTCGCCAGCGACGCAGGCGCGATGACGCGCCCGGAGCGAAGCGCCCGCAGCCACGCCAGCACGTCGCCGGGGGTCGCCCAGGCGCCGGTGCAGCCGCGATAGCCCCAGTTGGCAACACTGTGGCCATCGCGCCAGATCGTGGGGCGCACGCCGCGCGTGCGCCGGGGATCGGCGAGCGGCGCGATCGGCGTGCGCGGGTCTTCACGTCCCCAGAGCCCGGTGTGCGCGAGGCCGGCGCGCGCGAACAGCGAGTCGGCGAGGAAGTCGTCGAACGGAACGCCCGAGGCGATCTCGACGATCGCCGCGAGCAGCGTGTAGCCGTCGTTCGAGTAGGAGTACGCCGCCCCGGGCGCGCCGCGCAGGCCGAGACCGAGGATCGCCTCCACGGCGCGATCGCGATCGGTGATCCCGTCCGCGCGGTAGGCGTGCGGCAGGCCCGAGGTGTGGGTGAGCAGCTGGTGGATCGTGATCGCCGCCTTGTCGCGCGGCACGCGCCGGAAGAAGCGGCCCAGGCTGTCGGACGTCCGAAGCCGCCCGGTTTCTTCGAGGCGCATGATCGCGGTGGCGGTGAACTGCTTGGAGTCGGAGGCGAGCCAGAACGCGGGCGGCGCGCTCGCGCGCGCGGTGCCGTACGCGCGCTCGAACAGGATCGAGTTGCCGCGGGCGATCAGCACCGCGCCCGAGAAGCCGGCCCGCTCCTCGGCGCGGA
>DATEMP010000087.1:0-10087 GCA_035275545.1 Candidatus Eiseniibacteriota bacterium | reverse complement strand
CCGCGCGATCGCGCGCCAGCTCGCCCCGCGCCTCGCCCCGGATCCGCCGGCGCGCGCGGCGTTCGTGGCGCCCGAGGCCCCGGTGTTCGCCTACCACCTGTTCCGCACCGGACTCTACTGGGCGACGCCCCACACGCCCTGGTCCGACGCGCGCCGGGCGCGGATCATCGGGGACCCGGGACTGCGCGCCTTCATCGTCGATCCCAGCGGAAACGGCTACGGGGGAGGGCCCGACTCGGCGACCCTCGCCTGGCTCGAGCGCGACACGCGCGAGATCACGCGCGAGATCGAAGCGCTCGAGCGGCGCCGGATCAGCGTGCGGGTGTTCGTGCGGGACTAGTCGCGGAGCCGCTCGGGGTTGAGCCCTTCGAGCTCGGGCACCACGAAGCGCCCGTCCCGTCGCACGCACTCGCCGTCGAACCACACTTCGCCGCCGCCGTACTCGGGCGTCTGGATCAGCACCAGGTCCCAGTGCACCTTCGAGCGGTTGCCGTTGTCGGCGGTCTCGTAGGCCTGGCCCGGGGTGAAGTGGAGCGAGCCCGCGATCTTCTCGTCGAAGAGGGTGTCCTTCATGGGCCGGGTGATCCAGGGGTTGAAGCCGAGCGAGAATTCGCCGATGAAGCGGGCCCCGGCGTCGCTGTCCAGCACCCGGTCCAGCCGGTCCCGGGGATCCCCCTCGGCGCGCACGATCCGTCCGCCCTCGAACGTGAAGCGGATGCGGTCGTAGGTGGTGCCCAGGTAGAGGGAGGGGGTGTTGTAGGCGATGGTGCCGTTCACGGAGTCGCGCACCGGCGCCGTGAAGCACTCCCCGTCCGGGAGGTTGCGCCGGCCTTCGCACTTCACCACCCCGATCCCCCGGATGCTGAAGGTGAGGTCGGTGCCGGGACCGGTGATGCGCACCCGGTCGGTGCGCTCCATGCGCCCCCGGAGCGGCTCCATCGCGTCGGCCATGCGCGCGTAGTCGAGCGTGCACACCCGGAAGTAGAAGTCCTCGAACTGGGCGGTGCTCATCCCGGCCATCTGCGCCATCGAGGCGGTGGGGTAGCGCAGCACCACCCAGCGCGTGTGATTGACCCGGTAGTCGAGGTGCACGGGCTGGGCGACCAGGCGCTGGTAGAGCTCCATGCGCTCCGGGGGCACGTCCCCCAGCTCGGTGGCGTTGTGGGCGGCACGCAGCCCCACGTAGGCCTGCACCTGCTCCATCACGTGCCGCTCGATCGCGCCCTGGAGCCGGAGCTGGTCCTCGCTGGCCCCCATGAGCAGGCTGCGGAGCACCGCCTGGCTGCGGATCTCGACGATCGGGATCGCGGAGACCGCGCGCGCCGCCTCGACCAGGTCGAGCACCAGGCCGTCGGCGAGATCGAACGATTCGATCAGCACCGCTTCACCCGCCTTCATCTGGGTGGAGTACTCGACGATCAACCGGGCCAGTCGGGCGCTGCGCGGGTCACGCATGGATGAACCTCCGTGGGTCCGCATGGCCGCCGCCGGCCGGTCACGCGGTTTAGTAACAGTGCACATGCTTATAAACGTCTTGACCCGGAACGAATGTGCGCGCACGATGCAGAACGAGAGGTGGAATCACCCTTCTCGAGCCGCATCACGCCCCCCGGTGAGCCGGCGCAGCGACTCGACAGAAGTGAAATACCGTTCGTGCGTCGCCCGATCTACCGTTCGGCGGCGCGCCGTGTCAAGGTCGCCACGCCGCATCTTCAGCCCACGCAGTCGCGGTCGTCGGTGACCCCTGGTAGCAGTCGCGAAGGGAGGGCCGCGTCCTCCACGCCTGACCAGCGTCGACACCTGCGTGCGGTGTCATCCCGTACCCCCTCAGTGACTCAGGTGCAGCAACATGTCCATGCATACCGCGGGAGTTCACCATGATGAGAAGGAGCGCCCTATTCGCAGCACTACTCTTGTGTACCGCGTCTTTCGCGTACGCAGACGGTCCCCTGAGCGGCACGCAGTCGCCCCTCGTCAAGGGTAGCGCAGCCCCTCCCCAGAACTCGATCACCGTGGGTGGTGACACGTTCGGCACCGCGACCGTCATCCCGGCGCTGCCGTACAACGATGGCGGAAACACCTGCGGCGCGGCGAACAACGTCAATGGGTCGTGCGCCCTGTCGGCCTCACCCGACGTGTTCTATCGCTTTACGCCCGCCGCGAACACGTGCGTCAACATCTCGCTGTGCGGATCGACCTACGACACCATGCTCGGCGTCTTCAACGCCGCGTTCGTCGAAGTCGGCTGCAACGACGATTTCTGCGGACTCCAGTCGACGCTGAACAACGTCGCGCTCGCGGGCGGCCAGACCTATTACATCATGGTCGAGGGCTACAACACGGCCTGCGGCGACTACACGATGTCCATCACCGAGTGCCCGCCGCCGCCGGTGTGCGATCCCTGCACCCCGCTCGGCATCGCGGAAGGTGAGCCGGTCTGCGCGAACGGATACATCGACGTCACGAACGGCGGCTGCAACTCGACGCCGGTCGTCACCACGAACCTCCTGTGCCAGCCGACCATGCAGGTCTGCGGGACCTACGGGACGTTCAACGCCAACGGCAGCCGTGACACCGACTGGTACCAGTTCACGGTCAATGCGCCGACCGTGATCAACGCGAGCGTCAACGGCATGGGCCTCACCGGCTCCGCGCTGGCGATCCTCGACACCGCCTGCCCGCCGACCGTGCTCTGCGGCTCGTTCACGGCCTCCGGTGTGCAGTGCAGCAACACGGTGTGCAGCGCGGCCGTCGCCGCGGGGACCTATCGGATCTTCGTGGGCAGCTTCTTCGACAACACGCCGTGCGGTTCGCCCTACGTGCTCAGCCTGAGCGGGCTCACCTGCCCGCCCACCGACGTTCAGACGTCGAGCTGGGGCATGCTGAAGACCCTGTACCGGTAGTCGCTCGACCGCCGGGTTTCACCGGCGTGCATCACCGCGGGAGCGGGCGCGCAAGCGTCCGCTCCCGTCGTCTTGGGGCCCCGGGTTGACAGGCGCCGGGTCGCATTCGCACCATGCGCGGCGGCCTGGGGGGCGCGCGCGGCCGAGGAGGAGGACCGGGCACACATGACCCGCTACCGGGTGGCGATCATCGGTACCAGCTTCGGCCGCACGGTCCAGGCCCCGGCCTTCCGCCGTCACGCGGGCTTCGAGGTGGCGGCGATCGCCGGCACCGATGGCGGCAAGACCCGCCAGATCGCCGACCAGCTGGGGGTGGCGGGCGCCTACGCCGACTGGCGGCGGATGCTCGACGAGGTGAAGCCCGACCTGGTGGGCATCGCCGCGCCCCCGGACCTCCATCACCCGATGATGCTGGAGGCGCTCGCGCGCGGCTGCCACGTGCTGTGCGAGAAGCCGACCGCGCTCCACCGCTACCAGGCGGCCGAGATGCGTGACGCCGCCCGGCGAGCGGAGCGGATCGCGGCGATCAACCACGAATTCCGGTTCCTGCCGGCGCGCGCCCTGGCGCTGGCGCTGGTGCGCCGCGGGGAGATCGGCACGCCTCGCCGCGGCGAGATCCTCGGCCGCTACGCGACCTGGTGGCGCCCGGAGAGCCGCGGCTTCACCTGGCTCTCGGACGCGCGGCGGGGAGGAGGCATCCTCGGCGCCCTGGGATCGCACCACACCGACTGCTTCCGGCTGTTCTTCGGCGAGCCGGTCACCGCGTGGGCCTCGGTGCGGGTCGGGCAGCCGCGGCGCGGCGCGACCGGCGATGGGATCGCCACCGCCGACGACGCCTGCACCGTGCACTACACGTTCGCCTCGGGCGCCACCGCGATGTTCGACCTCGACGCCGCCTCCCCGTACCGATGGGAGCGCTACGAGATCCATGGGAGCGAGGCGACCCTGCGCTGGGACGATGGCGGCTACCGCCTGTGGCGGCTGGCCGGGGGCGAGGAGCGGGAGCTCGAGATCCCCGCCGAGTACCGGCTCGAGCCGCGCGACGGCGACCCGCTGCTGCTGGCGCCGTTCGGCGTCATGGTCGAGCGCCTCTATCAGGCGCTCGCGCAGCAGGTCCCGATCGAGCCGGACTTCGACGACGCGGTCGCGGTGCAGTCGGCGCTCGACGCGGCACGCGCCTCGAGCGCCGCCGGCTGCGTCGTGCGCGTCGACACGCCTTCGCCGGTCGAAGCGCCCGCAGCCGCGTCCGGCTGAGGCCTTCGCGCGCCCGGTTCCGCACGCGCGCGATCCCGGCGCAGGTTGGACCCTCGCGACGGCGCCCGCTATACTCGGAACGATTCGGTGTGCCCGTGAGAGGCGCACCGGCTGCGTTCCGTACCCGGGGGCTCCACGACATGGCGGATTGGGACGTCATCGCCAAACAGCGACTGACCGAGGATTGGGGCACGTTGCGCGCCGCCTACCTTCCCCTGAACCAGGCCATGCGCCGCACCATCGAGTTCCTCGAGAAGGACGAGGGAACCTTCACCGAGCTGATGGCGGTGGTCCGCGAGCGGCTCGAGGGCAGCCTCAAGAACCTCACCGCGCTCGCCCACCGGCGCTCGCCGTGGGTGCGGCTCGAGGCGATCCGGAACCTGCGCGTGCTCGCCACCGGGGTGCGCGGGGTCGCGAACGACGATCCGCTGGCGCTGCTGCGCTTCCAGTTCGCCCTCTGCGAGCTGCTCGCGAACGTATGGAAGGACGCGCCCACCGAGGCACGGGTCACGCAGAATCTCAAGCTGGTGCGTGAGCCGGAGTTCTGGTTCGGCTGCGAGTGCTGCGCGGTGGGGATCCTCAAGCCCGCCGGGCCCGACGATCCGCCCGACCTGCATCGCGGCAAGGAGGTGCGGCTGGTGTGGGAGGCGGACGCCCTGTTCGCCTGGACGCTCGACGAGTTCGAGGACTATCTGGCGAGCGAGCGGTTCTCGCTGCCGACCACCACCCGGCTGGCCGCGGTCGAGGACCTGGGCCTGCCGGTCGTGGACATCCCCGCCGACCAGCTCCGGCGCGGCGCCGAGTTGTTCAACGGCCAAGGTGGCGGCCTCTTCGGGCCGCTGGACCTCAAGTACCTCGAGCTGAGCTAGGGGCAGCGAACGGCGCCGCCACCTAGCGGCGGCGGGTCTTCTTCGCGACCTTGGCCTTCTGAGCCTTCTTGCGCGCACCCGCGCGCGCACGCTTGCGCCGCAGGCGATGCTTGTATGAGGTCATGAGTTTCTCCCTGGTTTCAATCCGGCTTCGCGGCGAGCGCCCTCTGCGCCAGCGCGTCGGCCGCCGGACCCGCCTTCACTTCGACGGTCGCGGCGGCGATGACATAGATGCGTAGATTGTTGCTCTGGCTGTCGGACGGGAACATGAAGAAGCCCTCCCGGTCCGGCAGGTACGAAAGCGAGTAGCCGCACAGCAGCTCGCCGTCCTTGAACCGCACGGCGAGCTTCTTGCCCTGGCTGGTCTCGCCGGGTCCGCTGATGAAACCCCTCAGATCGCGCCGGCTGGCGTTCCCGGCGAAATCCTTCACGAAGAACAGCGCCTTGAGCGTCCGGCATCTGATCTCGGCGGTGGGACTGCCGTCGGCGGGCTGCAGGTGAAAGCTGGGGCGATTGGGAAAGAAGTCCTGGGTGGTTCCCTTGAGCAGCTTTCCGTCCGTGAAATGCGCGACCACGCGATTGAGGTCCGCCATTGCGCGCTCCCTTTCCGGGGCTCCATCCACTGGAACCCGCTCGAGGACCGGAGCCTAAAGCGCGAAGGCGGCGCGGTCAACGCGCCGCCTTCACATGTGCTCGGACTGGAAGCGTCCTGGACTAGTCGTCGTTCCGGCCGCCGCCCTGCGAATGGCAGTTGTTGAGGCAGGTCTGGTAGGCCGCTTCGATCGCCGCCTCGGCCGCCGCGTGCCGCGCGTTTTCCTGCTCGATGCAGGCCGAGTTGCGGTCGCAGTCGTGGAGCCGCTGGCGGTGCAGGCGATCTTCGGCCTTGGTGTCATCCTTCTTCTTGTCCCTGCACGCCTTGAAGCAGCTCTGCGAGGAGCGCAGCGGGCTGACCTTCACGCCGGTGAGGCGATCGCCCACCATGCGGCACTGGGTGAGAGCAACGGACGCCACGGCGAGCGCGACCACGAGCAGAATGCGCGTGGCCAGCCGTGAGGGCGATCGATGATGTGTACCGAGGTGCATGGTGGACTCGCTCGCTGGGGTTTAGTTGCTTCCGCCGCCCTGCTGGTGGCAGTTGTTGACACAAGTCTGATACGCCGCCTCGATCGCCGCAAGAGCCGCGTTGTACCGCGCGTTTTCCTGCTGGATACAAGCCGCGTTGCCGTTGCAGTCATGAAGCAGCTGGGCGTGCAGCCGATTCGCCGCGTTCCTGTCGTCGTTCCTCTTGTCCTTGCACGCCTTGAGGCAGCTCGTCGAGGCGCGCAGCGGGCTGACCTTCACGCCGTTGAGGCGGTCGCCCACCATCTGGCACTGGGTGAGGAGGATGGAAGACACGACCAGCGCAAGCAGAAGGAGCAGCCGGGTAACCAGCCGTGAGGAGAACCGATGGTGCGTAGCGAGGTGCATGGTGTCCCCCAAGATGTCGGGAGGCCCGCTCTGGTGGCGGTCCCCACAATCCGCCATCCATGGGTCCTGATCGTGACGATCCCTCGCCACGACACCGTCTTCCTCTCTCAGAGCGACACTGCCCAGCCCGCTCCGAAGCCCACGTGCTTCCCGTCCAGGAGGACCACCCGACCCCGGAGGCCGAAGCCAGGCGCGATCCCGAGCGACCCGTTCACCTTCTCGGTGTCGTACTCGAACCCTGCGACGAGCGTTCGGGCGACCGTCAGGTCGACGGCGCCAAACGCACCGTCGAGCGTGTGACGACCGGCCGTCAGAACGCGAAAAGCATAGCCCAGCGATATGCGGGTTCGCAACCTTTGATACTCGAATGGGATGCCGGTCACCGCATACGTGGAGTGGAATCGTCGCGTGCCGAACGCATCCTCGACCCCGACGGCGAGTCCCGGGCGCCTCGGCGCGGGCGTGAGCAGCTCGATCCGGCCGCTCAGCATTCGGTCGGAGTCGGTGAGGCGGGATTCCGGAACGATGTCGGTGAAGGCCTTGAGCCCGGGGATCACCGTCCATCGCAGGCCTGCCTCGGTCCTGGGCAGGAACCCCAACGCCGCGTAATACACGTCGTTGCGGTACTCGCCCCGGTGGTCCCAGGAAGCCGCCTTCGGGATCTGGTTATAGCCCAGCTCAACACCGCGGTCGGCGATCACCCCGCACCAGGGGGTGTTCACGAAGCCGGTCATCCCGGTGAGCGAGACCCATTCGGGCGCGGGGCGCGCCCGTTCCGGCTCGGTCCCGCCGCGCCCGATGCGATAGCGCGCGGCGTTGGCGGCCAGGGAGGGGGCGCTGAGCTGGCGCAGGTACTCCTCGCGCGACGCCACCCCGCGGATCGAGCGGCCGGCCGGCTCGACCTGGTCCCGGTAGTCGAGCGGCATCCGCTCGATGGGAAGCACGCGCACCGTGCTCCCGGTCGGGCGCACGATCGGGGGGATCGGGACCAGCGCGCGCACCCCGTGGACGTCGAGGCCCCCGCTGCGCTGGTAGAAGAACGCGATATCGAGGTTGCCCATCGACCGCCGCACCTCGATCTCCGCCCCGGTGTCCGAGTAGAGGAAGCGGGCGGCGCGCAGCCGCACCGCGAGATCGAGCGTGGGCGGCCGCCAGGTGACCCCGGCGAACCCCGTGAAGCGGGAGAGCCCCGAGTACTCGAGGCCGCCCGGGAACGCCACGTACCCGGTCAGGTCCGCCTGGGCGTCCAACAGAAACTCGCCCTGGGCGAGCGGACGGGCCGCCCCCACCGACACGCCGTAGCGATTGCTGCCCAGCAGGCCGGCGGTTCCGGACACCAGCGCCGCACCCCGCAGCCACGCGAACTGCTCGAACGTCATGAGCCCGGGCCGAACCCGGTCGATGTCGGGGCGCAGCGAGTCGGTGGGGAAGTCGTTGCGCAGCGGCACGATCATGGAGGCGGTGGCGCGACCGCCGCGCCACGGGTTGTAGCGGGCCCGGGGCTCGAGCTCGATGCGCACCAGGACCGGGTCGAGGATGCGCCCCAGCTCGTAGCTGAAGAGCGGGACGATCTCGAGATCGACGGTGCGCCGGGTGGGCTCGAGCAGCGGGCCCTCGGGCGGAGCGGTGAACGCGCGATCGCTCGGGTAGAGGACCGAGGTCGGGATCCCGCCCCCGGTGTCGCCGACCGCCGCCGCGACCAGTCCGAGCCGGCGCTCGTAGACGGTGAGCGGTGCAGCCCCGGTGAACCCGATTGCGGCCAGGGCGCGGCCGCGCGCCTCGGCGCTCTGGCGATAGCGGCGGTTCTCGTAGCCGATCCAGCGCCCCGCGGGATCGACCGAGACGTTCTCGAGCCCGAGATGCGTCAGGCCGGAGGCGTCCGGCGCCATGCTGGCCGCGGACGAGTCCGCGGAGGGCGGCAGCGAGTCGGGCGGGGCGGCGAGGGCTGCGCAGGGAGCGATGAGAAACGCGGCGAGCAGTGCGGCCGGAATGGCCTGCGAGCGCGAAACCCGGGAAGCGGCGTACGGCGGAACGGTCATCATCCTCCTCGCCGACGGCGCACCACGCCCCGAGAGCCGCAGAATTCTAGCACACGATCGACCGCGCCCGACGGACGGCGTGGGGCCTACTTGTGGCCGCACGGCCGGCCGGTCTAGGCTCAATGAACGGGGGCCGCCCATCCAGGATGGCGTGGCTCGGGACATCGGTCGCCGAAGCGCGCCACCCCGAAGGAGAACCCAATGACGCATTTTCCTCGCCGGCTCCGCTTCTGGACCGCGCTGCTCCTCGTCACCTATCTGGGGGCCGCGCACGCGGCCCCGGCGCTGGCCGGGCTCGCTCCGTCCCGCACCTCGGGACTGACCGAAGTCCGCTCGGTGCGCGACGCGGACCTGATCGCGGTGCAGCGCGCGCTCGAGCACAAGGTCGTGGTGCAGAAGCTTCGCGACTACGGGGTGGCGCCGGAGGAGGCGCGCCTGCGGGTCGCGAGCCTTTCCGATGCCGAGCTGCACCAGCTCGCGTCCGCCACCAAGGGTCTGCCGTCCGGCGGTGACGGGACCAGTGCGCTGATCGGGATCCTGATCGTCATCCTCCTGGTGATCGTCATCCTGAAGCTGCTCAACAAGGAGATCGTGGTCCGGTGATCTCGACCGCGGTGCTGGCCGTGGCGCTCGCCGCGGCCGGGACCGCGGCGTCGGCCCCGGTTCATCTGCCGGTCCCGGTTATCCGCCAGGCCCCGGAGCGATGCGGCCCGGCGGCGCTGGCGATGGTGCTGCGTTACTACGGCGCCGATGCCGCGGCACTGGCCGAGACCGAAGGGGCCTACGACCCGGTCCTCAAGGGCAGCCTGATCACCGACCTGGCGGCGGCGGCGCGCCGTGCCGGGTACACGGCCGAGGTGGCCGCTGTGCCCGAGGAGTCGCTGCGCGTCCTGCTCCGGAGCCGCGTGCCGCCCGTGCTCCTCTACGGGCGCGGCACGCGCATGCTCCCGGCGGGGGCGCACTACGGCGTCCTGGTGGGCTGGAATCCGGAGGCGGACGCCTACACGCTCAACGACGGGGGCCGGTCTCCGCGCACGATGTCCCGTGCCGAGCTCCTGCGCCGATGGCGCCAGGCGGGCGGGCTCGCGCTGGTGGTGCGCCCGGCGAGCCCGGCGGGCGGATTCGTCGTCCTTCCCGCCGAGCCCGAACCGGAGGATCCACCGCAGGCGTCATCCAAGTCCGGAAAGAAGAAGCCTGCGGCCAAGGGCTCGCCGAAAGCGTCGGGGAAGGCGACGCGGGCGACCCCATGAGCTGCACGCGGCCGCGGTGTGCCGTTTGGGCGGCGCGCGCCCTGACCCTGTGCGCCATCGGCGCGACCGCCGGCGGATGCTCGCACATCGTCGTGCTCCACGATCCGCTCACCGCACCGGAGCACAACGATCTGGGCGTGGCGTACGAGTCCGAGGGCAGGCTCGACCTGGCGGCGCGGGAGTACCGGCGGGCGCTCAAGCTCGACCCCGACTTCGGGCGGGCCCGGCTCAACCTCGGCAACATCGAAGCGGCGCGCGGCCGCTGGCCCCGGGCGGAGCGCGAGTACCGTCGCGCGCTCGCGGTT
>DATEMP010000086.1:0-50185 GCA_035275545.1 Candidatus Eiseniibacteriota bacterium | reverse complement strand
CGGTGAGCTTCCGGAACAATGTCATCCGCTCCTGCTCGGCGCGGTGGGCGCGCCGGGCCACCTTGGGATCGAGCGCCGCCCAGGCGAAGATCGCGGCGTCCGAGGGGGACTGGCCCCGCTCGCTCGCACGATTCCTGCGGTCGAGCTCCTCGAGCACCGCGGGCAGCGCGCCGCGGGGATCGGCGCTCCGCAGCGCGTCGGTGAGGATCCGGGTCTCCTCCTCCCACTCCCGGAGCAGCGCCTCGAGCAGCGCGCGGCGGTCCTTGAAGTGCCAGTAGAAGCTCCCCTTGGTGACGCCGAGGGTGCGGGCGAGCGGCTCGACCCGCACCGCGTCACGGCCCTGATGGAGCAACGCGAGGCGGGCGGCCCGCAGCCAGTCGGCCCGGGTGCACGGGATGCGCGTGATGCGCTGCGCGCGGTCGCTGCGGGAGGCGGTTACCATACGGGTGCGTATGGTAGCTGCGGCCGCGATCCGCTGTCAATACGGCACCGTATGGTGCGCGGGAGGCCCCGACCGCCCGCGCCAGGCCCCAGGACCGCCCAGGGCCCGAGACGTACCCGCCTCGCCGCGTCTTCTCCCTGGCTCACGCCGCGCCCGCCGGCGGCCGATACCCAGGGCGATGCGACGGATCGCGCTTCTCCTGACGGCGGTGGCAGGCCTCGGGCCGATGCTCGGGTGCGGCAGCGAGCCCCGCCCGGCGGCACGCTCGACATGGCAGGCGGTGGCGCTCACCACCGACGCTGACTTCCGCGACGTCTGGTTCACCGACCCGCGCAACGGCTGGGCGGTGGGCGGCGGCTACGACATCGACGGCGGGCTGGTCGGCCGCACCCGGGACGGGGGCGCCACCTGGACCTACGCGAGCGGTTTCGTCGGCCGCTGGCCGGGCGTCATGCGCTTCGAGTTCACCGCAGTCCAGTTCTTCGACTCCCTGAGCGGCTGCCTGCTCGGGAGCGGGGGCCAGATCTTCCGCACCGACGACGGTGGCGCCAACTGGCGGCTGGCGCGCGCCGGCGGCGGCGAGGGGCTCACCGACATGCACTTCATCGACCGCGACAACGGCTGGGCGGTCGGCGGCGCGGGCGTGCTTCGCACCTCGGACGGTGGCGAGCAGTGGGGATGGGTGACGCGCTGCACGTCGGAGAACGGCTACCTGAGCGGCAGCGCGATCCATTTCCTGGACCGGTACACGGGATGGATGAGCGGCCTGGGCCAGGTCATGAAGACGGTGGATGGCGGCCTCACCTGGGTCCGCGTGCCGCTCCCGCTCGGCACCGGGGAGCATCCGCGCCTGTTCGATCTCCACTTTCCAGATCCGATGCACGGCTGGGCGGTGGGCGAGAACGGCACCATCGTCGCCACGCGCGACGGTGGCTACACCTGGATGCGGCAGTCGAACGGCATCCCCGCCCCCGCGCCTCGCCCGCTCCACATCGTGCGCCGGGCAGCCGGGGTCGACACCTTCGACCTCGAGGGTCCGCCCCCCGGGCTCCAGCTCACGGCGGTCCACTTCATCGACGCCTCGCGCGGCTGGACGGTCGGCTATTTCCCGGTCGAGGGCCGCTCGGTGGTGCTGCGCACCGAGGATGGCGGCGACTCCTGGCGCGTCGAGGGCGACGCCCCCGGCGAGCAGCTGCAGGGCCTGTTCGTGGCCGGCGACGGCAGCGGCTGGACGATCGGCGACCGGGTGCGGCCCGGGACTCAGGTGATGCTGCGGCGCCCCCCCGCGACGCTCTGAGCGGCGGCCGGCTCGATCCGCAGGGACTCCAGCACCGACTCGAACGCCCGGTCGTCGGCCGCTCCCGCGAGCGTGCCGGCCACGGCGCCGGTGCGCAGCACCAGGATGCGCCCGTCGTGATCCACGAACGCGAAGCGGCGGGCACCATCGTGGCTCAGCCGGTTCCAGGTCACGACCACGATGACGCCGCGCCCTCCCACCGTGCGCCGGCTCCGCGAGGCCACGCTCCGGCGCTCGTCCTCGCCCATCTCCAGCAGCGCGTCGTCGACGAGTTCGTCCGCCGGACGCTCCCGTAGCGTTTCGACCGCGTCGAGCAGGCGGTCGAAGCGCCCCTCCACGAGCGTCGGATCCAGCCCCTCGGGCGCGCCCGAGACCTCGTGCCAGGTCTCCCAGAAGGCGCGCCGCTGCTCGGGTGCTGCGAACAGCACCTCGGGAACCGGGATCATCGTCATGCGCGTGCGGGCCTCCCGGTCCTGGCCGCCGCGCCACAAGGTCCGCGCGCGTTCGATCTCGGCCCGGATCCCCGCGCGCCCGCGCGGCCCCAGGTCCTCGAGCGCGAGCCCGACCTGGCCGTGCCGCATGAGCAGCCGCCGGCCCTGCTCGACGAACCGCCACTCGGGCCGGGCCGCCATCGAGACCCGGTGCTCCCCGACGTCGAAGGTCCGCCGGATCGCCTGGGGCGCGCAGCCCGCGAGCAGCGTGGCAGCCATGACCAGGATGACGAGGCGCCTCACCGCGGGACTCCGGGCTCGGGGAAGCGGATCGACTCCACGACGCGATCGAAGACCGGGAGATTCTTCTCGAGACCGAGATAGCTGGCGATGAACACGTGGTTGTCGCGCACGAAGTACGCGTCCCGGCACCGGAGGACGCGCTCCGGGCCCCGGAAGCGATAGTCCACGAACACCGCCGGCTGGCCCGCCACCACACCCGGGCGCCGCGCGGTCCCCACCCATCGTTCCGGCTCCTGGGCGCGATCGGGACGGAACACCACCCGCTCGAGCACGTCGGACAGAACGATGCGCAGTCGCTGAGACTCGCGCACCGCGCCGCCGATCTCGCGGCGGGCACCCTCGCGGTCTCCCGCGATCTCTGCACCCATCGCCCGCTCGATCGCCTGGTTGACGCCCGCGGCGACCTCCGCCTCGAGGGGCGAGAGCGGCTCCTCGGTCCGGTATCGCGACCGGCGGAGCGCCTCCTTGAGTTCCCGGTCGTCCAGGGCGTCGAAGCGCTCGAGCAGCTCCGCGAGGCGCGCGCGGCCATCGCGGTCGGAGATCACGTGGTGCTCGGCGACCATGATCCGCTCCCCCACGGATCGCTCGTGCACGAAGTACGCGCCCAGCCATCCGCCCTGGTTGTAGCCCTCGCGCCGCCAGTCGGCGGGCGGCGGCGAGAACGCGACCGGCCGCCCGGCCCACTCGAACGTCTCGGGGGACCGCAGCGCGGGTGCGCACCCGGCGAGGGCGATCGCCCCGGCGAGCGCGGGCAGGAACCGGTGTGGCAGGATCGGGGGCATCTGCCGGATTATCGGCCGTTCCACGGAGGAATGGACATGACCCTTCGCGCCCGCCTGATGCGCGCCGTTCCGTGGCTGCTCGTGGTCATGATCGCCGGCCCCGGCTGCGGGCACGACGCGGCAGACCGCGAGTACCTGGCCGCACTGCGCGGCCAGGAGACCGGCATGTCGATGGAGGAGCAGCGCGCCCACCTCGACCGGGCGATCCAGCTCGCCCCCGGCCGCGCGCAGTACTACGAGACTCGCGCCGGGTACTGGATCCACCTGCGCCGGTTCGACCTCGCGCGCGCAGACCTGGACCGGGACGTGGCGCTGGTCGACCGGCCCTACGCCCGGTTCCTGCGCGGCCTGGTCGCGTGCCAGGCCGGCGAGCCCGCCCGATCGCTCGGCGACTTCGACACCGCGATCGCCCGGCAGCCCGCCAACACCCAGTTCTACCGCGGGCGGTCCCTGGCCCGCGCGGCGACCGGGGATGCCGAGGGGGCACTCCGGGACGCCGAGCACCTGGTGGCGACCGTGCCCCAGCAGGCCGAGTCGTTCTACGCCCGCGGCGTCGCGCTCCGCCTGCTGGGCCGCGACGCCGAGGCGATCCCGGACTTCGATCGGGCAGCGACGCTGCGCCCCGAGCTGGTGTACGTCGTCGAGGCGCGCGCGCAGGCGCTCGAAGCGACCGGCGACGCCACCCGGTCACAGATCGATCGCGCGCTCGCGGCGAGGCTGCGGGAGGAGCAGTCGGGATGCGCCCCGTGCCTCGATCCGTTCCGGTACTAGCGCTCGTGCTCCGGGCGCGAGTCGCTCTGGCCGCGCTCGTCGGCGCCCGGACGCCCGGACATGGCAACGGACCCTCCTACGTCGCGTAGGAAGGTCCGCGGGCCAGGATTCCGTGCGGTCTCTCCCGTTCGCTAGACCGCCGCGCGGGTCGGACGAATCAGCAGCAGCGCTCCCGCGAGCAGCGCCACGCCACCCAGGATCGGCGGCAGCGGGACGCGCTTCTTGTGCTCGACGGTCGCGTGCAGCCCGCCCACGTTGAGAACGTCTTCCTGCTTGGTGTAGCTGATGCCGCCGTAGATGAACGCCACCAGCCCCAGAACGATCAGTGCAACGCCAAGGATTCGCATGATTGCCTCCGTGATCCTGTCTCGCTAGACCGGACGCCGACCCTGAATGACGCGGATCAGCAACGCGGCGATGGCGATGACCAGGAGGACATGAATGAAGCCGCCCATGGTGTGAGCCGTCACCATGCCCAGCAACCACAGGATGAGCAGCAGCGTGAAGATGGTCCAAAGCATGATGATCCTCCTCTTCTATGTGCGGGCACGGCACTCTCCTGTCGGGCACGCAGCGCGTTCCCTTCATACCTCGCACTGCAGCCGGTCAGACGCAGGCTGCGTGCCACCCCGCAGGGGCAAGGATGTGCAATGGGTTGCGCCCTCGCGGTCGACCACGGGAACCGGCCGGGGTGGTAACCGGGACTTGGCGCGTTGTAAGGAGTGCCGCCTGGGCACCGATGCCGGAGGCCCCCGCGGAATGCTCCGCGGGGGCTCCGAACGCTGTGGGTTAGAAGCGGATGCCCAGCTCGGCGGTGAAGCGCCGCGGCGGCGCGACGTAGAACTGCGCGTCGCCGATCTCGCTCTCGGTGACCACATGACGATCATCGCCGAGATTGCGGCCGGCGACGTTCGCGTGCCACCGGTCACGGTCGTACGAGAGCCCCGCGTCCCACTCGGTGAAGGCGTCGGCGAAGAACGTGTTGCGGCGATTGAAGGGCCGCTCGCCCTGGTAGCGGGCGGCGACGAAGCCTCCCACGCCCAGGGACGTGCGCACGCTCACGCGCCCGTTCACCAGCTCGCTAGGCACCAACTCGAGCTTCTTGCCGCTCACGTTGCGGAGCTGGCTGTCGGGCGTGACGAACGTGAACTCGACGAAGCGCGCGTTGTGGTGCGCGTAGCCGATCTCGAAGGTGGCGCCGTGGAGTGCGGGGGGTGACCAGCGCAGGTGGCTCTCGAAGCCGCGGAACCGCTCCTTACCTGCGTTGACCAACTCGGGCCCGCCGCCCGTGCCGAGGATCGACACGACCAGGTTCTCGAACGTCATGTCGAAATACGCGAGATCCACGCCCAGGTCGCGGCTCGTGCGGGTCTTGAGCCCCACTTCCCACGAGGTCGTGTGCTCGGGCTCGAGGATCTCGGCCGCCTCCGCCTCGGCCAGGTTGGGCGCGGCCGGCTTGAAGGCGCGGCGCACCGACCCGTAGAGGTTGGCGGTCTGCAGCGCCCCACGCCCGGCGGGCGGCAGAAGGCTCACGACCGCCGAGAGATCGCCCGAGACGTCCGAGCTCTCCTGGTTGTCCTTGACCTTGAGCGGGACCCCCGAGGTGTCGACTTCGGTCTCGAGCTCCTCCGAGGTCAGGTCGAACCGCCCGCCGCCCTCGATGCGCAGCCGCGCCGTGGGCGTCCACGCGTCGTGCACGTAGGCGCCGAAGAACACGCGGCGGTCCTCGAAATCGTGGTCGTCGAGCACCGTCACCTGAGCGAAGGTCGGAACCTCGGGATAGGCGGAGAGCGCCTGCTTGAAGGTGAACTCGCTCCCCTTGCCCTTCGTCTCGCCGAACGTGAGCGCGGCGCCGGTCACCAGCTCGTGCGAGCCCGAGCCCTCGAACCGGGTGATCATCCGCAGGTCCTCGAAGAGCGAGTTCTCCTCGGGCGCGAGCGAGAGTCCGGTCGATGCCAGCGTGTCTCCCGTCACCGTGCCCGGGAAGCTGCGCACGAAGCGTTGCTCGTCGTGCGTGAAGGACAGCGTGTTCTCGAGGCGCCGCGTCTCGCCGATCGGCCGCGTGAAGCGCGACGTGCCCCCGAATACCTGGTGCCGGACCTCGGCGTCCCGCACCGCGTAGTTGCGGTCGATCACGAACCCCGGAACCAGAAGGCCCGCGTCGAAGGGCAGCGGCGATCCCCAGTCCTGGCGGTCGCGGTAGCCCATGAGGTCGAGGGTCATGCGGCCGCGGCCCAGCCCGAAGCCGAGCGTGGCGCTGCCGCGCCCGAGGTCGGATCCGGTGCGGTCCTGCCAGCCGTCGGAGCGCGCGAACGCCCCGGACAGCCGCAGGTCGTACCGATCACGGAGCGTCTGGCCCCACGAGACGTGCCCGTGCCCGCTCGAGAACGAACCGCCTCCCGCGGACAGCTCGCCGCCGGTCTGCGCCCCGGCCGTGAACACCTGGACCATGCCGGCGAACGCCGAGACCCCGTACATCGTGCCCTGTGGACCCTTCACCACCTCGATTCGGTCGATGTCCTCGATCGGGATCTGGGAGAGTGAAGGATTGAACGGGCCGCCCACCGGAACGCCGTTGAGCGTGAACAGCAGGGCGTCGAACTCCTTGAGCCCCCACAGGCCCACGTTGGGCAGCCGCGAGCCGTTGTCGGACCCCTCGCCGGTGTCGAGGCCCACGACGTCCTGGAGTGCCTCGGCGAACGTGCGGGTGCCGCGCGCCCGGAGGTCGTCGCGGTTGATGACCGAGACCGAGCCCGGCACATCCACCTGGTTGCGGGGTGTGCGCGTGGCCGAGACCACGATCTCGGGGTGCTGGACCAGCAGCGTATCGGCCACGCGGGGTGGCTCCGCCGCCCCGGCCCGCCGTGAGCATGCGAGGAGCGCCGCGACCAGCAGGCTCCCGCGAATCGAGCGTTTCATGGACACACCTTTCCCAGGGGACATGCGCAGGCACGCCACGGTGACACGCTTGTGCGCGCGCGGCGGGCTGCGACGACGATCAGGGATGAACGATGGGCGTGAAGGCGCGGCGGCTCATGTCCGCAGCGGGGGCGTGCGCGGCGGAGCGAACGCGCCGGCGAGCGCGGGCGGACGGGATAGGGTCGTGCACTCGATCCGCGCGCACTGGATGCGGGCGGCTTCGGGAAGCGGCGCTCGCTCCTTGAGGGCCGTCGCGGGAACGATGCCCGTGCGCCCTGCCGGGATCCCGCCTCGATCGCGCGCCGGGGAAGGCGCGCGACCGCCCGGGTTCGCGAGCGGCGGCAGGCCGAGCGGCTCGGGGATGCTTGGGTCCACGTGGGCGACCGACAGGGGCTCGGCAGGGCCGCCTTCGATCTCGCGGCCGCCGCGGTTGAAGCGAATCCGCATCCGCAGCGTCCCGATCGCGAGGTGTCGCGGCACCTGCCACCGGTAGACGCACTGCGCGGGGTCGAGCTGAGGAGAGATGCACACCGCGTAGTGCCGGCCGCCGTCCACCGAGAGCAGGATCTCGAGCTCCGAGATCGCGTCCGCCTGTTCCCAGCGCAGCTCGATGACCTGGCCGGGCCGCACCACGTGGCTGCCGGGCAGGATCAGCTGCGGCCCCGATTCCCGCCCGGCATCGCGCTCGTCCTCGGGCTCGCAGCGCGCCACGGCCGCGCCACCCAGGAGCACGATCAGGCTCGCCAGAGCGATCGCCGCGCGCGGGATGCCGGACCGGGGTGCGACCATCGAGCCGTTCAAGGGGGTCCTCCGCGACCGGGCGCTCAGAGCGACCCGGGTGCGGGGGAATCTAGCACCCGCGAGGATCGGCTAGAACCGCACCTGCGCCTGCGCGACGAAGGTGGTGGTCCGGGTGTGGCTGGCCCCGCTGGTGCGGCGGACGCCGTCCACCAGCAGGCGGACGCGATTCGGGACGATCTCGATGATCGTGCCCACGGTGGTGCCGCGCACGCGACGGCTGAGCCCGATGCTGGGACGGAGAAAGTCCTCCTGGCGCACCAGGAGCTGCGCCTGCGGGACCACGCGATAGACGCCGAGCACGTACCATCCGGCATCGTCGCGATCGGTCGCCCGCCCGCGGCGATGGCGGGCGATGTACTCGCCGCGAACGATGACCCCGCGCTCCTCCACCTGGGCTTCGGCGCCCCAACGCAGGCTGTCGGGTCCGTCGCGCGTCGCGCTCCCGCCCACCGCGAGCTGGGCGATCGGGCGAACCACCAGGCGGCCCACCCACATCACGGTCGAATCGCGGTTCGCGGTCGCGTTCTGTCCTTCGCCGTTGAAGACCCCGAGGAAGGCGGTCGCCCAGGGTCCCCACGCGTATTCGCCCATGACTCCCACGTCGTACTTGGGCGAGAGCGAGTCGACCACCGCGGCGAAGTCGGGGGTCTCGAGCACCGGCACCGGCAGCAGGTACTCGCGGCTGAACGGCGTCTTGAACTGTCCGGCGGTCACCGCGAACGATCCGGGCGCCCAGCGGATGATCGCCTCACGCAGGCTGACCGCGGCGGCGGTCAGCCGGCCGGTGGAAGCCTCGGTCTCGACCAGCAGCCGGTAGCTGAAGCGGGACGGCAGCGGTCCGTCGATCGAGAATCGCGCCCGGTTGAGGGCCGCGGTGAGCCCGACACCCTCCTGCGCCGTCTCACGGAGCTGGACGTAGCCGCCCACCCGGGGTGGTGCCGGCAGACCCTGGCTCCCGGCGCGGCCGGCGCTCGAGGCGAGGCCCATCGCCACCATGAGCACGACGGCGAAACGCGGAATCCTGCTGTCCACGGGTGCTGGAACTCCTTGATGTCGTCCTTCATGTGGTGCAATGTGGCTTCCATTCGACAGCGACGGCACATTAGCATCCTTTGAGGCCGAGGCAAGCAGGAGTTTCGATGCAGACGCTCACCGTCAGCGAAGCCGCCGACCTCCTTCACATGAACGCCAAACGGGTCCAGAGCCTGGCCCGGGAGGGCAAGCTCCCTGCGGTCCGCGTGGGACGAAGGTGGCTCTTCCGGCGCGACCAGATCGAGAGCCTGCTCGGTTGCCCGGTGCCCGCCACGGCCCCGGCGCTCTCGATCAGCGCGAGGAATCGCCTGCGCGGCACCATCACCGCGCTGAACGTCGAGGGACTGATGGCCGAGGTGCAGGTTCGCATCGGCGACCAGGAGCTGGTGTCGGTGATCACACGCTCGTCCGCCGAGCGGCTGCGCCTGCGCGAAGGCGACACCGTTTACGCGGTCATCAAGTCGACCGAGGTCATCATCGGGAAGGGAGACGACGGGTCGTGAAGGGCCTCCGTGCATGCCTGGTGGCGGCGGTCCTGTGCTTCACCTCTTCGGTCCCGATCGCGCACGCGGCTGGTGCCCCGAAGCAGACCCTGCGCGTGTTCGCGGCCGCCTCGCTCGCGGACGCGTTCCGGGAGATCGCGACCGCGTTCGAGCGCGAGCATCCGGGTCTCGAGGTCCAGCTCAACCTGGCCGGTTCGCAGCAGCTCGCCTCCCAGCTCGCCAACGGCGCCGCCGCGGACGTGTTCGCCTCGGCCGACGAGCGCTGGATGAGCGACGTGCGCGAGAAGCAGCTGGTCGACGGGGAGCCCCGTGTGTTCGCGCACAACCGGCTGGTGGTGATCCTGCCCCGCACCAACCCCGCGCGGATCGGCCGGCTTCAGGACCTCACCCGGCGCGGGATCAAGCTGGTGGTGGGAGCCGATGCGGTCCCGGTCGGCCGGTACAGCCGCGAGATGCTCCAGAACCTCGCGCGCCTCGACGGGTTCGATGTCGACTACGCGCGCCGCGTGCTGGCGAACGTGGTCTCCGAGGAGGAGAACGTGAAGTCGGTGGTCGGCAAGGTGCAGCTCGGCGAAGCGGACGCGGGGATCGTCTACCGCTCCGACGTGACGCCGGCGATCGCCCGGTACGTGCGCGCGATCGAGATCCCCGAGCCCGCCAACGTGCTCGCCCGCTACCCGATCGCTACCCTCGCGGGGTCCCGCATGCCCGACGACGCGCGGGCGTTCGTCGCCCTGGTGCTCTCCCCCTCCGGCCAGAGCGTGCTGCAGCGCCGGGGGATCATGCCGGTGACCGGAACGCCGTGAGCCACGCGCCCGATGCCCGCTTCGCGGCTGCCGGGCGTCCGTCGCCTCCGCTGATCCCAGGGTTGGCGATCGCCGCGATCGGCGTCCTGGTCCTGCTGCTCGCGCTGCCGTTCGTCGGCCTGATCGCGCGCGTATCCCCACGGACGCTGCTGGTGCGCCTCGGTGAGCCGGCGGTGCTGGAGGCGCTGCGGCTCAGCCTCCTCACCAGCATCTCCGCGACGGCGCTGGTCGTGATCCTCGGCACTCCGGCCGCGTACCTGCTCGCCACCCGCGAGTTCCGGGGCAAGCGCCTGCTCGAGGTGCTCATCCAGCTGCCGATGGTGCTCCCTCCTACGGTGGCCGGCTTCGCGCTGCTGATGGCGTTCGGGAGGATGGGCTTCGCGGGGCACTGGCTGAGCGCGTTCGGCGTGAGTCTGCCGTTCACCACCGTGGGGGTGATCCTCGCCCAGGTGTTCATGGCGGCGCCGTTCTTCATCGCTCCCGCACGCGCCGGGTTCGCGGGCGTCGACCCGCGCCTCCTCGACGCCGCGGCGACGCTGCGCGCCTCCGAGACCCAGCGCTTCCTCCGCGTCATGCTGCCGCTCGCCTTGCCATCCCTGGTGGCGGGCGTGTCGTTGAGCGGGGCGCGCGCACTGGGCGAGTTCGGTGCAACCATCACCTTCGCCGGCAACCTGCCCGGGGTCACGCAGACCATGCCGCTCGCGGTCTACGTGGCGCTCCAGTCCGATCTGGACGCCGCGGTGGTGCTCTCGGTGCTGCTGCTGGTCATGTCGTTCGGTCTCCTGCTGGGGCTGGGCTCGGCGCCCCCGGGATGGATGGGGGTGCGTTCCGGTGCTGGACATCCGGGTTCGCCGCCGCATCGGTAGCTTCACGCTCGAGGCCGCGCTCGCCGCGCCGTCCGGTGCCGTCACGGTGCTGGTGGGCGAGAGCGGATCGGGCAAGAGCACGCTGTTGCGGCTGGTCGCCGGGCTGCTCGATCCCGACGACGGCAGGATCGCGTGGAACGGGGAGCCGCTGGTCGATCCCGCCGCCCGGTGGAGCGTGCCGCCCGAGGGCCGGCCGATCGGCTACGTGGCCCAGGACTATGCGCTCTTCCCCCACCTCGACGCGCGCGCGAACGTCGCGTTCGGGCTGCGGGCCCAGCGACGCCCGCGCCGCGAGATCGAGCGGCGCGTGGCGGCGACGCTCGATCGCTTCGATCTCGGCGCCCTCGCCTCGCGGCGGCCCCACCAGCTCTCGGGCGGGCAGCAGCAGCGCGTGGCGCTCGCCCGTGCCCTGGTCCTCGATCCCGAGATCCTGCTGCTCGATGAGCCGCTCTCGGCGCTCGATCTCAGGACGCGCCGCACGGTGCGGGCCGAGCTGCGGCGCACGCTCCAGGGGCTCTCGTGCGCGACGCTGTTCGTGACCCACCATCCCACCGAGGCGCTGGCGTTCGGCGAGCGGATCGCGGTACTCGAGGCGGGGCGGGTGACGCAGTCCGGCACGCGCGACGATTTCGTGCGCCGGCCCCGCTCGCGCTACGTCGCCGAGTTCCTGGGCGTGAACCTCGTGGATGGGACGATCGCGGCGCGCCACGCGGACGGGCTCGTGGCCGTGGCGTGCGAGGGCACGACGCTCACGGTGCCCGACCCGGGCGCTGAGGGCGCGGTGCGGCTCGTCATCCATCCGCACGACATCGTGGTCTCGCGCGCGGCGCCCGCCGGCAGCGCGCGCAACGTGCTGCGCGGCGTGGTCGACGAGGTGATCCCGGAGCCGCCCCAGGGCGAGCGCGTCCGGGTCCTGCTCTCCACCCGGCCTCCGCTCGCCGCCCAGGTGACGCGCGACGCGGTCGAGACGCTCGGGCTCGTGCCCGGAGCGGAGGTGTTCGCCTCGTTCAAGGCGACCGGTGTGGTGGTGCTCGCCGGTGAAGGCGGCGACGCCTGACACGCGAACGGCCACCCCCGTCGCCGGGGATGGCCGCGCGATGTGCGTGGTTCCGACTACCGATAGAGCGTCTTGATCCGACCCCAGGTGGTGGCGCTGGTGGGCGTCGCGCCCGGGACGAGGAATCCGCGGATCTCGCCGCCCGGGAACTGGCTGCTGTGCACGTTCACGTACGCGGTGCCGGCGGCGATGCTCGCGAACAGATCCGCCTCGGCCTGCGTCGTGTTGCCGCCGTGTGCGGTGACGTAGCTCGGGTTGTAGCTCGACGCCTGCGTCATGTCGAGCACGATGTCGTAGTTGCCCGAGGTCACGCCGAGCGGGAAGCCGGCGAACGTCGGCGTGGTGGTGGCGACGCCCGCCGTTCCCGTGCCCGCCACCGCCGTGGGCGAGTGGATGTGGCTCGCGGTGGTGTTGCCGATCAGCCCCGTGAAGTCGATGTGGACGTGCATCGTGTGCGCGACCGCGTCGATCTCCACCAGCGACGATCCGGTGCCCGGCGAGGCGTTGGGCGGTGACTCCGCGGGGCCGGACAGCACCGCCGAGTATGGAACCGGCGCAGCGTACGCGGTCACGGCGAGTGCGACCGCCGCGATCACGGTCAGGAGCGCGCGAGGGAACAACGGAGTCACGAAGCTGCGCATGGGGGGCTCCTCCTATCGTGAAGCCATGGAACTGGATGAGTACGCGGCCCGACGAACACTTTGACCGTAGCGCACATGAGGTGCGAGCGCCATCGAGAACGGCTCGAACCGGACGGTGAGTGGCTCTAAACCAATCGTACAAAGCGTCGGCCACCGATCTGTAACGTTCGGCGAACTCGTTGGGGTTTGCGAC
This sequence comes from Candidatus Eiseniibacteriota bacterium, assembly GCA_035275545.1. Taxonomy (GTDB): domain Bacteria; phylum Eisenbacteria; class RBG-16-71-46; order RBG-16-71-46; family RBG-16-71-46; genus WS-11. Next base: position 37,341 of record DATEMP010000086.1, on the reverse strand, counting down.
GCCGTCCTGCCCCGCGCTAGGCTCGCACCCGGCCATGACGATCACGATTCTGGTTCCCGGTCCGCTGCGTGCCGATTGCGGAGGCGCTTCCGAGGTGCGAGTCGAGGCCGCGAGCGTGCGCGCGGCGCTGGAGCAGCTCGCGGTCGGCTACCCTGCGCTCCATCGCAACGTCTGCGACGAGACCGGCGCGGTGCGCCGGCACATCGGCGTGTTCGTCAACAATGACCACGTGCGCGATCGTGACGGGCTCGACACGACGCTCGTCCCGGGCGACGTGATCACCATTCTTCCCGCGGTTTCCGGAGGTCGACCATGCCCCAGCGCGTGATCCTCGGTATCGGCACCAAGAAAGGCCTGTTCATCGCCGAGGGGTCGAAGACCCGCAATCGTTTCACGCTGCGCGGACCGTTCAGCCCGGGCGTGGCGGTCTATTCCACCCTCATCGACACGCGCGGCACCCCGCGCATCTACGCGTCGAGCTGCAATGCGTTCTTCGGAATGAAGGTGCTGCACTCGACCGATCTCGGGAAGACCTTCAAGGAGACCAAGTCCGCGCCCGCGTTTCCCCAGGACGACGGGCGGGCACTGGCGAACATCTGGTCGATCGAGCCGGGACCGGGTCGCAAGGAGCTCTGGTGCGGCGTGGAGCCCGCGGCCCTGTTCCGGAGCCCGGACCAGGGCGATTCCTGGGAGATGATGCCGGGCATCAGCAATCACGAGCACGCGCGCAAGTGGCAGCCGGGCAACGGTGGCCTGTGCATGCACACGATCGTGCGCGACGGTGACCGCGTGCATCTCGGCATCTCGACCGGCGGGCACTACCTGAGCGAGGACGGCGGGAGCACCTTCAAGGCCTCGAACACCGGCGTCGGCGCCGGGTTCACGCCCGACCCCTTCCCAGAGTTCGGCCAGTGCGTGCACAAGATCGCGGGCCACAAGGACGCGCCCGGCCGCTTCTACATGCAGAACCACGGCGGTTGGGGCGAGTGGGACGGTCCCGGCGGACGCCGGCCGGACATCGGCGTGCTGCGCACCGACGATCACGGCCGGACCTGGCGGTCGATCGCCAAGGGGCTGCCCTCCGATTTCGGCTTCCCGATCGTGGTCCACCCGCACGACGCCGATACGGCGTACGTCGTGCCGCTCGAGCCCGCGACCCGCACCTGCCCCGGGGCCGCGCCCGCGGTGTGGCGCACGGAGAACGGCGGCGATTCGTGGCGGCGGCTCGCGAAGGGGCTGCCGAAGAAGGAGAGCTGGTTCACGGTGCTGCGCGACGGCATGGACGTGGACGAGCTCAAGTCTCCGGCGCTCTACTTCGGCACCACCACCGGGCAGCTGTGGATCGGCCACGAGGGCGGCGAGGAATGGAGCTGCCTGTTCGACGGGCTTCCGCCCATCCACTGCGTCAAGGTCGCGGTGGTCTGAGCCCGCCGCATCCATCACCGCCCAAACGAAAGCGGCCGCCTGATCGTCGATCAGGCGGCCGCCGTACGTTGCGCTCCTACCGGTAGAGCGTCTTGAGCGTTCCCCACGTCGCGGTCGCGGCCGGCGTCGCGCAGGCGAACGAGCCGGTCAGCGTCCACGAGCCGGCCGTGTTGGTCCCGAACGAATCGAGGATCAGGTAGTAGGTGCCCGCGCTCGGGAAGTTGTAGTTCAGCACTTCCGGCTGCCCCGTGAGCGTGGCATCCGCGCCCGCCACGCAGGTGATCGGAGCGCACGAGCTGAGGATGTAGATCGATCCGTCGGCGGTGGAGGTGTAGGTGAGGCTCACGGAGCCGCCCACGCCCGCGTTGATCGCCAGCACCTGGTCACGCCCCGCCGCGGTGAAGCCGGTGCAGGGGTTCGCAGCCGGCAGCGTGTAGTCGTTGATGCTGCAGCCGGTGTTCCCGGACAGGCTGATGTCGCCGCACTGGAGCTGCGTTGCGCCGGCGCAGTTGTCGGCCCAGCCGCCGGACGGTGAGCAGGTGACGAATGCCTTGTAGAGGCCGGCCGCCGTTGCATTGAATCCGCGCACCCGCCCGACGTACGTGCCGGTGTAGGGGGCGCACAGCGTCAGCAGCGAGTAGAGGCCGGGACCGGCGTCGTCATCGGTGGCCAGCTCGGTGCTGCAGTCCGCGTTGTAGAGGTGGATGAAGGTGTCCACGGTCGGGGTGCCGTCGGCGTCGGTGCCGAAGGTGATGACGTCGCCGGCGGTGGCGGTGAACGAGAAGTAGTCGTTCTCCCCGGCGGTGATCGCCGCAGGCCGGAGCACGTTGCCGCAGCCCAGCACCTGGCCCGGGCAGGCGTTGTTGGTGCCCTCGTCCTCGGCCACGTCGGCGAGGATCACCTGGCCCTGCATGGGATTGAACCAGGCCTCGGTGGCCTGGCCCGCCTTGGTGTCGGTCTTCTCCTGTGCAAGAGCCGGCACGGCACAAATGACGAGCAGGAGCAACGCGGTCACAAAGCGACTCATGGTGTCCTCCGAATGGGAACGTGACTTACCCATTGCGGCCCACGGAAGCGCGCTCGGAGTTCGAGTGGGTTCCGGGAGGCGCCAGATCGAGTGATGGTCTTCATCAGACGCCCGCATCAAGGCGAAGTCAACGCGAATGGGCCTGCGGCCCCGATTCCCGGTGAGCCGGACTAAACTCGTCGCGGCGGGCAAACGAAACGGCCGCCCGGGTGATCCCAGGCGGCCGTTGCCGTTGTGTGCGCCGCTAGTGCACGACCAGCATCCGCCGCATGCCGTGATCGTTCCCGGTCGAAAGCTTGTAGAAGTAGACGCCCGAGGCGACCTTGGTCCGCGACTGGTCCCTCCCGTCCCACTTCACCGTGTGCGGGCCGGCGGGCAGCTCGCCGTCCACCAGCGTCGCGACCACGTGGCCGGCCACGTCGTAGATGCGCAGCGTCGCGCGTCCTGCCCGCGGCAGGTCGAAGGTGATGTCGGTGGTGAGCGAAAACGGATTCGGGTGATTGGCGCCCAGCGCGATCTGGCTTCCCCGCGTCGGAAGCGGCACGCCCACCAGGTTCGCGCAGGTGTCGCACACGCCCACGATCGGCGGCTGGGTGATGAGCTCCCAGGCGGTGACGCTGCCCAGGTCCTGTCCGGCGAGGTCGGAGACGGTGAGCACCCAGTTACCCTGCGTCGACTGCCCGTTGAACGCAGAGAGCAATCCCACCGGCTTCCCGGTGCCGTTGAACCAGGGCGTCGATCCGGAGCAGAAGCTCTCGAGCACCGTGCCCGAGGCGTCGTCGAACGTGACGTTCATGTCGTTGTCGCCGCAGCCGAACGTCGACGCCGGAACGCCCGGGCGATCCAGCAGGATGACCTCGGTGTTGGCCGGGCTCTTGATCTTGATGAAGAGGTCCCCGACGTAGGTGTGGGTGATGGCGACCCGCACGTTGACGTCGGTGAGGGTCAGGTTCGAGCCCACCGACAGCGTGCTGGTGACTCCCGCCGGCGCGGCGTCCGGGATCGCGAGCGGCAGCCCGGACGGCGTCACCGCCGACCCCACGCCGCGGGTGAATGCCATCGGGAACGGCCCGCCCTCGTTGCTGGTGACCGCGAGCTGGAAGTTGATGGTCGAAAGGCACGGGACGGTCGCATCGAGGTGCACCTTGAAGTACGGGGCGTCGCACGGCGTGGAGACGCCCGGCGAGAGATCCGGCCAGGTCGCGTTGCCGTCCACGATCGTCACCCCCGGGGTGCTGGTGGTCAGCACGCCGCTCACCCCGGTGCGGGCGAACGTCGCCGCCTTGATGTTCACGATGACGTCGGAGTCCTCCCCCGGCTCCAGGATGCCGTTGTTCTGGCCGGCATCGGTCGGGCACGCGTCGGTGAACGCGCTCGCCACGTAATCGACGCCCACGCTCACCGTGTAGCCGGTGGCCTGCATGCGGGACGCCATGGCGCTGATCTCGGAGTTCGAGTAGCCCATCGCCACCGCCGCCTGCAGCACCGCCTGCGCGGCGTCGTTCTGGTTGGTGCTCGAGTTGGTCATCGACAGCCCCTCGAACACCGCCTTGTCGGTCTGGTTGCGGCCGATGTCGTTCCAGATCCTCATCAGGCAGGTCGCCCAGATCTGTCCGTCGGTGTGGATGGCCCCGGTGAGTCCGCCCGGGTAGAGCGCACCGTAGTTGGTGATGCGTCCCGCCCAGAACTCGTTGTGACCGTCCCAGCTGAACGTCCAGTTGTACGGTGCTTCGTTGGACGCCCACTGGTTGAGGCTGCGGCTGTAGGACTGGCAGACGTAGTCGCCGGTGCCCTCGCTCAGACCGTTCACCTGCGAGAGCGAGCCGGAGGTGAGCCAGTCGTGGATGCCGTGGCCCAGCTCGTGGATGACCACGTCGGCGTCCTCGGCGTCGTCGACACCCCCCTCACCGAACGCGATCTGGCCGCTGCTGGGAATGTAATGCGAGTTGTCCTGGCCGCTCAGACCCGAGGGGTCGTAGCGCACACCGCCCACGTACTGGAAGGGCGTGAGGGGGATGCCCAGCGTCACGTTGATGTGGCGCATGATCTGATCGATGTGGAAGTAGCAGTTGACCGCCTCGAACGCGTCCGCGGCACGGTCGAAGTTGAAGGTGGTGCTGGCCTGCGTGAACAGGCCCTTGTTGGGGGCCTCGAAGTCGACGATCTGCGCCCACGGCCCCTGGAGCTTGTAGATCCCGCCGCCGATGTCCGTGATGTCGTTGAGCGTGCGGCTCGAGCGGGCGGCGTCGAGCTGCGCGGTGGTGACGTCGGCGGCGTCGGTGTAGCCCGCCTGTCCGTACGTTGCGTGCGCGGTGCCGAGCGGATCCGGGTCGTACACGAAGCCCGAGCCGGTGGCGTAGAGCGCCCGGTCCACGGCGTGGAACACGACGCCGGTCTTCGCGTCGACCAGCACCTCCCAGTCACCGACCGGGGTCGCCTGGGGCACCATCTTGAACTGCCACGCCAGGCGGCCGCCCTTGTCTTCCGGCACCACCACCAGCCGCGAGGTCTCGCTCGCGAGGGTACCGCTCACGTTCAGGTGCGCGATCGCGGTTGCGCGCGCCGAGGCGAGGCTCACGGACGGCGTGGTCGAGGTGACCGCGACACCCGGCGCGTAACCGTTGGTGACGTACATGACGCGCGAGGCCTTATCGATGGTCACCGCGACGTCCGGCACCAGCACCGGGATTCCCTGGAACGTCTGCTCGAACCGCACCGTCGTGCCCGCCAGGCCGCGACGCGTGGCGCGCACCGAGAGGTCGGCGAGGCTCGGATCGGAGAGCCGCAGGATCGCGCGGTTCTCCTTGAGATACTGGCGGGCCATGATCTCGGGGTCGGCCGGGGTCACCGCGTAGCTGACGTTGTAGATGGTGCGCGGCACGCCGGACACCACCCCCACCTGGATCGGTCCCCGGGCCACGGTCGCCTCGACCGTGAGGGCGTCGATCGTGATCGGCAGGGTTGTCGGCGGATCCTTGGCGAGCGCCGCGCGGGACAAGCCCCCCGCGACCGCCAGCACCATGACGAGCATTCCCAGGGCGTAGCGACTCCTCATCGTGACCCCCCTAGGCGGCCCCGAAGCCAGGGACGCCGTCGCGAGAAACATCGCTTGCTTCGAATGATGGCGGACGGGACGCGGCCCGCGTGACGATAAGCTAACAAACCGCAGGTGCCTGCGGCCACAGCGAACACGTCGCGAATCGAGTTTCGCTGTGCCAAACGGTGCCCGTGGCCGATAACCCCATGACCGGATCACGCGCCTGCTGCACGTCGTCGCGGTCGCGGCCGGTCACGACGGAGGACGTCATGTCGATCACGCGCGGTGGAGGCTCGATCGGCCCGATCCTGTGGTTGCTGCTTCTGATCCCGCTCACGGCTGTGATCGGTTGGGGCATCGGTCAGCTGCCGACCCCCGACGTGCCGGCGCAGCGTGCTCCGGTCGCGGCGGCGCCCGTTGCTGCCGCGCCCGTCGCGGCCGCGCCTGCCGTGGACGCCGAGCTCGTGGCGGTCAAGATCGTCGAGGCCCCGTCGTCGTCCTCGCGGCGCCGGACCACCCGCCAGGTCTCCGACTGGACCACCTACGAGAGCGCGCTCGATGAGTCGCGCAGCAACGGCAAGCCGGTGCTGCTCGACTTCAACGCCGAGTGGTGCCCGCCGTGCAAGCGCCTCAAACGCCTGGTCTTCGAGGACCCGACCTACGGCGATGCGGTGCGCACCGCGGTCATCCCGGTGTCGATCGTGGACCGCAAGCGCGAGGACGGACGCAACCCGTCCGACATCGAGGACCTGCAGCGCCGCTACGACGTGGTCGCGTTCCCCACCCTGGTGGTGTTCTCCCCCGCGACCGGACGCATGGTCAAGGCGCGCGGATTCCGCGACGCCGAGGAAACCACCCGCTGGATCGGCGAGGCGGCCCAGTACGTGCGCTGAGCGCGCCGCGCCGAATCATGGCCGGCCCTGAGCGTTACTCCCCCGTGCCGCTGGTGGGCGGAGGATCGACCACGATCACCGGGTCGAGTCTGAGCCCGGGATTGGCTTCCGAGACCACGGTGTACTTGAAGCGACCCTTGGTCTTCGGCTTCTGCTTGGCGCTGGCGGCGTCGTATGCGAGCAGGCTGGCGGGGAACGGTCCGGCGCCGTCGAACTCGATCGAGAAGCGCTGCGCGTTGGTCGTCGCCCACTGGACCTCGTCCTGTGTGGTCATGACCAGGGTGTCCGGCTGAACCTGGATCGCTCCCGAGTCGACGGTGACCATGATGGTGTGGCTGGGCATCTGCGACCTCCTTCAGTTCGGGGATGATGCCTGCCCCGTCGCGGTCCCCGCGCCCGCGATGAGCGATTGAAACCCGGACTCTCGGCGCCACTCCTGGAATACCGGTGAGTCGCGGAGCCAGGGGACTGGATAGCCCCCCTCGACCGCGCGCGCGAGCCACGCGTTCGCGCGGGCGCTGTCGCCGAGCTGCCGGCAGGTGATCGCCGCGCACATCTGCACCATCGGGTTGGCGCTGTCGGCGGCCAGCGCGCGCGCCATGTAGACGCGCGCGCTGTCGGGCTGGCCGAGTTTGGGGAACACGGTCGACAGATTGGCGACGGTCATGGCGTCGAAAGAGTTGCCAATCCGCGCGCGCGCGGCCAGCCGCTCGCGGCCCAGCCGTACCGATTGCGTGTACGCCTGCAACGCCTGGTCATGACGGTTGCGCAGCCAGTAGTAGGCGTCACCGAGGTTGAGCCACTCGTCGTACTCCGCGAAGCCGAACTGGAACGCCTGGTTGTAGGCGTCGACCGCCGCGTCCAATCGGCCTGAATTGAAGTACGCGGTGCCGAGGTTGTCGAACGCGACCTTCGTGGGACGCAACGCCACCGAGCGCTTGAGCGTATCGATCGCCGCTGCGTAGTCGCCGCGCAGCACCAGCAGGCCGCCCAGGTTCGCGTAGCCCTTGTCATACACCGGGGCGCTGCGCACCATCTGGCGGTACGCGTCGATCGACGTGTCGACGTTCCCGCGGCGGTGGTGCCAATTCGCCAGCCACCAGTACGGCTGCCAGCAATGCGGACGCCTCGCGATGACGGACAGGAACAGCTCCCTTTCCTTCTCCGGCGCTCCCGCCCGCCGGTACGCGCTCCCCAGGCGCGGCGGGGTGTCGTCGTCGGTGGGATCGAGCGCGAAGGCGCGCTGCAGCGCGGCCAGCGCCCCGGCGTTCTCCTTGCGCACGAGCAACACGCGGCCCAGGATCCGTTGTCCTTCGACGCGCGTGCTGTCCCTGCGTACCGCCTCGCGCGCCGCCGCCTCCGCGTTCGCGATCCGGGAGCTGTCGCCCAGCTCGAAGGAGCGAAGCTCCGCGGTGGCGAGCCAGGCGAGCGCCGCCGGGGCATCCGGTTCGGTACGGCACGCGAGCTCGAGATCGTCGGCAGCGCGGCGCGCCTGGTCGGCCCGCGCCGCGGAGCGCAGCCGTCCGATCCCCTGAAGCAGAAAGCGCAGGGTCCCCGCGCCGCGCACGCCGATCTCGCCGCCGGCGTCACCGGCACGGGTTCGCAGGCGCAGCATGGACGCAAACTCCCGATAGACGCGGTCGAGGAACTCGAAGGGACTGGCCACGGGGGCTTCGATCGCATGCGCCGCGATCCTTCGGCCGCGTGCCGTGTCCCACAGCTCGAGCCGCGCGCGAAACGCGTCCGGGCGCTGCTCGAGCGTGGCGATCGCCGCGAGGTCCGTGCCCAGAACCTTCCGCGCATCCGCAGCGGTGCCGACGTGCTCGTCCAGGCCCGTCTGGAACGATGCGACCTGAACGCCGGGCTCCTCCTGATGCTTCCGGAGCCGCGCCGCCAGCCGATCCATCGCGCCGACCGAGAAGGCGGCAAACTCCTCGCTCGCCCCCGGCGTGACCGGTGCCAGCACCGCCAGGTTCCGACGCTCCGGATCGATGCTCACCGCCATGGCACGCCAGGTCGCCCAGCCGCCGCCCGCCAGCGCGGCGATCGCGGCCACGAAGGAGAACCTCCGCAGCCTCGGCCAGAGCTTGCCCCGGGCGGCCGGCCGCGCCGCCAACCCCGCAGGCGCAGGTGCCTGCCCAAGCCGCGCCTCCTCGAGCACGGCCACGACCTCGTCGCACGACGGGATGCGCTGCGCGGGGTCCTTGGCCATCATGCGCGCGATCACCCCGGCGAGCGCCTCCGACACCTCGGGATTGCGCTCGCGGGGCGACGGCGGCACGAGCGTCATCACGCGCTCGAGCACGGCATCGAAGCTCCGCGCGGCGAACGGATTCTCCCCGGCCAGGAGCTCGTAGAACACGGTGCCGAGCGAGAAGATGTCGGTGCGCGCGTCGATCCGGCCGCCGTAGAGGGCCTCCGGCGCCATGTACTGGGGCGTGCCGGCGATCATCGCCGGGCGGCCCTCCGCGGTCATGGTCGTGGCGTCGCCGGTGGGTCCTCCGGCGGGCGCGTCGGCGCGCCGCGCGATCCCGAAGTCGAGCACCTTGATCTGCCCGTTCCCGGTGAGCATCAGGTTCTCGGGCTTGATGTCGCGATGGATGACCCCGTGGGCGTGCGCCGCCGCCACCGCCCCCGCGGATTCGCCGGCGATCCTCCAGAACTCGGCGATCGGAACCGGCTCCTTCATCCGCGCGCGGAGCGTGATGCCGTCCACGTACTCCATGACCAGCAGGAGGTCGTCGTCGAGCTCGAGGACGTCGTGGATGGCGGCGATGCGCCGGTCGTTCACCTGGCTCGCGCGCCGCGCCTCCTTGAGCATCGCGCTGCGCCGGCCGCCCGCCTCGCCGCCGGGGCGAAGGCGCTTGAGGGCGACCCGCCGGTCGAGCAGCGTGTCGCGGGCGAGAAGCACCTCCCCCATGCCGCCGTGACCGAGTATCCTCTCGACCCGGAATCGACCGAGCAGAGTCTCGCCCACCGTGTGCGCGGGATTCGAATCGGGTGGATCGATACGGTTCAAGCGGCCGCCTCGCGACGTCGGCTTCGGTGAGGGGACACAGGACCGAAGCCGGACGCGAGTATACTCCCGGAGGTCGGGCGATGAAGCGGGTGCTCCCGGCACGACTGCTCGCCGCCCTGCGGCCCGCACCCGAAGCCGCCTACGAGCTTCCCTCCGATCTCCTGCGCGACTCGCGCGGGCGCGTCCGGATCGCCGCGGCGATCGGCACCGTAGCCTTCGCGGTGTTCCTCGCCGTCGACGCGAGCGGTGTCCTGGGTGGCTCGGCACTCGAGCGGCGGATCGACCTCACCCACGACCTGCTCTCGCTCCTGCTGTGCGGCACGCTGCTCCTGGTCGCGAGCTTCTCGAACTTCGCCGACCGCGCGGTGCTGGGGATCGCGCTGGGGGTCGAGGTGCTGCTCTCGGCGCTCATCTCGGTCGCCGACCCCTGGGCCACGTTCGATCGCACCGGGAGCGTTCCGGGGATCACCTGGGTGATCCCGGTCATCATCCTGTTCCCGCTGCTGGTCCCGGCGCGACCGCGCACCACGCTGCTGGTCTCGAGCCTGTGCGCGCTCACGATGCCGGCGGGGCTCGCGGCGCTGGTCGCGACCGGCAGGATCGCGGTGCGCCCCTCCGACTTCTGGACCGCGTGGGTGGGTGGAGCGGTCGCGGTCGGGATCGCCTCGGTCGCGGCCCGCGCGGTGTACGGCGCCGGCGGCCAGGCGGCGGCCGCGCGGATGGTGGGCAGCTACGAGCTGCTCGACCTCATCGGTCGCGGGGGCGCCGGGGAGGTGTGGAAGGGGCGCCACCTGCTGCTGGCGCGGAGGGCAGCGGTCAAGCTCATGCTGCCCGAGCACCTCCAGGGGGCGCGCGAGGCACGGGACACGGCACTCGCGCGCTTCTCGCACGAGGCGCAGGTCACCGCCAGCCTCACCTCACCGCACACGGTCGCGCTCTACGACTTCGGGGTGAGCGCCGAGACCTCGCTCTACTACGTCATGGAGCTGCTCGAGGGCACGAACCTCCAGCACTTCGTCTACCGCTACGGTGCGATCGAGCCGCGGCGCGCGGTCCACTGGCTGCGACAGGCCTGCCATTCGCTGGGCGAGGCTCACGCGCGCGGCCTCATCCACCGCGACATCAAGCCCTCGAACCTGTTCCTGTGCCGCTACGGCCGCGACCAGGATTTCCTCAAGGTATTGGACTTCGGCCTCTCGAAGCCCACCGCCGGCGACGCGCTGGACGTGACGCGCGCCACCGTCCGGCTCGGAACCCCCGGGTACATGGCCCCCGAGCAGATCTTCGGGCAGGCGGTCTCGCCGGCCACCGATCTCTACGCGCTCGGCTGCGTCGCCTACTGGCTGCTCGCCGGGGAGACGCCGTTCGATTCCGACGACGCCGGAGAGCTCCTGCGCATGCACGCGCAGTCCGCGCCTCCCCCGCTCGCGGGGCGCGCGAAGCAGCCGATTCCGGCCGCGCTGGAGGACACCGTGATGGCGTGTCTCGCGAAGGATCCCGCCCAACGCCCGCCGGACGCCGACCGGCTCGACGCCCGGCTCGCCGCGGTCGTCGATGGTGCGGCGTGGACGCCCGCCGATGCGAATGCCTGGTGGGAGCGGCACGCCGGCGACCCGTGACGCGCCGGGCCGGTCAGCGGATCGGCTTCTCGAACAGGCTCCAGGTGGCGAACAGGTCGTGCTCGAGGTCCATCGGGCTCTCCCCGCGATCCCACCCGAGCGCGTGGCCCATCGCGCGCGCGGCCGGCGAGTCGTCGCGGTCGAACGCCACCACGCGGAACCCGGCGGCCCGCCACTGCGACTCGGGAAACGGACACCGGCCGTCGGCCCACGGGATGTAGGGCTTGCCGGGCGCGGCGGGTGCGGGACAGAGGTTGTAGATGAGCACGCGCCCCCCGGGCCGCAGCACCCGGTGAACCTCGGCGAGGAACACCGAGTCCGCGACGCCCAGCTGCACCGTCATGCGCGGATCGACCGCCTGGGCGGGATGGATGTAGCCGTTCTTGAGCGTGTTCTTCGACAGGAAGAGGTCGTAGCCGTCCCCTACCTGGGTCTGGATCTCCGTCTCCGCGGGCCAGCGGCCGATCGAGAGCGTCACGCTGCCGCGCGTGCCGAGCGGGCCGCGCACCGCACCCTGGTCCCCGGCCTCGGCGTACAGGACGCGCAGCATCGGATCGACGTCGATCCCGCGCGCCTCCGCTCCGAGCATGGCGAGCAGGCGCAGGTGCCCGATGGTGCCGCAGCCGAAGTCGGCGATCCGCTTCTTCGCGATCGAGCCGAATCCGTTCCCGGCGAGGATCTCGATCGCGCGCACGTAGGCGAGCGGCGACCCGTAGCGCGTGTTCCAGTAGAAGCTCTCGTCGTACTCGCGTGACACGAGCCGCGCGCGCGTCGTGTCGGCGAGCGCCCGCGCCTCGGTGTCGGTCCACGCGCGGGTGCGCGCGGAGTCGCGCCATACCACCCGCGGCGCGACGTGCGGCAGGGAGCCGGTGGCGGCGAGGAACGCGCGCGCGGACGAGGATCGCACCAGCGGACGCAGCGCCTTGGCGTCCGCCCGCAGGCGCCCGAGGGCGGTGGAATCCGGCGACGCGAGCAAGGTTCCTCCCGACGCCAGCAGCGCGACAGCGACCGCCGCCAGGGCGGCCCGCGAGCGCATCATCGGTGCGCGGCGGCTACGGGCGGACCGTGAAGGCCGCCGAGGCCCGGGTCGTGTCCCAGTCGAGGTGCAGGACCCCGCCCTCGGGAGCGGGATCCACGCTGATCGTAAACCGCTCCACCACTTGGGAAAGGGCGCTCAGCTTCATGTCGACCGTGAACAGGTCCTTCTCCGCCTTGTGGGCGGTCCCCCACTGGCCGGTCTCGCTGTTGACGATCAGCTTCCAACCGGTCGGCGAAGGAATCGTCCACAGCGTGTAGAAGCCGGCCGGCACCACCGTGCCGCCGAAGTCGAGCGCCTTGTCGGTGCGGATCTGCGTGGCGGCGTTGGCCCCGGTCCGCCACACCTCGCCGTAGGGAACGATGCCGCCGAACACCTCGCGGCCGCGCTTGCCCGGCCGGCCGTAATCGATCCAGAGCGAGGCTCCCGCCACGTTGGTGACCACGCTGTCCCGCGGCGACAGCGTGCCCATCCCCGCCCCGGCCTTCTCGCGTGCCAGCCAGGAAGCGGCGATTGCGTCGACATCGACCTTCGCGACCCGCTCGACGCTGAACTTCTGGGTGCCGGCGACCGGGAGCACGCCCAGGATCATGCCGGCACGATCGACCTTGACGTGGTACTGGTCGCCGCGCTCGTTGATGACCGAGATCGAATCACGCCCGAGCTTGCGGAGGCTGAGCCAGTAGGTCTGCCCTCCCACCAGGTACATGGTGGTGCGCAGGCTGTCCGCCTTGCCGCTCGCGAGCTTCATCGTGAGCGTCTCGTAGCTCACCCACGGGCTCGAGTTCGTGACCGCGATCGTGCCCTTGGGAAACGGCGCCACCGCGGTCTGCGCGGGACTGGTTCCCGTCTGGGACACCGTCCGCGCCGAATCTTTGAAGGTCGCGCTGACGGTCTGGGTGGGGTTCGGCTCCAGGGTCATGGGCGGCGTGACCACCATGCTGAAGGCGGTGATCACCCCGTCCTTGCCGTAATCGTAGACGTACCGGCGCTCCAGCGTCCGCGGCGCGCGCCCCACCTGGTGGACCTCGAGACGGCCGGGCGTGCGCGTGTACTGCTCGACGGACGTGGTGTCCTGGCCCAGCTTGAAGACGAACGCCCCCGTGTCGTCTGCGGATGCCGGGGCGACGAGTGCGAGGACCATGCAGGTGGCGAGGATGAACGGGCGCGGGGCCATGCGAGACTCCTGGGCGGAAGGGTGGTGGCGAACCCGGGAAGACTACGGGGCGCCCGTCGCAGTCGCAACTCACCAGCCCTTGGCCGGCGGGCCGTCTTGGAGTAATTTCCCTCCAATTCCCGCCAAAACTCCAAGGAGGATGCCATGTCGCTTCAGATCAACGACACCGCACCGGATTTCGAAGCCACCACCACCGACGGGCCGATTCGCTTCTACGACTGGGTCGGGGACTCCTGGGCGGTGCTCTTCTCCCATCCCAAGGACTTCACGCCGGTCTGCACCACCGAGCTCGGCTACATGGCGAAGCTCAAGCCGGAGTTCGACAAGCGCAACACCAAGATCATCGGCCTGAGCGTCGACCCGGTGGACAGCCACGCGAAGTGGTCCGCCGACATCAAGGAGACCCAGGGGCACGCCCCCAACTACCCGATGATCGGCGACCCCGAGCTCAAGATCGCCAAGCTCTACGGCATGCTGCCGGCCTCGACGGCCGGGACGTCCGAGGGCCGCACGCCCGCCGACAACCAGACGGTGCGCAACGTGTTCGTCATCGGTCCGGACAAGAAGATCAAGCTCGTGATCGTCTACCCGATGACCACCGGCCGGAATTTCGACGAGGTGATCCGGGTGATCGACTCGCTGCAGCTCACCGCCAAGCACAAGGTGTCGACGCCGGTGAACTGGAAGCAGGGCGAGGACGTCATCATCGCCGGGTCGGTGTCGGACGACGACGCGAAGAAGATCTACCCGCAGGGCTGGAAGGCGCCGCGCCCCTATCTGCGGATCGTCCCGCAGCCCGAGTCGCAGACCGCCGCCACGGTCAAGTAGACAGCACGCAGCGGCCGGACGAGTCGATCGTCCGGCCGCTGTGCTTTTCCGACCCCTGGGATCCTGCTAGAAGCGCACGATGCGACGCGTGAACACCGCGCTGCCCGCAGCGGCGCGGACCAGGTAGAGCCCGCTCGGAGCGCGCGCACCCTGGAGCGTCATCCCGTCCCACGCGAGGCGCGTGCGGCCCGCCTCGAACGTGCGGTCCTCGGACCACACCACCCGGCCCTGGAGATCGAAGATCGTCCAGCGCCCGTCGGCCGCCTCGGGCAGATCGAGCGCGAACTCGACCATGCCTCCCGAGGGATTCGGGAAGCCGTTCGAGAACTCCGGACGCGCGATGGTCTCCGCGATCAGGTCCTTGGTACCGTTGCTCTTCACCTGGATCTGCGTGGTCGCCGAGCCGCTGAGGGCGTTCGCCGCGTCGAACCGGACGCGGAAGTTGCCGGTCTGGTTCCCGACCGTCCACGTGAAGGTGCCCGCGGTCTTCGTGGCGTTCGCGACGAACGCCGCGTTGTTGCCGGCCGGCATCGACACCTTGACCATGGTCAGGGACTGGATCGCGTCGCCGTCCGGATCCAAAGCGGTGACGCTGAAGGTCACGTTCGCACCCGGGGCGGTCTTGACCTGCACCGGAGCGCTCACGACCGGCGCGCGGTCCACGTTGACCACGCGAATCGACGTGATCGCGGAGCCGGTGAGCGCATTGGTGGCCACGAAGCGCACCGACCAGGTGCCCGAGTCCGTGTAGGTCGGAGTCCAGCGCAGCGTGCCCGCGGTGTTGGTGAGGTTGGGCGTGAAGGTCGCGTTGTTCCCGGCCGGCAGCGTGTTGGTCACCGCGACCAGCGAGGCGATCGCCTGGGCATCCGAGGCGGTGACGTTGATGGTCAGCTGCACGCCTTCGCTCACCGTGACGGTCGCCGGGGCGACCACCACGGGAGGATTGTCGGTGGGCGGCGGCGGCGGCGTGGTTCCCGCGAACTCGAGCGCGCCCAGGTCCGCGAACAGGACCGGGCCGGCTCCATGGTTGACGGTTCCCGCATCGTCGAGGCGCGGGTTTCCGGCCGCGTCCAGTGCCGGCCATGCGGGCGCGGACGAGTTGGCGGCGTCGATGGCCGGCGAGCCGGCCATCAGCCGGAAGTCGCCGGACGCGCCGTTCATGAAGCGCGGATCGGCCTGCAGCGAGTGCGCGTCCTGCCCGCTCGCGGCCTGGTATCCGGCGAGGGTCGCGTACGGCGTGGTGATGTACTTGAACGGGGTCTGGCTGGTCGAGTTCCAGAACAGGTTGTAGTCCGAGACGAAGCCGATCGACGAGAGGTCGTTCACCCACAGGTCGAACTCGTTGGTCGTGAGTCCGTTGTTGACGCCGATGCAGTTGTAGAGCCGGCAGTTCGGCGAGTTGCCCTCGATCGAGAAGCCGTCCTTGTAGTTGCCGTAGGCGAGGTCGTTCGAGTGGGTGTTCCCCGCGGCGTCCAGGTGGTCGTAGCCGTGGTCGCCGTTGTTCCACGACCGGTTGTTGAAGAAGGTGTTGTCGTTCGAGCCGTTCCCCAGGTTCGAGCCGCTGTCCTGGTTGTCGTGGAGGCGGTTCCCGGAGATGACGTTGGCGGTTGACAGGTTCAGGTACAGCCCGTTGGCGCGTCGGATCGCCGGGTCGATGTTTCGAGCCGACTCGTTGTTCCGGATCGTGCAGGCGGTGGTGTTGGCGGTCAGCCCGATGCCGTGAAAGTTGCCGTCCGTGATCGTGTTCTCCTCGATCGCGATGCGGCTGCAACCGTTCGCCTGGATCCCGTAGCTGTTCGCGAAGCTCACCCGGTTGCGCAGGATCGAGAGGTCGGAGCACCCGGTCTGCATGTAGATGCCGCGGCTCTCGGTGTGCGTGATCTCGAAGCCGTCGATGACCACCCACGACTTCGTGAACATGTTGAACCCGTAGCTCCGTCGGCCCACGAGGGTCTGCCGCGTGCCGGGATTGGCGCCTCCCAGGTTCACGTACAGGCCCTGCCCGCTCACCCAGGTGAAGGAGTTCACCGGCAGGAGATCGAACGACGCCGTCGAGGGCGTGAGGCGCGCGCCGTCCACAAATACCTGGAGCGGCGCCCAGCTCACGGAAGACGCGAGCCACACCGATCCGGTGGCCGCGGTCCAGAGGCCGGCGCTGGCGAAGCTGTCGGCACCGTCGACGATCACGCCCGGCCCCTGCGCCTGGATGATGAAGGGGGTACCCGCGGCACCCGAGGCAGGGACGGTCACCTGCTCCCGGTAGGTGCCGGGCTTCACGATGATGGTGACGTCCGGTCCCTTGTGGGCCGCCACCGCGGCGCCGATGGTGCAGTAGGGCTGCGCCTCGGTGCCCGTGCCGGTGTTCGAGCAGTTCGCGCTCTGGTTGTCGACGTAGTAGACCGTGGCGGCGAGTGCGGCAGGGGCCGCCACCAGCGTCAGGGCCAGAGTGACGGCAAGCGCGTGGACCGCGGCCGGCGCGCGCCGGGTGGTGCGTACTGCTGTGACCTTCACGGCATCCTCCTGGGATGTGTTGAGCAAGCTGCGTTCATGCCGTCGATGACCGGGGCGGCACGGCGGCCGGGGCTGACGGCCCCGGTCGCATGCGACCCCGGGTGAATCCTGCTGCTAGAAGAGCACCACCCTCCGGGTCAGCTGCTTCTCGTCGACCCGTGCGCGAACCATGTACACACCGGTTCCCGCGGGCTCACCGTTTCCGGTACGCCCATCCCACGTCAGCCGCGTGCGGCCCGCCGGCATCACCCGCTCCTGGGACCACACCATCCGGCCCTGCACGTCGAAGACCTCCCAGCTCACCGGGGCCTCCGCTTTCAAGTCGAGGGCGAACTCGACCGGGCCGCGCGAGGGATTGGCGCTCGAGAGCGCGAACGAGGTGAGACCGACCGTCTCGGCCGACACCGACGCGGGCGAGGCGGGCGCGCGGCCGCGGCCCGCGGTGCCCGGCACCACCTGGCGCATGGCCGCGGGGGGCGGGGCGTCCACGAACTCGAGCGCGCCGATGTCCGCATAGCTCACCGGGCCCTCGCCGCCGTCCGGCGTGGCCACGTCGTCGATGCGCGGGTTCCCCACCGCGTCGGTCGGCGGCCAGTACGCGACCGCCGAGGTTCCGGCGTCGATCGCGGGGGATCCCGACATGGGCAGGAAGTTGCCGTCCGGCGGGTTCACGAACTGCGGGTTGGCCTGGACCGAGTGCAGGTCCTGGCCGCTGGCGGCCTGGTAGGCGGCGATCGTCGCGTACTTGGTCGTGATGTACTTGATGGGCGGCTGGGCGGTCGAGTTCCAGAAGATGTTGTGGTCCGAAGTGAAGCCCGGGGTCGACGCCCCGTTCACCCAGAGATTGAACTCGTCGCTGGTGATTCCGTTGTCGACTGCGATGCAGTTGAAGATCTGCGTGTTCGGCGACTGACCCTCGATCGAGAACCCGTCCCGGTAGTTGCGCGAGGCGACGTCGTTGACGTGGATCGTGCCCGCCGCATAGAGGTGGTCGTAGCCGTGGTCGCCGTTGTTCCAGGACCGGTTGTTGTAGGCGATGCAGTTGTCGGACCCCTGGCCGAAATGGATGCCGGTGTCCTGGTTCTCGTGCGCGTTGTTCCCGATCACCAGATTGTTGGGGGCCTGGAACAGGTAGATGCCGTTCGCGGACCCCTCGGGCATGACGGCGTTCCGGAACGTCTCGTTGTTCTTGATCGTGCAGCCATAGGCACCCGCGGTGAGCGCGATGCCATGGGAGCCGCAATCCGACACGGTGTTCCCCTCGATCACGATCTGCTGGCCGTTGACCGTCTTGATCCCATTGTCGCCGGCCAGGCTCACCCGGTTGTTGAGGATGGAGATGTTCGAACAGCCGTTCTGGACGTTGATCGCGCGGTCGTCCGCCCGCACGGACTCGAACCCGTCGATCGTCACCCAGCTGCGGGAGAACAACCGGAACGCGCTCATGCGGGCACCCACCAGCGTGACGTGGTTGGCCGGGCTGTCCCCGCCCAAATTGACGTAGAGGCCGGCCCCCGCGATCCAGGTGAAGGCGTACGGCGGCAGCGATCCGGGACCCAGCTTCGAGCGCGTGAGGCGCGCCCCGTCCACGAACACCTGCTGCACGTCCGAGGTGACGCCGGCGGCCAGGTACAGGTTGTCGTCCACGTACGACCGCCCGTAGCGGTCGGCGGTCGGGACGCCCATCCCCCGCTGCCATTTCGAGGGATCGGAGAAGTCGTCGCTCCCATCGAGGACCACCCCGGGTCCGGCGGCGCGCACGACGTAGGGATTGCCATCGACACCCGATGCCGGGATCGCGACGTCTTCCCGGTACAGGCCGGGTTTCACCACGACCGTGATGCCCGGACCCTTTCGGGCCGCGAGCGCCGACGCGATGGTCGAGTAGGGATTGGCCTCGGTTCCAGGGCCGGTCGGTGATGCGTTGGGAGACTGGTTGTCCACGTAGTACGTCTGCGCGTGGGCGTCCACCGACAGCACGGCGGCGAGCACGAGCGCGAGGAAACCGACACGGACGCCGCCGCGACGAGCGGCGGAGTGTGGGGGTGCGGTGGATCTCACGGATGTCCTTTCTCGAGAAACGCGGCGCACAGGCCGGAGCCTCCGGCCCGCGCAGGGATTCGGCGACAGCCGACGGCATCGCGAGTTCCGTGCCGCAGAAGAGACCCTGCGCGGTTCGCGAGCTAGGACGTTGGCCTGTCACCGGTTCGTCCTCGTCATCCGTGCGCGCGGCCCCGCGCCGACTCCGCCGCGTCCCGTCGCGGAGCCCCGGCCCTGAGTGATTTGACGAGCGCGGCTGAGGTGGATTCCCCGCGCGCGATCGGCGCTCGGCGAAATGCCCGGCACATCACGCGGCGAAAACGCTCCCGATCATTCCCGCACTGTTCATGGACGCCGCCGCCCGGTAGGATTATGCGATCCGTCTCCATATACGACGATGGTCCCAGGTGATCCCCATCGCATGAACGATCCGGCGCTTCAGGTGGTGAGCCCCGGGCGCGGCCCCCGCCGTCGCTCGGGCGAGCGCAGCGCATGGAGTCGCGTGATGGGGTCCGGAGCGGGGACCGCGCTCATCCTGCTCGCGTTCGTGATCGGGCCGAGCGTCGTGCTCGGGTATCTCAGCTGGCGCGCGATCGAGAACGAGCGCTCCTACTCGCTCGAACGCCTGCGCGGGAGCTACGGGCAGCTCGCGCTGCTCTCCAGCCGCCAGCTCGAATACCAGCTGCAGAACGCCGAGTCCCGATGGATCACCGCCTTCGACGATCTGTTGAGCGCCGCACCCGGCGTGCCCACCCCGGAGCGGGTCACCGCGTTCACCGGCAAGGAGCCGCTGGTCTCGCGCTATTTCATCCTGAGCGCCCCGGGCCGGATCGTCTACCCGCCCCTGCCCCCCAGCGAGGAGATCGCGCCGGCCGCCATGTGGGTGCCCGGCACCGATGTCCGCGAGCACGACGTGTTCACGCGCCTCGTGGCGCGGGGTGAAATGATCGAGTACGAGGCCGGCAATCCGCGGGCGGCCATCGACGCCTACCGCGAGATCCTGAACAGCGTCCGGAACCCCCGCCTGCTGGCGATGGCGGAGAGCTACATCGGCCGCGCCCAGCTCAAAGCGGGCGACCGCCAGGCGGCCATCGACACCTACCGGGCCCTGCTCGAGACGTATCCGAACGTCCGCGACCTCAACCGGATGTATCTGCGGTTCCTGGCCCAGTACCAGATCGCATCGGCCCTGGACGGGCTGGGCCGGCCCGCGGAAGCCCTCGACGTGCTGCTCGAGCTCCACCGCGACCTCCAGGCGCGCAGCGACGCGATCACCACCACCCAGTACTCCTACTACTCGGAGCTCATCCAGGCGCTGGCGCCGCGCCTGCTGAGCCAGCCTGGTCTCGCCGACCCGGCCCGCTACGTCCAGGCGTTCCGCGCCCTGGGGGACCGGAGCAAGAAGCACATCAGCGACCGATACTTCCTCCACCTGCTCGAGGCGGAGCTGGGCGACATGTCGTTCCGACAGAAGCGCTACATCCCCACCATCCGCTACCTGTCCGCGCGCGCCGAGGGCGAGCCGTTCCTGATCGCGTACCGGCCGCTGCCCGACGAGACCGGCCTCTACGTCACCGGGGTGATCGCCGCCCAGATCGACCTGGCCCGACTCCAGGAGCAGCTCTCGAGCGCCATGAGCGGGCTCCATACCGATTCGCAGAGCGCCGTTGCCATCCTCGGTTCGGGCGGTGGCGCGGTGATCGGGCAGGAAGCGACCACCGGAACCCTGATGGCCACCCAGGATCTCGCGCCCCCGTTCGACTTCTGGCAGGTCGCCGTGTACCTCCACGACGTGCCGGGCGCCATGAAGCGCTTCGACCTGCGGCGCACCGCGTGGCTGTGGCTCATCTCCCTGATGCTGGTCAGCATCCTCTTCGGCGGCTACGTGTTCATCCAGCGGGCACGGCGGCAGTCCTACCTGTCGCGGGCGCAGACCACGTTCGTCTCGAACGTGACCCACGAGCTGCGCACCCCGCTCGCCTCGATCAAGATGTTCGCCGAGCTGCTCGAGCTCCAGATGGGCCGCGGGGACGGCCCCCAGCGGTTCCGCGCCAGCGCGGAGCAGCACCTGAGGATCATCCGCGAGGAGTGCGACCGCCTGAACCGGCTGGTCGACCGCGTGCTCGACTTCTCGCGCATGGAACGCAACGTCAAGCAGTACCGCTTCGAGGCCCACCCGGTCGGTGAGGTGGTGGAGCGGGCGGTGGAGTCGTTCCGTCCCCATGCCGACGCCCGCGGATTCAGCCTGCAGCTCGCGCTCGACTCCGATCTTCCGGTGGTGCTGCTGGATGCGGACGCGGTGTCCCAGGTGCTCCTGAACCTGCTCACCAACGCGGCGCAGTACAGCAAGGACGAGAAGGACATCCGGGTGAGCGTCACGCGCCGGCGGGAAGAGGTCCTGATCGAGGTCACCGATCGGGGCGTCGGGATCGACCCGCGCGACCAGCGGCGGGTGTTCGAGAAGTTCTATACCAGCTGGCAGCGCATGGACTCGCCCACCCAGGGCGGGCTGGGCCTGGGACTCGCGCTGTCCCGCGAGATCGTCCGCTCGCACGGCGGCGAGATCACGGTGCGCAGCCAGGTGGGACACGGATCCACGTTCACAGTGACCCTGCCCGTGCCGTCTGCACGGCCGGTCCCCGCACCGGTAGCGCCGGTGACGGATCTCCAGCCGGTCGAACGCATCGGAGGACGCAACGCATGAAACAGGTGCTCATCATCGAGGACGATGCGGCGATGCTCACCGGGCTCACCACCGCGCTCGAGTCCGAGGGCTACGAGGTCCGCTCCACCCAGTCCGGGCCGGAGGGCCTGCGCCTGGCGCTCGAGGGGCGCCCGGACCTGATCCTGCTCGACCTCATGCTGCCGGGAATGAGCGGGTTCGAGATCTGCAAGCGCATCCGTGACCAGCACCTGCGCACCGCGGTCATCATGCTCACGTCGCGGGCGGAGGAGAACGACCGGGTGTTCGGTCTCGAGCTGGGGGCCGACGACTACGTTACCAAGCCGTTCAGCCTCCGGGAGCTGCTGGCGCGCGTCCGCGCCCAGCTGCGCCGCACGGAGACCGCTCCACCCACCGACGCCGAGCTGCCGGGCCGGGTCAGGCTCGGCGACGTTCTGGTCGACCTGGACCGCCACGAGGTCCGTCGGGGCCGCGAGGCCCACTCCCTCACCCGGCGCGAGTTCCGGCTGCTCGAGTACCTGATCCAGCATCCCGGCGAGGTGCTGACGCGCGAGCGTCTCCTGAAGGAGGCGTGGGGCTACGCCGACAACCTGACCACCCGCACGGTCGACAATCACGTGCTGAGGCTCCGCAAGCACATCGAGCCCGATCCCGACCGGCCGCGCTACATCCGCACCGCGCGCGGCGCGGGCTACCTGTTCGACCCGCAGCCCCAGACCAGCGGGGACGGCACGTGAAGCGCATGCATCTCCATGGGAGACGAAATGACGGTGAGGCCGTGAACGATCGTCGCGCACGCATCATCCTGGGTCTCGCCACCATCCTGGCGCTGGCCGTGCCCTCCGCCGGCCGCACCCAGTCGACCCGGGCGGCCGCACCCGACCCACTCGCCACCTTCAAGGCGGGCCAGTGGGTCAAGGTGGTGGGCACGCCGCAGGGCGCCTCCCCCACGCCCTGCAGCGAGCTCAAGCTGCTCACCGGCGATTTCCTGGACGACGACTGGTCGATCCAGGGCACGGTGAACGCGGTCCACGCCGATCGCCGCGAGTTCACGATCGGGGATTGCCGCATCACCGTCTCGGACAAGACCATCTACGAGAGCCCCGAGGAGAGCATCAAGGGCTTCACGTCCCTCCGGGCGGGATCCTACGTCGACGTGGAAGGCACCTTCCTCAGCAGCCACACGCTCATGGCCGCCGAGGTGGACGACGAAAGCGACGAGGCCGCCCGGCAGCCCAAGCTGCGCACCCGGGTCGAGATGGTGGGCAAGGTCGAGCGCGTGGACACGCGCCGGCGGGTAGTCTCGGTCATGGGGATGGAATTCCAGGTCACCCCCAAGACCCAGGTCCGGTCGGTCCTCCACTAGCAGAACCCCGCCGGCGCCCGCCGGTGGGCATGTGTTCGACGGGTCTCGGCTCCCGAGACATGCGCACGCGCTCAAGCCACCATTCCACAGCCGATTCACGCGCATCCTTCATACCGCACGACACTCCGGCCGGGTTGCTTGAGACAATCTTGATACTTTCTCTTGACGCTATCCTGATGTAGTCCGTACGATTCTTCCCGGTTCACATTGCATTTTTCAACCGGCGGCGGGGCCGCAACCCCGTTTTCATCGCCGCCGGAACCCCGAAGGCCTCCCGGCCTGAGGGACTACCGCCAAGGCCGGCCTTCGAAGGTCACGTGCATCGACGCGTGATCGTGCTGGGGGTAGTTCGTGTTGTCATCGGGTGCCCGGGTGTTCGGCGTGCACACCCCACCCATCGCCACCGGGGCCGGAGCATTCCTCCCGTCCGTGTGGTGCCCGGCGCCAGGCGCCTGCCTGGCGTTTTCCGCTGCGTCCGTTTCCACATCAGGGAGTCGTTTCATGCGCTTTTCGGGAGGGCTTCACACATGATCAACTCAATCGTCCGGGGGAGTCTCCGCTTCCGCCCGCTGGTGATCGCGGCAGCGGTCATCGTCATGGCCATCGGCATCAACTCGCTCGATGACATGCCGGTGGACGTGTTCCCCGAGATCATGCCGGTCACCGTCAACGTCCAGACCGAGGCGCTGGGTCTCTCCGCCGCCGAGGTCGAGCAGCTCATCACGGTGCCGATCGAAGCCGACCTCCTCACCGGCACGCCCTGGGTCGAGACCATGCGCTCGGAATCGGTCCCCGGGCTGTCCTCGATCGAGCTGGTGTTCGAGCCGGGCACCGACCCGATGAACGCGCGCCAGGTGGTGCAGGAGCGCCTCACGCAGGCGCACGCGCTGCCCAACGTGTCGCGGCCCCCGCAGATGCTGCAGCCGCTGTCCGCAACCAACCGCATCATGCTCATCGGGCTGTCGTCGAAGAACCAGTCCCTGATCGAGATGTCGGTGCTCGCGCGCTGGACGATCCGGCCGCGCCTCATGGGCGTGCCGGGCGTCGCCAACGTCGCGATCTGGGGCCAGCGCGAGCGGCAGCTCCAGGTGCAGGTGGATCCGCAGAAGATCGCGGCGCGGAACATCTCGCTGGTCCAGGTGGTGAGGACCGCGGGCAACGCGCTCTGGTACTCGCCCTTGAGCTTCCTCGAGGCTTCGGTCGCCGGCACCGGCGGGTTCATCGAGACCCCCAACCAGCGGATCGGCGTGCGCCACGTGCTGCCGATCAACACCGCCGTGGATCTCGCCAAGGTCCCGGTCGAGGACACCTCGATTCCGCTCGGCGAGGTGGCCAGCGTGGTCGAGGATCACCAGCCGCTGATCGGTGACGCGATGAACAGCGGTGGCCCCGGCCTGCTGCTGGTGGTCGAGAAGCTTCCCGGCGTCAACACGCTCGAGGTCACGGATCACATCGTCGAGGCGCTCACGGCGCTCAAGCCCGGCCTCGGCGGGGTCGAGTTCGACACCAGCGTCTACCATCCCGCGAACTACATCCGCGCCTCGATCCGCAATCTGCAGGGTGCGCTGCTCATCGGGCTCATCCTTCTGGTCGTGATGCTGCTCGCCCTCACCTACGACTGGCGCGCCGCGCTGGTCGGCCTGATCACGATCCCGGTGGCGCTGATGACCGCCGTGCTGGTGATGTACAAGTCCGGCGTTTCCATGAACGTCATGGTGCTCGCCGGCCTCGCGGCAGCCCTGGCGATCGTGGTCGACGACGCGATCGTCTACGCGGACAGCGTGCTGAGGCGCCTGCGCAAGGGCCCCGGCACCAACGTGGTCCGCACCTTCCTCGAAGGGCTCGCCGAGGTCCGGCGGCCCCTGCTGTTCGCCACCGCGGTCGCGCTGCTCGCCGCGGTGCCGGTCCTGTTCATGGCCGGGATCCCGGGCGCGTTCGTGCGGCCGATGGCCATGGCGTACGTCGCCGCGGTCCTCAGCTCGTTCCTGGCGGCCTGCACCCTCACGCCCGCCCTGTGCATCATGTTCTTCGGCAAGGCCGAGCTGGTGCGTCACGACTCCGCGCTCTCCGCGTGGATCAAGCGCATGTTCGACTCCGCGTCGCCCGGCTTCGGCAAGGCGGCGCTCGCGTTCACGGTGATCGCCGCGGTCGCCGGCATCGTTCTGGCGCCCCGCATGCAAGTCTCCCCTGCGCCGCGGTTCAAGGAGCCCGATCTCCTCGTGCACTGGGACGCCGTGCCCGGCACGTCGCGGGGCGAGATGAACCGGATGCTCGAGCGGGTCGGCCGCGAGATCCGTTCCGTTCCCGGTGTGCGCAGCGTGGGCAGTCACGTGGGCCGCGCCATCCTCTCCGATCAGGTCGTCGGCATGGCCTCGAGCGAGATGTGGGTGAATCTCGAGCCGAACGCCCGCTACGACGCCACCGTCTCGGCGGTCGAGGAAATCGTCTCCGGCTACCCGGGTGTCGACGCCGACGTCATGACCTTCCTCAGCTCGCGCTTCGGCGAGCGGCTGTCGCGCGTCGACGAGCCGATCGTCGTCCGGCTTTACGGCCAGGAAGCGAGCGTCCTCGCGCAGCAGGCCGACAAGGTTCGCGACCTCCTGAAGGCGGTCGCGGGAGTCACCGACGCGCGGGTCGACGCCGAGGCGCAGGAGCCGGTGGTCGAGATCGAGGTCAAGCTCGACGAGGCCGCCAAGGCCGGCCTCAAGCCCGGCGACGTCCGGCGTGCGGCGGCGACGCTGCTCGCGGGCATCGAGGTCGGCAACCTCTTCGAGGAGCAGAAGATCTTCGAGGTGGTGGTGTGGGGCAAGCCGGAGATCCGCCACAGTATCTCCTCCATTCAGAACCTGCTCGTCGATACGCCCAACGGCGCCCACGTGCGGCTGGGTGACGTGGCGAAGGTCACCATGACCCCCGCCCCCAACGTCATCCGTCGCGAAAACGTTGCCCGCAGCGTGGACGTGGTGGCGAACGTGAACGGTCGGAGCGTCGACGCGATCGCTGCCGACGTGCAGGCCCGTCTGAAGGGCGCCGCGTTCCCGCTCGAGTACCGGGCGGAGCTGCTCGGCGACTTCGCGAAGCAGGAAGCGACCCGGATGCGTGTCCTGATCGCCGCGTTCTTCGTCGCAATCGGCATTCTGTTCGTCCTCCAGGCGGCGTTCGGCAGTTGGGGCCTCGCCTTCACCACGCTGCTCACGCTTCCGATCGCGATGGCCGGCGGCGTGCTGGCCGCGGTGGCCAGCGGCGTCCCCATGTCCCTGGGGGCGACGGCGGGCTTCATGACCGTGCTCGGCCTGGCGGTGCGCCAGGCGGTGCTCCTGGTCCATCGCTATCGCGAGCTGCGCCGTCAGGAAGGGCTGGAGTTCGGCTCTGAAATGATCCACCGCGGCACCCGCGAGCATGCGGCCACCACGATCGCCTCGGCCGCCGTGACCGCGGCTGTTGTGCTGCCCCTCGCGATCTTCGGATCGCGGGCCGGACACGAGGTGCTGGGTCCCCTGGCGATCGTGATCATGGGCGGTCTCGTCACCACCACGCTCTACACCCTGTCCGTCGTTCCCGCGCTCTACGCCCGATTCGGGGCCGGCGCCATGCCCGATGCGGTAGAGACCGAGGACCTCGGTGTCGCCGTCTGACCGAACTCACATTCGCCTAGGAGGAGAAGTCGTCATGAAGATCACGCACATCGCAGTCATCGCCCTGGTGGGGAGCCTCGCGCTCCTCACCGGCTGCAAGGAAGACAAGGTGGCCGAGAAGTACCACCCGGCCAAGCTCGAGGACACCGCGGAGAAGGGCATCAGCCGGGTGATCCTGGAAGCCCGCGCCGCCGAGCGGATCGGCCTGCGCACCGCCCAGGTGCGCGAGGAGCAGGTGCGCGTGGGCGGGGACCTCGTGACCCGCAAGGTGGTGCCTTACGGCGCCATCATGTACGACACGAAGGGCGAGACCTGGACATTCACGAACCCCTCGCCGCTGACGTTCGTGCGTCATCGCATCGTGGTCGAGGACGTGCAGGGAGATCAGGTGATCCTGGCGGAGGGTCCTGCTGCGGGAACCGCCGTCGTGACCGTCGGGGCCGCCGAGCTGATGGGCGCCGAACACAAGTACGGCCACTAACAGCCGTCCCGGGAGGTCACTTTCCATGTTTCGCTGGATCGTAGGATCGAGTCTCAAGTACCGGTTCATCGTACTCGCCATCGCGGGGGCGCTCATGTTGGTCGGCGCCGACCAGATGCGGGACATGCCGGTGGATGTGTTCCCCGAATTCGCCCCGCCGATCGTGGAGATCCAGACCCCGTGTCTGGGTCTCTCCCCGACCGAGGTCGAAGCGCTGGTCACCATCCCGCTCGAACAGGCGCTGGCCGGCCTGCCCGACCTGGACATCCTGCGCTCGAAGTCGGTCACCGACCTGTCGTCGGTGAAGATGATCTTCAAGCGCGGCTCCGACCCGATGGCGGTGCGGCAGCACGTCCAGGAGGGTCTCGCGCTGGTCATCGGCGTGATCCCCAAGGACGTGGGCCCGCCGGTCATGCTGCAGCCGCTCTCGGCGACCGCCCGCTTCATGAAGATCGGCGTGTCGTCCAAGACGGTGTCCATGGTCGATCAGTCGATGATCGCCTACTGGACCATCCGGCCCCGGCTGCTCGCGGTGAAGGGGGTCGCCAACGTCGCGATCTGGGGCGAGCGCATCAAGATGCCCCAGGTGCAGGTGGATCCTGCCCGGTTGCGCCAGCACGGCGTGACGGTCGAGCAGGTCATGGACGCGACCTCCGACGCGCTGGAAGCGGGCCTCATGACCCACTCCGACGGCGCCATGATCGGCACCGGCGGCTTCATCGCCACACCCAACCAGCAGATCGGCATCCGCAACAAGCTGTCGATCGTGGATCCGGACGGACTCGGTGAGGTTTCGATCACCGGCCGCGGCGGGGAGAGGCTCCAGCTCAAGGACGTGGCGGTCCTCACCACCGGCCACCAGCCGCTGGTCGGCGACGGGGTCATCAACGGCGGAGAAGGGCTGCTGCTGATCGTCGAGAAGTTCCCCTGGGCGAACACGCTCCAGGTGACCAAGGGCGTCGACGATGCGCTGGCATCGCTCAAGCCCGGGCTTCCGAATCTCACGATCGATCCGACCATTTTCCGGCCGGCGAGCTTCGTGGAGATCTCGATCCACAACCTGAGCAAGTCGCTGCTGCTCGGGTGTCTGCTGGTCGTGATGGTGCTCGCCCTGTTCCTGCTGGAATGGCGGGTCGCCCTCATCACCTGCGTCGCGATCCCGCTCTCGCTGATGGCGGCCATGCTGGTGCTGTACCTGACCGGCACGACCATCAACACCATGATCCTGGCGGGGTTCGTCATCGCGCTCGGGGCGCTGGTCGATGACGCGATCATCGACATCGAAAACGTCATGCGACGGTTGCGCGAGCACCGGCGCACGGGCGGCACCAAGTCGATCGCGCGGGTGATCCTCGATTCGTCGCTCGAGGTCCGCCAGGCGATCGTCTACGCGACCCTGATCGACGTCGTGGCACTGCTGCCGGTGTTCTTCCTCGGCGGCCTGTCCGGCGCCTTCTTCCAGCCGCTGGCGGTCTCCTATTCGCTCTCGCTCCTGGCGTCGATGTTCGTGGCCCTCACGGTGACGCCCGCCATGGCGCTCATCCTGCTGTCCAAGGCGCCGCTGCGCGAGCACGATTCCCCGGTGGTCCGGTGGCTGCAGCACCACTACAGCCGCGCGCTCTCCACGATCGTGCCGCGGCCCAAGGCGATCTACGCCACCGTCGCGGTGGTCGTGCTCGCCGGTGCCATCGTGTTCCCCCGTCTCGGACAGTCCCTGCTCCCGGATTTCAAGGAGCGCGACTTCCTGATGCACTGGCTGACCGAGCCCGGTACGTCGGTCACCGAGGAGTTCCGCATCTCCGCCGCGGCCTGCGACGAGATCATGAAGATCCCGGGCGTCCGCAACTCCGGTTCCCACATCGGCCAGGCGCTCATCATGGACGAGGTGTACGGCGTCTACTTCGGCGAGAACTGGATCAGCATCGATCCGAGCGTGGACTACGACAAGACGCTCAAGGCGGTGCAGTCGGCGGTGGACGGATATCCGGGCCTTGTGCGTGACGTGCAGACCTACCTCAAGGAGCGCATCCGCGAGGTGCTCACCGGCTCGCCCACCGCGATCACCATCCGCATCTTCGGTGACGACTTGAAGGTCCTCCGCGCCAAGGCGGACTCCCTCAAGCACGCGATGGAGGACGTGCCGGGGGTGGTCGATCTCAAGGTCGAGTCGCTCAAGGAGATCGCCCAGATCGACGTCAAGGTCGACCTCGAGCGGGCGTACAAGTACGGCATCAAGCCCGGCGACGTGCGGCGCACCGCGGCGGCGATGGTGACCGGCACGGAAGTCGGCGACATCTTCCGCGACGGCAAGGCCTACGACGTCAACGTCTGGAGCATCCCCGAGTGCCGCAACAGCGTCTCGGACATCCAGAACATGCTGGTCGACACGCCGGAGGGGGGCCAGATGCGCCTCTCGGAGCTGGCCGACGTGAAGCTCGTGGCGACGCCCAACGCGGTCGAGCGCTGGCAGATGAAGCGCAAGATCGACGTGCGGGCCAACGTGCGCGGGCGGGATCTCGGCTCGGTGGTGCGTGACGTCGAGAAGAAGGTCGCTGCCATCGAGTTCCCCAAGGGCTATCACCCCGAGATGCTGGGCGAGTACGCGGAGCGGCAGGCGGCGCAGAAGCGGATGCGCACTCTCACCGTGGTCGCCGTGCTCGGCGTGCTGCTGCTGCTGCAGGCGTCGTTCATGGACTGGCGGCTCGCGCTGGTGGGCTTCCTGGCCCTGCCGGCCGCACTGGTGGGCGGTGTGCTCGCGGCGTTCCTCGGCGACGGCGTCATCTCGCTCGGAACCACCGTCGGCTTCCTGACCGTGCTCGGCATCGCGGCGCGGAACGGCATCATGCTCATCAACCACTATCAGCATCTCGAGCGGCATGAAGGCGAGCCGTTCGGGCTCAACCTGGTCATCCGCGGGGCGCGCGAGCGCATCTCGCCGATCATGATGACCGTGCTGTGCACGGGCCTGGCCCTGGTGCCGCTGCTGGTCGCGGGCACCATCCCGGGGCACGAGATCGAGCATCCCATGGCGGTCGTCATCATGGGCGGACTCGTCACCTCGACCCTGCTCAACCTGTTCATCCTGCCGACCCTCTACCTGCGCTTCGCGCGCCCGATGAAGCCCGCGACGACGCCGATGGCGACGGCCTGATCGAAGCGTACCGTCATGAAAGAAAAGGAGATCCATCCCTTGAAAGGCCGACGCAGTGATGCGCGTGCACGCTCCGTGGTGGGAGCGGGCCTGGTGCTGGCGGTGCTGATGGCGGCACCGAATGTGGCGCGGTGCGGAGTGAAGGTGTTCGAGACCGAGGGCCACACCCTCGAGCTCGGGTTCCGGCTCCAGCCCCGCATGGAGCTGGACCACGTGCTGGTCGGAGGCATCACCGACGGCCAGCGGGACTTCATGATCCGCCGCGCCCGCTTCAAGGCGAACGGCAAGATGAAGACCGCGAGCTACGGTTTCGAGTGGAAGATCGACCAGACCGACCAGAACGGAATCACCCCGTCCGCGGCGGTCGAGAACGCGTGGATCCAGTTTGTGCTGGGCGGCGGCGTGGAGATGCGGGCGGGCCTGTACGACCAGCCGTTCTCCCGTGACCGTCTCACCTCGGATTCCAAGCAGCTGGCGGTGGACCGCGGCGACGTGTCGGGCGTGCCCGACGGTCTCGGCCTCGCCGACAACGCGACCGGCTTCCAACTCATGGGCAAGGGGTACCAGGGACGCACCCCCTGGGCGGTGGGTCTGTTCGACAACCGGCGGATCGCGGGCCGCTACCAGGACCGCCCCATGGTGGTCGGACGTCTGGACGTGAACTTCGGCTCGACGAAGGACGTGTTCCAGGACGCGCACTTCGGCACCGACCGGTGGTACTCGCTGGGCGTCAACGGCAGCTTCCAGCAGATCGAGAACGTGGCGAACACCGACAGCGCGGCGTACTCGGCGGTGGGTGGGGACGGCATGCTGGACGTCCCGGTCGGCGCCGGCCGGCTGTTCGTGAAGGGAGAGGCGAACGTGGTCAAGGTGGACCCCTCGGGCGCCGGACCCTCGATCGAGACCAAAGTGTGGATGGTGGGCGCCGGCTTCCTGGTGCTTCAGGAAAGGCTCCAGCCGTTCGCCCGGTTCGACGAGACGCGGTTCGACACGGCGGTGGGCGGCGGGAAGCGCGACGTCACCTACGTCGGGATGAACTACTACCTCAAGGGCCACAGCCTCAAGCTTCAGGGGGACGTGCGGCTGCAGGCGAACACCAGCGAATCGGTGGACGGCGCGCGGCTCCAGGCGCAGATGGACTTCTGATTCACGGGCCGACGTGGGGAGCGGCGGCCTGACGAAGCCCCTCGGAAACGGATGTCTTCACGCATCCGGGTCCGGGGGGTTCTCGCTTTGCGCCATGTCTCGCGAACGTCACCGCGACGGCACCGCGGGGTCAATTCGCCCAAGGCGTGATGAAAACAGCGCGATTCCCACCGTCCTCTATGGAAACCGCAATTCACACTGCATTAGAATTCGCGTGCTGCTAAACGACTTCGTGTGGGTGTCCATGTCCCCCGAAACCGTTGAACGGCATCCAACGTGCGTCATGCTTCGATCGTGAGGAGTCGCCCGATGCGCCGCCGAATTCTGCCTTGCTTCATCATGTTCGGAGTCCTGGTCGTTCCCGGCCTTTTCGGGGCCGATCCGGCCCGGGCGGTCACGGGAAACGTGCTGTCCTACCAGAAGATCAGCGATCTGGCGGGCAACTTCACGGCCCCCCTCACCAACCTCTGCGAGCTGGGTGGCTCGGCGACCTACCTCGGCGACCTCGACGGCGGGGGCCCGAGCGTGGGCGCGATCGCCGTCGGGGCCGCCCTCGACGACGACGGCGGCGGCGATCGCGGCGCGGTCTTCATCATGTTCCTCAATGCCACGGGCGGGGTGCTCTCCTACCAGAAGATCAGCGACACCCAGGGAAACTTTCCCGAGCTGATCATCAACGTCGACCAGTTCGGCAGCTCGGTGGCGTCCCTCGGGGACCTCGACGGCGCCGGGCCGAGCGCCGGAGCGATCGCGGTGGGCGCGGTCGGCGAGGACGACGGCGGCACGGACCGCGGGTGCGTCTACATCCTGTTCCTGTCGACGACGGGCAACGTGCTTTCGTACACGAAGATCAGCGACACGGTCGGTAACCTCGTGTCGCCGCTCGACAACCTCGACGAGTTCGGCGGGGCGGTGGCCAACCTGGGGGACCTGGACGGCACCGGGCCGAGCGTCACGGCGCTGGCCGTGGGCGCGGTGGGTGACGACGACGGCGGCGGTGACCGCGGCGCGGTCTACATCCTGTTCCTCTCGAGCACGGGAACGGTGCTCTCCGAGAGGAAGATCAGCGACACCCAGGGCAACTTCCAGGCGGTGCTCGACAACGCGGACGACTTCGGCAGCTCGGTGACCGCCCTGGGGGACCTCGACGGCCCGGCGGGCCCCGGCGAGAGCGCGATCGCGGTGGGCGCCACCTTCGACGATGACGGGGGCATCGACCGGGGCGCGGTCTACATCCTGTTCCTGAACGCCGCCGGCACCGTGATCGGCGAGCAGAAGATCAGCGATCTGGCGGGCAACTTTCAGGCCATCCTCGCCGACAGCGACGAGTTCGGGGGCGCGGTGCAATGGATCGGCGACCTCGACGGCACCGGCGGCTCGGCCGCGAGCCTCGCGATCGGCGTGGCCGGCGACGACGACGGCGGCGAGGACCGCGGCGCGGTCTACATCGTCTACCTCGGTCCAAACGGCGTGTGCACGAGCTCGTCGAAGATCAGCGACTTCTTTGGCAACTTCACCGCGGTCATGCACAACCTGGACGCGTTCGGCACCTCGCTCGCGTGGTTGGGCGACTACGACGGAGCCCCCGGCCCTCCCCAGGGTGCGGGCGGTCCGAGCGTTGCCGGGGTGGTGGTGGGGATGACCGGCGACGACGACGGCGGCACGGACCGGGGCGCGGTGTACGTGCTGTTCCTGGACGGGCTCGATCCCACCGTGAGCGTGCCGCCCATGCCCTGGAAGACGCGCACCGGCGTCCTGGGACGGGCGGCTCCCAACCCGTTCCATCCCGGGCTCGCGACCCGCATCGATTTCCGGCTCGACGAGGCGGCCCAGGTGCGGATCGACGTCTGGGACGTCACCGGGCGGCAGGTGCGCACGCTGGTGGACGGCTTCTCGCCGGCCGGAGAGCACCAGGTGCTCTGGGACGGCCTCGACGACGCAGGCCGCACGCTCGCGACCGGGACCTACTTCTACCGGATGGCGGTGGTGGGGCGGGCTCCCACCAAGAGCGAGCGGGTGCTGCTGCTGCGCTAGGCGGTCAGAACCGCCAGGTGTACTGGACCTTCACCGGGATCTGGTTCGAGAGGAACCGCCACCGGTTGTCGATGCGCAGCCGCTCCATCTGGTGGTTGTAGACCACGAACAGGTCGCCCTGCGGCGCAAACGACCAGCGCAGCCGGTTGTTGCTCCCGAACTCGCGGCTCTCCGTGTCGTATTGCGTGAAGCTGCTGAGCTGCAGATCCGCCGAGACGTTGACCTCGATGCGGGCACCGAAGACCTGCTCGAGGATGTGGCGCGGCTCGAACACCTCGACGGTGTCGACCTCGACCACGCTCACGATGTCCCCGGTGTTGCGCTCCCCGGTCAGCTCGAGCGTCAGCAGGCCGGTAGGCCGCACCGCCAGCCGCATGTCGACCGTGCGCAGGCGGCCGTCGTAGAAGTCGCCCCACTGGTACAGCACGTGGCCGCTCACGCGCCGCTTCTCCGCGGAGCGCACCCCCACGAGATACCGCACCCATTCGTACGAGGCGGCGGGCAGATCGACGTTGTCGGCGATCGAGAAGGTGTCGTCGGGACGGTCCCCCTCGGGCTCGATCGCGAACTCGAACCGGTCGCCGCTCTGGAACAGCACGTCGAAGGGCCGCGCCGACAGCGAGTAGCTCACCCAGGTGTTGTTGCTGAGCGTGTTGTAGAGCGTGAAGTTCAGCTCCTGGGTCAGCTCGCGCACCCCCGGCCACCAGGGGCGCGGCGTGATGGTGGCGCTGAAGTCCCAGAGGTGCACGTTACGCCTCGGCACGAACCCCAGCGAGGGGTCGAACCCCTCGCCGATCCGCATCGAGGCCAGGTTGATGTCCACCGGATCGTTGGGGTAGTCGATGCGCACGCCGTACGCCGACTTCTCGCCCGACAGGCCCCGCCGGTCGTTGACGAGCCCCCACACGCCGACCAGGAAGTTCTGGTCGTCCTGGAAATGCGAGTTCTGGTACGTGAAGTCCAGGCCGCCGGTCCAGCTGTCGCTGCGGCCGAGCGGGTCGCCGAAGTTCATGAGCAGGCCGAGCGAGGACTCCTCGAGGACGTCCCGCTTGACGCGCACCGCCCCCATCGTGGTGCGGGGCACGTCGAGGATCAGGTCCTCCTCGATCAGGTGGAGATCGTCCACGCGCCGGGTGCCGACCGCCAGCGCGCCCAGGCTGGTGCGGCCGATCCGCCCGGTGAGCTTGCCGCCCGCGTCGACGGGGATCGCCGCCTGTTCCTCCTCGCTCACCCCGAACAGGCCGATCCGCCGCGAGAAGAACGGCAGCAGCGTCTCCTCGTCGAGCCCGAGCCCGAACTCGAAGATGTCCGACCCGGAGAGGAAGAAGCTGCGCTTCTCCGGGAAGAACACCGGGAAGCGGCTCAGGTTGATCTGCCGCGCGTCCACCTCGGTCTCGGCGAAATCGGTGTTGGTCGTGAGCGACGAGAGCAGATTCGGCCCCAGGGTCTTGGTGACGTCGAGGCTGGGCTCGCCGTCGTAGTCGGTCTCCGCCAGCTTCGAGACCTTGGTGGCACGACCCACCAGCGCCGGCCGCACGCTCAGGCCCGCCCCCTGGTCGAAGCGCGGCAGCGCGCCGAGCAGCCCGCTCCGGCTGGTCTGGTAGATCTCGAAGTCGCGGCTCGCGCCCGACCAGCGGCTGGTCTCCTGGAGCCTCTGGACGCGGCGCTGCACGTTGAGGCCCCACTCCTTGAGCCCGGGATCGAAGCCCAGGCTCTTGACCGGGATCCGGATCTCGGCGCTCCAGCCCCCCTCGTCGCGGGAGGTCTTCGCTTCCCAGATCGCGTCCCACGCGCTGTTGACCTCCTCCCCGCGCGCGATCACCAGGCCGTCGAAGCGCGCCCCGGACGGGTTGACCGCGAACACGTACCCCGACCGCCCGTCCTGGAACGTATCGAGCACCAGGATGACGTGGTCCTCCTCGTCGAGCAGCGCATCGCGCGCCTTCGAATGCGCCACGATCCGCCGCGCGTCCGGATCGAAGCACCGGATCCCGAACACGAGGTGGTCCGCGTTCGCGAGCACCTTGACGACCGTGCGCCCGACCGGGATAGCGCCCTCGCGGGGCTCGATGGTCGTGAGGTTGGCGATCGAATCGCGTGCCTGCGACCACGCGCTCTCGCTCAGGATCCCATCCAGCGTCAGCGCATCGCGGAGCTCGTCGACCTTGAGCGCCGGGCGCTCGACCGCGGGGAGCTCTTCGGCCGCGACCTGCGCCGTCTCCTCGGCCGCGGCGTAGGCCAGGACGGGCACGGTCAGCAGCGCGCCGACCGCGCAACGCATCGTCCAGATCGCGATGGTCTCCGGTGACATGCTCGATCCTCGAAGATGGTGTCTATGGATGGAGTGATCCGGGTGCAGCACCACGCCGAGGCGGCCCTCGGCGTACCCAGGGCAGCGCCCGGAAGGGTTCAGTGGTGTCATCGGTCAGCGGTGCGGGATGGATTAGCGGGACCGACGTGCAGTGTGGGCGAACCGCCTATCCGGCGTCAAGACAGCGGGATAGCAGCCTGGTGCCCTAGCGTGCGAAGAGGCTCTTCACCACGAACCAGACGTTCGCGGGGCGCTCCGCCAGCCGGCGCATGTACCAGGGGAACCACGCGGCGCCATAGGAGATCAGCACCCGCACGTGGTACCCGGCCCGGGCGAGCTGGAGCTGGTCGTCGCGCCCGATCCCGTAGAGGAGATGGAACTCGTACCCGTCGCGGGCGATGCCGCGCGACTCCGCCCAGCGCTGGAGGTCGGCGATCAGGCGCCGGTCGTGGGTGCCGAAGATGACCCGCGTCCCCGGGGCCGCCTGCTTCGCCTCGAGCAGCCGGTGGGCGAGCTTCACGAACTGGGCATCCACGTCGGCCTTGCCCGGGTAGGCGATCGCCTCGGGCTCCGCGTAGGCACCCTTCACGAGCCGGATCATCGGATGGAGCGGAAGCAGCGACTCGAGGTCGGCGGGCGTGCGCTTGAGATAGGCCTGCAGGCAGAGCCCCACGTTCGGATGCGCCGCGCGCACGCATCGGAACAGGGCGAGCGTGCGCTCGGTGTAGGGGCTCCCCTCCATGTCGACCGCGACGTCCTGGCCCAGCTCCGCGGCGCGCGACGCGATGCGCTTGAGGTTGGCCTCCGCGATCCCGGGGGCGAGGTCGAGGCCGAGATGCGTGAGCTTCACCGACACCTCGGCGTCGAGCCGTTGTGTGGCGATCGCCTCCATGACCTCGATGTAGTGCTTCACCACCGCCGCGGTGTCCGCCTGGTCGCGGACGTTCTCGCCCAGCAGCGTGAGCACGGTGCCCATGCCGCTCGCGTTCAGCGAGGTGGTGGCGGCGAGCGCGGACGCAACGTCCTCGCCGGGCATGAAGCGCTTCACGGCGCTGCGCACGAACCCGTAGCGCGGCAGGCGACGGCGGCACCACTCGTTCTCCGACGCCCACAGGAACACCCGGCGCAGCATGCGGTGCGGTCCCTCCTCCATGATCGGCGGCGCGCAGGCTAGCACAGACCGCCCTGTGCTAGCCTGCGCGCCTTCATGAACACCGCCCTCGGCTTCGCCGTCTGCACGCTCGTCTGGGGCAGCACGTTCCCTTTTCATCCGCATCGGCAACGACACGGTGCCGCCCATGTGGGGCGCGACGCTGCGGGTCGTGCTCGCCGCGCTGGTGCTGGTGGCGATCGAGCGGCTCCGCCGGCGGCCGTGGCCCTCTGGCCCGGCGCTCCGTGCCGCGGTCGGCTACGGCTTCTTCCAGTTCGGCATCAACATCCCGCTCCTCTACTGGGGGGAGACAGTGGTGTCCTCGGGCATGGCGGCGGTGGTCTACGCCACGGTGCCGATCACCGGCGCGATCATCGCCCGCCTCTTCGGTCTCGAGCGCCTCGCGCTGCTGAAGATGGCGGGCGCGCTGGTGGCGCTCGGGGGCGTGGCGGTCCTGTTCGGGCACCAGCTGGGCGCGTCGGTGACCGCCCTCCCGCTGCTGGCGATCTGGCTCGCCACGGTGAGCGCGGCGCTGGGCAGCACCCTGCTCAAGCGCGGCCCGCGCCAGGATGCGATCGGCGCCAACGCGGTCGCCAACATCGTCGCCGCCCCGATGTGCCTGCTCGCCTCGTTCCTGCTCGGCGAGTCGCGCACGCTGCCGGTCACGTGGACCCAGATCTATCCGATCCTCTACCTCGCCCTGGCCGGATCGGTGGTGGCGTTCGTGGTCTTCTCGTGGCTGGTCATCCGATTGGACGTGAGCACCGTGGCT
>DATEMP010000085.1:0-6496 GCA_035275545.1 Candidatus Eiseniibacteriota bacterium | reverse complement strand
GCTCGACTTCCTGCTCAAGCCGGTGCGCGAGGATCGCTTTCGCACCGCGCTCGACCGCGCCCGCCAGGAGCTGGCGCGCGGCGAGGCGCGCGAGGGACCGGCGCGGCTCTCCGCCCTGCTCGACCAGGTACGCGGTCACCCCCGCGCCGACGGCCAGCGCCGTATCGAGCGGTTCGCGGTGCGCACCCGCGACCGGTTCGTGATCGTGCCGGCGGCGGAGGTGCGCTGGATCTCGGCGGCCGCGAACTATGCCGAGCTGCACGTCCAGGGCGCCACCCACCTGGTGCGCGCCACGCTCGCCGAGCTCGAGGCGGGGCTCGACGCCGAGCGCTTCGCCCGCATCCATCGCAGCACGCTGGTGCGGGTCGACTGCGTGCGCGAGGTGATCCCGGCGATGCACGGCGACTGCGACGTGGTGCTCGACGACGGCACGGTGCTCAAGCTGAGCCGGAGATTCCGCTCGCGCCTGCTCGCGTAGGCGTGCGGGCGTGCTAGGGTTCCCGGGGGTCGCACCGGTGACACCCACAGGCCATCAAGGAGCCAGCATGAAGATCACGCGCGCATGGATCGTGGCCGCCGCCACCCTCACGCTCGCGAGCGCGGCGCTCGCCGAGGTGAAGACGAAGGAGATCGAGTACACGCAGGGCGAGGCCCCGCTCCAGGGCTACCTGGCGTGGGACGA
Organism: Candidatus Eiseniibacteriota bacterium; assembly: GCA_035275545.1. Lineage (GTDB taxonomy): Bacteria > Eisenbacteria > RBG-16-71-46 > RBG-16-71-46 > RBG-16-71-46 > WS-11. Next base: position 5,814 of record DATEMP010000085.1, on the reverse strand, counting down.
CGCGCTGCCGGGCAAGCGCCCGGGGGTCATCGTGGTGCACGAGTGGTGGGGTCACAACCCCCACGCGCGGCACCAGGCGGAGCGGCTGGCGCAGGCCGGGTACGTGGCGTTCGCGCTCGACATGTACGGCAAGGGCAAGGTGACCACGCACCCGGCCGACGCCCAGGCGTTCATGGCCGAGGCGCTGAAGGATCCCGCAGCGCTCGACGCGCGCTTCAAGGCTGCTCGCGAGCAGCTGGTCGCCGACCCGCACGTCGATCCGTCGCGGCTCGCGGCGATCGGCTACTGCTTCGGCGGCGGCGTGGTGCTCGCCCAGGCGCGCGCCGGCGCCGATCTCAAGGCGGTGGTCACGTTCCACGGCTCGCTCGCCACCGACCATCCTGCTGAGAAGGGCAAGGTGAAGGCGCAGATCCTGGTGCTCCACGGCGCCGCCGATCCGATGGTGAACGCGGCACAGGTGGCGGCACTCGAGAAGGAGATGAAGGCGGCGGGCGCGCGCTATCGCGTGATCCTCTACCCGGGCGCCAAGCACAGCTTCACCAATCCCGCCGCCGACTCGGCGGGCGTTCCGGGCCTGGAGTACAGCGCTGAGGCCGACCGCAAGTCCTGGGCTGCCATGCTGGCGCTGTTCAAGACCGCCTTGAAGTAGCACGCGTCGCGGAGCGGGCGCTGCCCGACGCGAGGATTGCGATTGACAGGACGCCACGCCCGGCGCAGCTTCGGGATGTCGCCGGGCGTGCGACCGCCATGCCAGCGGTCGCGCTGGAGGTCCCCGATGCAGCGCCCGACGTCATCCGCCCTGTCGGTGGCGGCCCTGATCCTTCTCGCCGCACCGGGCTGCGGTCATCGCTTGAACCGCGCCCTGCTCCCCGACGCCCGGCCCGAGGTCACGCTCGCTCACGCCGCCGTCGACGCGGCCGCTCCCGGCACCTACGCGTTCCTTGCCCGCTGGACCGGCACGGCGATGGGACGCCCGATCAGCCACTTCGTCTACGCGGTCGATCCGGTCTCGGTCGACCGCGTCGACGACACGTGGACCCGCACCACCGCGACCCAGCAGCTGATGATCTTCCCCGACGCCGAGAAGGGTTCTGCGGCCCGGCGCCCCCATGTGTTCGTGGTGCGCGCGGTGGACGATCGCGGCGGGATGTCGGAACCGCGATGGTTCGCGGTCACGGCAGTTGGCACGTTGCCCTACGTTTTCATCACGGACCCGGCACCGAACCCTACATTCCCCGCAGTCGTCCCGCCCAGCATTCGCATCGACTGGGCTGCCATGCCCGACGGTGCGTTCTTTCAGGGAGCAGTGCGGTTCACGTTCAGGTTGTTTGGGACGCAGAACCCGGACTACCCGCAGATCGCGGACTTCGTCGCGTTCGCGCGCACCTATCCAGACTCGGTGAGGGCCCTATACGCGCCGAACTTCCCGGGCTGGACGTCGGTAGGAGCCGAGACCACATCGACGTCCTACACGAACCTCGTCACAGGGTCCGACTATGCCTTCGTCATCACCGGCTTCGACGTGGATGGGGACTACGATCCGATCTTCTCGTTCTCCAAGAACATGCTGCACCTCCGCGTGTCCTTCGAGGGAACGGTCGGGCCCCTTCTCACGATGTTCAACGAGTCGTTCAACTACACGTATCCAGCCGGGGGCTACTACAACGACGCGGCCCATACGGTGACCGTCGACCTGCCATCGCAGCAACCCGTAACCATCAATTGGTTCGCGCATCCTCTGCCGGGCGCCAACATCCGTTGGTACCGCTGGGTGCTGAGCCCCGTCGACCTCACCGATGAAACGCCGCGCAGCAACGAGGCCACCGACTGGAATCACTGGAGCGCTCGTAGCCTGAACACCACGTCCGCGACGGTCGGACCGTTCACCCCGCAGCCCGGCCGGCTCCAGTCCCATCTTTTGTTCATCGAGGTCGAGGACACCAACGGCCTGCGCAGTCTCGGGATCGTCAACTTCATCCAGCGACGCCCAGCGTTCGAGCGCGACCTGCTGTTCGTCGACGACACGCGCTTCCGGGTGGACTACTCATCCACTCCCGGCCAGATAGATCCTCCCAGCGGTCCCTGGCCGAGTTCGGCCGAGCTGGACACCTTCCTGTTCGCCAAGGGCGGATTCCCCTGGCGCGGCTACCCCATCGATCCATCGACCGGGCAGCAGTACCTGAGCCCGCCGGGGATCTTCAACGGCTACGAGTTCGACACGCTTTCCACGCGCGGGCTGATTGGCGGGATGACGCTGGCGATGCTGAGCGGGTACCGGCACGTGGTCTGGTACACGGACGAGGCGGGCGCTTCGTACACCGGTCCACCGGGGGATCCCACCACGCCCATCAGCGAGTTGCGGCGAATGAGCAGTCCCGGACAGTCGAGCCCGCTGGCGGCCTACGTGCAGCAGGGCGGCAAGCTGTGGCTGTGCGGCGGTGGGTCGGCCTTCGCGACGTTGATCGCATGGAACCGGCCCGGCACCCCCGTCAACATGTATTCGGCGCGCGATCTCGAGCTGGCTCCGGGGCGCTTCATGTACGACTTCTCCCACTGGCGCGAAGCCATCGAGATGCTCCCGGCCGTCAATGCCCGCAAGTTCGGGTTGAACTCCGGCGGCTCGGCAGGGGTTGGCCCGAATCGCCCCGGTCGTCACTGGCCGCCCAATCCACCACCACCCACGCCGCCCGCACCCCCCAACTATGCGCTGATGCCGACGAACCTCGATACCAAGACTCCCTCGACCGATCCACTTCCACCGTTGCGATCCGATGGGTTCCCTTCCTCCTTCTATCGGGGCGACTACATGGCCGAATACATCCAGCGTCCCACTTTCATCCGTGAGGACTACAACAACGATCTCGGCGTGGAGGAGACGTACTCGACCCTCGACACGCTGTACCTGGCGCGCGGCGGCTCGGCGGTCACCAACGCACCAGTCATGACCTACTACCATGGTCGTGACAGCGCGCCGATGGTGTTCTCGGGTTTCAACCTCTGGTACTGGCGGCGCTCCCAGTGCATACAGCTCGCCGACTGGGTGCTTCGAAGCGTGTGGGGGCTCCAACGGGACCCGGGGGCACCGCGCGAGTCGATGGGCGCGCCGATGGCGGCACGGCGCGCGGCGGGGCACGACCGCATGCGGTAGAGTGCGTGCATCATGCACTCCGATCCGCTGGCGCCCGAATCCATCGCGGCGCTCGCCGGCGACCTGATCCGCATTCCCTCGGTCAACCCGGCGATCGCGCCCGACGAGGCGCACGGCGAGCAGGCGGTGGCGTCCTTCGCCTGCGAATGGCTCGCGGCGCGCGGGATCAAGGCGTGGCTCGAAGAGGCGGCACCGGGCCGCCCCAACGCGGTCGCCGAGGTGATCGGCGGGCCAGGGCCCACGCTGGTGCTGTGCGCCCACCTCGACACCGTGGGCACCGCGGGCATGACCATTCCCGCATTCGAGCCCGGGCTGCGCGACGGCCGCCTCTACGGGCGCGGCAGCTACGACATGAAGGGCGCGGCGGCGGCGTGCATGTCGGCGGCCGCGGCACTTCAAGGTTCGAGCTTCCCGGGGCGCGTGATGCTGGCCCTGGTCGCCGACGAGGAGCACGCGAGCCTGGGGGCGATGGACTTCGTGCGCCGGCATCGCGCCGACGGCTGCATCCTCACCGAGGCGAGCGCCGGCGCGCTGGTGCTCGCGCACAAGGGCTTCGTGTGGGCCGAGATCGTCACGCGCGGGCGCGCGGCGCACGGCAGCCGCTGGGATCTGGGGGTGAGCGCGATCGGGAGCATGGGGCGCATCATCTCGGCACTCGAGCGCTTCGATCAGGAGACGCTGCGCGCGCGCACGCACGACCTGGTGGGCCCCGCCTCGATGCACTGCGCCCTGGTCCAGGGCGGATCGGGGCTCTCGACCTACGCGCCCGAGTGCCGGCTCTCGATCGAACGCCGCACGCTGCCCGGCGAATCCCCCGCCCAGGTGCTGGCGGAGCTCGAGGCGGTGGTGGCGCAGGCGGGCGAGACCGCCGAGATCACGCCGTTGCTCGATCGCCCGCCGCTCACGGTCGCGCCGGACTCGGCGATCGCACGCTGCGTGCGCGATGCCGCGACCCAAGTCACCGGCTCACCGCCGGCGGTCGAGGGGGTCGGCTACTGGATGGATGCGGCGATCTTCGATCAGGCGGGCATCCCGACCGTCAACTTCGGACCGGACGGGGCCGGCGCCCACGAGGCCGTGGAGTGGGTGGACCTCGCGTCGCTCACGACTTGCGCCCGCGTGCTCGAGGCATGCGGGCGCGAGTTCGCGCGTTATGCGGCGCCGCCACACCCCTGACGGCGCCGCTCCCGCGCACCCACCGGAGTCGGACGAGGAGGCGTCCGGTCCGGCAGGCGACTACTTGTTGTGCCGCTGGCGCGAGTGACCCCAGTCACTGTTGCCCGGGCCCCCCGGGCTCGGGATGAAGATCTCCAGATCCGGGTCCTGGGGCTTCTCGTAGGAGCCGCCGCCCAGGGTCGGATCGTCCAGCTCTTCCGGCGTTCCGGGGTAGCGGGCCATGACGCCGGCGCTCGTGCCGGGATCGCTGGCGGAAGGATCGATGCTCGGGGCGGTCGGCATGCCGACGCCGCAGCTGCTTGCCGTGGCCGCCAGGAGCAGGAGCGCTCCGAGCACGGCCGACTTCCGCAGGGACTTGCTCATGTTCCGGTTCATCTTGACCTCCTGGTTGGTGGGCCGTGGCCCGTTGCCGAAACACAAGCGCAAGCGCTGTTCCAACCAGGGGCCACGCGGCTCACGCCATCCGGGCCCCGAATGACGCACTCTGCGGCGGGTTTCGCAGAAGCGAGGTGCAGCCTGCAGTGGCGCCGGAGACGAGGGGCGGGGGCCGCGCCGAATCCCCCAACCGGGTGGGCGGACGCAGCAAAATCACCCCTACGAGCCACCCCCTAAACGTCGAGGACCAGGCGGCAGCGGCAGCGCCCCGGGGTGAGATCCAGCTCCAAATCGTGCAGAGACACGGCCTTGATCTCGCGCAGGAACACCTGGCGGCGGGGGTCCCGGCGGGGTCCCGAGAGCTCGGCGTCGAGCCGGCCGGGGGCGCTCAGCGTGACCCGGGCCTCGGTCCACACCGCGCCGAGCACTTCGGCCTCCAGCAGGGCCGCGTTGCAGAGGTCGACCAGCAGGTCACCGGGAACGCCGGCCTCGCGGGCGATGTGGACCCGGACTTCGTCGGCATGCCCATCGGCCTCCGCCACCTGGGCGAGCACCGCGAGCGCGGCGCGGGCGAACAGCCGTTCGGGGCTCGGGGCCCACACCTCGAGCCCCAGGTCGCCGGTGTGGTCGAACGTCTCGAACCCCTCCTCCGCGCGCATCGCGCCACTGTAAGCCCGGCCGGGCCCGGGGTCACAGGAGCTGGCGGGTACGGAAGCTCACGGTGCCGCGGGCGGCGACGATCACGTGGTCGATGACCGCGATCCCCACCAGCTCTCCCACCTCGACCAGGCGGCGGGTGATCGAGAGGTCCTCTTCGCTCGGCTCAGGATCGCCGCTCGGGTGGTTGTGAACCAGCACCAGGCTCGCCGCGGAGTGAAGGATCGCGGGGAGGAACACCTCGCGCGGGTGGACGATCGAAGCATTGAGGCTTCCGATCGAAACGGTCTCGCGGCATTGGAGCTCGTGCCGGGCGTTGAGGAGCAGGACCACGAAGTGCTCGCGTCGGGCGCGCACCAGGTCGGGCACCTGGGCGCGCACGTCGTCGGGGCCGCGGATCGCGAGCGACCCGGTCCGGCATTCCGCGACGCGGCGGCCCATCTCGAACGCTGCGGTGA
>DATEMP010000084.1:0-2306 GCA_035275545.1 Candidatus Eiseniibacteriota bacterium | reverse complement strand
GGCGAGACGCCGTTCAGCGCCACCCAAACCCCCGCCGCCGAGAGCGCGATCAGGATCAGGCCCGCGGCCGCGAGCTGCGGCACGCCCAGCTCGAAGCGCCGCGTCCACCAGGCACCGATGTCGATGACCTCGGGGCGCTCGCGACGCACGCGCACCGAGCGGTTGCGGGGCTCGAGCTTGGCCTCGATCCCGGGCCACAGGTCACGCTCGGGCGGCGCGTCCTCGAGCATGTGGGCGCGCTCCACCACCTGCGACAGCTCGGCGAGCGCGGTGGTGCACGACTCGCACGTGACGAGATGCTCTTCGAGCTGCGCCCGCTCGGCGGGCTTCAGATCGCCGTCGAGGTACTCGGAGAGCCGGTCGCTCCAGCGATCGCGGCCGCCGCCCGTGTGTCCCAGGTTGCTCGTCATGTCCGCTCCTCAGCGCTCCAGGTGGCCGCGCAACAGGGTGCGCGCGCGATGGAGCTGGGCCTTCGAGGTGCCCGGGTTGATCTTGAGCATCCGCGCGATCTCCTCGTGCTTGTAACCTTCCACGTCGTGCAGAACGAAGATCTGGCGCGCGCCCTGGGGGAGCTTGCCGATCGCGGCGTCGAAGTCGAGGCGGTGCTCGGTGTGGACGGGCCGGCCGGGCAGGGTGTCGATGATGTCCTCGCCCTCCTGGCGGCGACCGCGCTCGATCTTGAGCGAGGCGCGGCGGCCGAGGATCACGTTGATCCCCACCCGGTGCAGCCAGGTGCCGAACTTTGCTTCGCCCCGGAAGGTTCCGAGCTTCTGCCACGCCCTCACGAAGATCATCTGCGTCAGCTCCTCCGCCTCGTCGTCGCCGGCCATCCGCCGTGCCAGTCCGAGGATCCGCGCCACGTGACCCCGGTAGAGCCGCTCGAACGCGCGGGCATCCCCGGCGGCCGCGAGCATTGCGTCGACCGCGTCCGACCCTGCCGGAACCGTCTCTGGGTCAACGCTCACCATCGTCACTCCGTGCCACCTCGCGACTGTCACCCGCTCCGATACCCGTTAGCCCGAAAGGGTTGGAAGCGCGTTACGGGGTTTCGGGGGCGCCTAGGCTAGCGCACCGGCGGACCTGGCGGGGGTGGGAAACGGCGGCGCGGGGAATCCCATGCGGGACTTGGGGTGCGGCCGGCGACCGGGGCGGTCAGGGGCGAAACGGGACCGCCGGGTAGATCTCGTCCATGATCCAGTAGAAGGTGAACGCCATCGCGAACAGGGTGCCGAGGAGCCACAGGATCCAGCGACGGCGGTGCCAGCTGCCGGACGCCTGGACCAGCATCTCGATCACGTAGGCGGCCGAATAGCAGAGGTTCGCGAGCCCGGCCAGCACCAGGATGGGGAGGATCGTCGTCGGCTCGAAGGCGGGCCGGAAGTGCGGCCAGGTGCGCGCCACGCAGTACACCGCCACCGCGGCGAGGGCCAGGTTGTAGACGATCCGGCGCGGCTCCCAGAAGCGGATCGCGTCCAGCATCGCCGCCTGGAACGGGCGGGGCTCGGTGGCCAGGACGCTAGGCACGCTCGACGGCCGCCCGCACGGCATAGACGGCGCCCGCCAGGCCATGCCCGACGAGCACCAGCCCCATGAGCAGGAGGTAGCCCTCGAAATGGGCGCCGCCGTTCGTTTCGCGGAGCATCCGCGCGATGCCCCAGCCGCCCAGGCCGATCGCCGCCAGCGAGAGCGCGAGCACCGACCAGCGCAGCAGCGCCCGGCGCGCCCCGGTGGCGATGCATCCCCAGCTCAGCGCGCAGAACGCGCTGAAGCCGAGCGCCACCCAGCGCCACATCGTGATGTGGCCGGGATCCCGGGCCGGCAGCACCCAGGTGGTGACGGCGAACAGCCACAGCGCGACCGCCGCGGTGGCGAACGAGGCGAGCATCAGCACCGCCGCGAACATGGCGAGCGGCACGCCGTCGTACTGGTGATCGCGCGCAGTCGGGGGTGTCATGACGTCAGCTCGCCGCGCGGTTCGGCAGCCCGCCGAACCGGCGCTCGCGTCCGCGATAGTCGCGCACCGCGGACTCGAGGTCCGCAGCGGTGAAGTCGGGCCACATGGTCGGGGTGAAGACCAGCTCCGCGTAGGCGCTCTCCCAGAGCAGGAAGTCGCTCAGTCGCTGCTCGCCCCCGGCGCGGATCATGAGGTCGACCGGGGCGGTGGGGCTCGATCCGCCCTCCGCCTGGGCGAGCAGGCGCTCGAAGGCGGCGGCGCTGAGCCGGGCCTTTCGCGGCGCCTTGTGGAGGGCGCGCAGGATGGACTCGCGCGCCGAGTAGTCGAGCGCCAGCCGCAGGTGGATGGCATT
>DATEMP010000083.1:0-33199 GCA_035275545.1 Candidatus Eiseniibacteriota bacterium | reverse complement strand
GGGCGGGTGCTGGTGGCGGTGGCGGCGCGGGTGGGACGGGCGCGGCTGATCGACAACCTCGAGTGGGGGGCGCGATGAGCAGCCCGCGCCACCCGGACACCGCCGCGATCGTGCTGGCCGCGGGCCAGGGCACGCGGATGCACAGCGATCTCGCCAAGGTGCTCCACCCGATGGCGGGCGAGCCGCTGCTCGCGCACGTGCTGCGGGCGCTCGACGAGACCGGCGTGGGCCGGGTGCTGGTGGTGATCGGCCACCAGCGCGACCGGGTGCGCGCGACCTTCCCGGAGGGGCGCGTCGAATGGGTGGTCCAGGACCAGCAGCGCGGCACCGGCCACGCGGTGCTGGTCGCCGGGCCCGCGCTCGAAGGGTTCGACGGCACGCTGCTGGTGGTGTGCGGCGACACGCCGCTGCTGCGCGGCCGCACGCTCGAGGCGCTGCTCGTGCACCACGCGGCCGACCGCGCCTCGGTGACCGTGCTCTCGACCCGGGTGCCGGACCCGCGCGGCTACGGCCGGATCGTGCGCGACGCGCGCGCGGGCACGGTGGCGATCGTCGAGGAGAAGGACGCCACCCCGGAGCAGAAGACCATCGACGAGATCAACTCGGGGATCTACGCGTTCCGCTACCCGGTGCTGGAGCAGGTGCTGGGCAAGCTCACCACCCGCAACGCCCAGGGCGAGTACTACCTCACCGACACCGTGTCGCTGATCCAGGCGGCGGGCGAGCGCGCGGGTGTCCAGTGCGCCGACGACTACCGCGAGTTGCTGGGCATCAACACCCCGCAGCAGCTCGCCGAGGCGGAGCGGCTCTACCTCGAGCGTGCCGACCGGCCGGGGCGGAGGGACTGATGGCGCGCGAGGAGCGGGTGGTGCGGCTGTGGGCGCCCTGGCGCATGCGCTACGTGGCCCGGGCGACCGAGGAGCGCGGCTGCCTGTTCTGCCGCGTCGCCCGCCCCGGCGGGGAGCGGACGCACCTGGTGCTGGCGCGCCAGGGCGAGGCGTTCCTGATGCTCAACCGTTTCCCGTACAATGCCGGGCACCTGATGGTGGCGGTCCGCCGTCACGTGCCCCGCTTCGAGCGCCTGAGTCTCGACGAACGCCATGACCTGCTCGCGCTGGTGGCGCTGGCGGAACGGGCGCTCGCGGCCGAGTACCGGCCGCACGGCATCAACTACGGGGCCAACGTGGGCCGGGTCGCGGGTGCGGGGTTCCCCGGACACCTGCACCTCCACCTGGTGCCCCGGTGGAACGGGGACACGAACTTCATGCCGGTCGTGGGAGGGACGAAGGTGCTGCCCGAGACGCTGAGCCGGACGCGGTCGCGGCTGGGGCGCGCCATCCGCACCCTCACGGGCAGGCGTGGCGCGCGGCGCTAGCAAAGCAACGGGCAGGCTCACCCGCATCGCGATCGTGATGCTGGGGATGGTGGTGCTGGCGCTGGTCGGCTCGTGGGCCTGGACGACCTTCCGGCCGCCGGACGATCAGGGTCAGCTCGCGACGGTGGGGACACCATCGCGGCGGGTGATCCGGGTGCAGGTGCTGAACGGCAGCGGCGAGGGCGGCATCGGATCCAAGGTCGCTTCGTTCCTGCGGCAGGGCGGATTCCACGTCGTGGAGGTCCGCAACGCCGACCGTTCGGACTACGTCGCCACCATTGTGGTGGCGCGGCGCGCCGATCCGGTCTCGGCGCGCGCGGTCGCCCGGTACCTGGGCGGTCCGCCGGTGGTGCGGCAGGCGTGGGATTCGGACGTGGCGGATGTTACGGTGGTGCTCGGCAGCGATCGCAGCCGGCTCCACCTGGACGAAGGACCCTAGGGAGGCGAGACCTACGTGTTCGGACTCGGCGGCAGCGAAATCGGCCTGGTGTTCCTCATCATCCTGCTCATCTTCGGGCCCAGCCAGATCCCGAAGATGGCGCGCGGGCTGGGACAGGCGTTGCGCGAGTTCCGCAAGGCGCAGCGCGAGATCACCGACGAGGTGAACCGCGAGGAGCCGCCGGTCGAGAAGCCGAAGTAGCTCCTCGTAGGCGAAACGGATGCCGGGGGACTCCTCCCGGCCCGCTCCGTTCGCCATCCTGGCTCACTGCGCTACGGGCCTACGAGCCGCCGCGGAAGTCCTTCACTTTGGCTTTGGAGCGGAGCTCGGCGATCCAGTTGACGAAGAACATCTGCTGGCGCCGGCCGATGATGTCCTGGGTGATCTGGGCCTTGAGCTGCTCGAACGCCGCGGTGTCGGCGGGGGCGCGGGTGTTGACGCGCACCAGATACCATCCTCCGAGCGTCTCGATCGGGCCGACCGTGCGGCCGGTGGCGGTGCCGAACGCCGCACCCACCGCCTCGGGCGCGCGGGCGAGCCGCGGATCCGGCTGGAGCCGGCTCATCGCCTCGACCGTGAAGGTCTGCGCACCCGCCGTGCGGGCCGCGTCCTCGAGGCGCACGCCGCGCGCCACCGACTGCGCGACCTGATCGGCCACCGCCTTGGTCTGGCTCACGCGTGTCTGGATCTGGGCGATCTGGCGAAGCGGCTCGAGGATGTCCGCCTTGGCCGGGATGCCTCCCGGGTGCTGCGCCACCACCTGGACGATGGTCATCTCCTGCGGGCCCTCGACGACACGACTCACGGACCCGGGCTTGGCGCTCAGGCCCCAGTCGGCCGCCTCGGCCGCGGTGCCGAGCTCCGGCGGGGGCGAGTTGTAGTCGTAGAAGCCGGTGCGCCCGGTCGCCAGGCCGTTCTCGGCGGCCGCCTTGCCGAGCCCGATGCTCGCGGCGCGGTCGCGGATCTTCTGCGCCGCCTGGAACTGATCGCGCATCGATGACTCGCCGGCGCGGATCCTGACCGCGATCTGGGCGACGCGCATGTTGGGCACCGGCGTGGTCGGGTCGGGAACGCGTCCCAGCACCTTGAGGATCACCCAGTAGGGTCCGTCCTGGAACGGCTCGCTGATCCCGCCCACCGGGAGCGCGGCCATCTTGGCTTCCATCGCCTGGCCGAACTCGTGCGGCTGGAACACGCGCTGGATCTCGCCACCCTTGGCGGCGCCCGAGCCCTCGGAGTAGTCGCGGGCCAGGGTCGCGAAGTCCTCGCCGCGCCGCGCGCGGTCGGCGAGGCCCTGGGCCTGCTCGCGGGCGGTGCGCACTTCCTCGGGAGAGAACTTGATCGGGATCTGCAGCACTTCGAGCTGCGTGCGCGGACCCGATGCGAAGCGCCCCTTGTGCTGCTGGTAGACCCGCTCCAGATCGGCGTCACTGGGGGCGGGCACGTTGGGCTGGGTCGAGGGCGGCACCACGGCGACCGTCACGCCCACGCGCTCGAAGCGGTCGCGGTACGCCTTCTGGAGCTCGGGCTCGGAGAGCTTGAGCGAGGCGAGCAGCCTTTCTTGAAGCTTGCGCACCGGAAGCTGGTCGCGCGCCATCTCCTCGAAGGGCGCCCAGTTGTTCTCCGGGTTGCGGAGCGCCTCCATGTACTTCCGCGGGTCGAACTTGCCGTCGGTCTGGAACGCGGGAGCAGAGGCGAGCATCGGCGGCGGCGAGGACTGGAGCGAGAGCACCACCTCGTGATCGGTGGGCGTGAGCCCCAGGCGCTTGGCCTCCGCCTGGAGGATCTGATGGGTCACCAGCGAGCGCCAGGCCTGCACTTCGAGGGCGCGCGTCTCCTCGGCGTCGGGATCGGAGCCGGTCTGCTGCTTGAACGCGTCCCGCTGCTCGTTGACGGCGTTCTGGAAGGCGACCCGCGAGATCGGCGCGCCGTTGACGTTCCCGAGGTCGCCGGCGGTGCCCCGGGCACCCAGGCCGTTGTCGACCCCGGCCCCGAACAGGAAGATGAATCCGCCCACGAACGTGATGCAGGTGATGACGATCAGGAACCACCAGATCAACTTGGTGCGCTTATTGCCCATGCGCAACAGCTTCAGCATGCGAACTCCGTAATGGATGCGGCGGGGTCAAGGGTGAAGGAGCGACCGGGCATTCTATCAGCGCTCCCGGTGCCGGACAACCGCGTGCGCGCGGGACCACAAGCGCTGTTGTGGGGTCGGATGCCCTGTGCTACCCATAGCGACATCACCCCGTGTCCGCATCCGATCCCGGAGGAGCGTTGACGACGCGCAGCGAAACCGCCACACGCCCCGTCGAGCCGGCGCCTGCCGGTCCCGTGCCCGCGCCCCGTCCGGCGCCGCTCGCGCACCACGTATTGGATGCGATCGAGCAGGGGGTGGTGGCACTCGATCGCGAGCGCAAGGTCGTGTACGCGAACCGCTGGATCGAGGACCTGCTCGGGCTCGAGCCCCAGGGCCTCATGGGTCTGGCCGGGTCGCGGCTCTTCCCGGGTGCCGACGCACGCTGGCTCAAGGGCGCCGCCCGCGAGCCCCGCGACTTCAAGCTCGAGGCGGAGGGTCGCGAGATGACCCTCAAGGCCGAGGCCATGCCGCTGCGCGACGAGGAGGGCGCGGTCATGGGCTCGGTGATCCTGGCCGAGGCGATCTCCGAGAGCGAGGACGGGGAGTTCCAGAAGAAGATCGACCGCCTGGTCTCGCTCGGGGAGCTCTCGGCCTACGTGGCCCACGAGATCCGTAACCCGCTCACCGGGATCCGCACCACGGTGCAGTTCGTGGGCTCCAAGTTCAAGCCGCGCGACCCGCGCCGCGAGGACCTGGACGACGTCATCAAGGAGCTGGACCGGATCGAGCAGATCATCACCGGCCTGCTCATGTTCGCGCGGCCGCCGGCGGCGCGCCCCCAGCCCTGCGATCTCCACCAGGTGCTCGAGAAGACCCTGGCGATGATCGAGCTGCAGTTGGGCGACGCCGAGGTGATCCTGCACCGCGACCTGGCCGACGACCTGCCGCTGGTCTACGCCGACCCCGACCTCACCCAGCAGGTGTTCCTCAACTTATGCCTCAACGCCCTCCAGGCGATGCCCGAGGGCGGCGATCTCACCGCCACCAGTGCGGTGCGCCGCTACCGGACGCGCCGCTCGATGGTGGACATCTCGTTCTCCGACAACGGGCTCGGGATCCCGCGCGACCTGATCGAGAAGATCTTCGACCCCTTCTTCACCACCCGGTCGACCGGCACCGGGCTGGGGCTGCCGATCTCGGTCCAGATCATGCGCGAGGTGGGCGGGGTGATCACCGCGCGCAACAACGCCGGGGGCGGGGCCACCTTCCGGGTCTCCTTCCCGGTGCCCGCCGAGCCGCCCGGCCGGCCCGAGGAGTGATGGCGCGATGAAGACCTCCGTGCTGGTGATCGACGACGAGGTGCTGATCCGCAAGTCGCTCGCCAAGGTGCTCAAGGCGCGCGGCTACGCGGTCGAGCTGGCGAGCACCGGCGCCGAGGGGCTCGAGAAGACGTCGCAGGTGCGTCCCCAGGTCCTGATCCTGGACATGCGACTCCCCGACACCGACGGGCTCTCGGTGCTCCGACGGGTCCGCCACCTCGACCCGCTGATCCAGGCGATCGTCATCACCGCCTACGGGGACGTCCAGTCGGCGGTCGAGGCGATGAAGCTCGGGGCCTGCGACTTCCTGCGCAAGCCGTACGAGATGGAGGACATCGTCCTGGCGGTCGAGTCGGCCGGAAAGGGCTTCCGCCAGGCCACCGAGCTCGACCTCTACCGGCGCAAGGCATGGAAGCATTACTCGGGCGAGGAGATCGTCGGGCGCTCGCCGCTCATCCAGGAGGTGCGCGACCTCATCGAGAAGGTGGTGCGCAGCCAGGCGACCTCGGTTCTGATCACCGGCGAGAGCGGCACCGGCAAGGAATTGGTCGCCCGGGCCATTCATTACCGCAGCGACCGCGCCCAGGCACCGCTCATGGAGGTGAACTGCTCCTCGTTCCACGAGAGCCTGCTCGAGAACGAGCTGTTCGGTCACGAGAAGGGGGCGTACACCGACGCGTCCGAGGCCAAGAAGGGGCTGGTCGAGCTGTGCGACGCGGGCACGCTGTTCCTGGACGAGGTGGCGGACATGGTGCTGCCCACCCAGGCCAAGCTGCTCCGCTTCATCGACCACCGGCAGTTCAAGCGGGTGGGAGGGGCGCAGGACATCTCGGTCGACATCCGCATCGTCGCCGCCACCAACAAGGACCTCGAAGCCGAAGTGCGCTCAGCGCGTTTCCGCAGCGACCTCTACTTCCGTCTCAAGGTGGTGAGCATCCACCTGCCGGCGCTGCGCGACCGCGGCGACGACATCCTGCTGCTCGCGCGCCACTTCCTGCGCGAGTTCTCGCGCAAGTTCCAGAAGACCTTCAACGACCTTGCACCCGCCGCCCAGCAGCTGTTCCTCAGCTACCGCTGGCCCGGGAACGTGCGCGAGCTCAAGAACGTCATCGAGCGGGTGGTGCTGCTCGAGGATGGCGACGAGGTCACGGTCGCGCATCTGCCGTCGGAGCTGCAGGGACGGCAGGTGGCGAGCGACGAGGGCATCCCGCTCCCGACGCTCGCGCAGATGGAGGCCGATCACATCAGCGAGGTGCTGCGTCTCACCGCCGGAAACAAGAGTCGCGCCGCGCGCGTCCTCGGCATTTCACGCCAGGGACTCATCGAAAAGCTGCGCCGTCTTCGCATCGAGGAGACCGTCGGTCGTCAAGTCTCTTGACACCCACAAGGATCTGGACACCGACCGACATCTGACTTCATCGCAGACGCTTAGCCACCTCGTGCAGCGTAATCCCCAAGTAACTTGACGCTTAGAACCGTTATTCACACGGTTATTCACAGCCGATGCGCGTGCACGCGATGTGCGCGCGATTTTTTTTCTTCATTTCCACACACACTTAGCGCGAATGCGGACTTCGCGGCGAGGTCGTGGCACGGCGGCTGCCTCAGTGAGTCTTGCAAGGCCACGCGCGACGCTCGGGCGCCGCGCGACTGCGCCGCCTCGGTCACTCAAGGGTGGCCGTCGCCACTGTGGGCGAGGGAGCACATCTCGCCGTGAAGACGAAACACTCGAGGAGGTGATTCGTAATGGCGAAGAAGAAGGCCGCGAAGAAGAAGGCCACGAAGAAGAAGGCCGCGAAGAAGAAGAAGTAAGCACGTCTGTCTGGACCTGGCACGTCCTCAGGGGATTGGTCGGCGGTATCCGTTGGCCAATCCCCGATTGCTGCCCGCCAGACCGTCTCCCGCCACTGAGGGCGCGGTCTTCTGAAGACTTGGTCGGGTGATCGACGCTCGGTCGCCCGTGGTGCAGGGCTGGAGGGATCGAGCTAGGGCTGGCCAAACTCCTCCAGCCGCGGAGCGACGGCTCGCCCATGGAAGGGTGAGCCGTTCGCGTGTCCGGCGCGAAATACCGCGCCGTTCGCGGCCGATCGGATGATATCGTCCCGGCGGGAGTGCCCTCGACGGGCCCCGGCACCCAGACGCCCGGGTCGCGTGCCGGCTCCGTTCGGGCACCGCGCTTCGAGGTCGCACGTGCGCCTGCTCCCGGTCGTCATCGCCCTGCTCGCCCTGATGGTTCACTCCGGCGCGGCCGCCAAGCCCGCGGAAGCCTCTGGCGCGCCCCCCGGGCACCGGGACACCGTTGCCGTCGTTGCGCCCGGCGCCCCCATCCCGCCCATGGATCCCGCGCTCCTGGCGGTCTTTCCCGCGGGTCGCTTCCTGCACACCACGATCTACGATCCGGTCGGCGATCGGGTGCTCGTGTACGGGGGCCGGGTCGCGGAACCCGGCGTGTTCACCTCGGAAGTGATCTCGATTCCGCTCTCGGATCCGTTGGCCTGGACCGTCCTGATCTTCGGCTCCGGGCCGGGGGCGCGCGAATGCAGCTCCGCCATCTACGACCCGGTGCGCGACCGGATGATCGTGTTCGCGGGCAGCAATCCGCAGCGCCAAAACGACGTGTGGACCCTCAACCTCCTGGGCAGCCCGGTCTGGACCCAGCTCTCGGTGAGCGGCACGGTTCCCAGCCGCCGCAACCTGCACAGCGCCATCTACGACCCGGTCCGTGACCGGATGATCGTGTTCGGGGGATTCGACGACAGCAACTACCTGAACGAAGTCTGGGCACTCACCCTGTCCGGCACGCCTACATGGACCCGGTTGACGCCCGCGGGCACTCCTCCAATCGCGCGCCGGGAGCACACCGCGATCTACGATCCGGTGCGCGACCGGATGATCGTCCACGGCGGGCTGCCCGGGATCTACAACGACACCTGGGCGCTGTCGCTGGGCGCGAGCCCGGCCTGGACGCAACTCGCGACCAGCGGGCCGGCGCCGGGGCGTTTCGGCCACGTCGCGGTCTACGATCCGGCCGGGGATCGGATGGTGATCTTCGGCGGGGAGAACCAGATCTACCGCAACGACAGCTTCGAGCTGACGCTCTCCGGAACGCCGACCTGGCGTGACCTCGCACCGGGCGGCGAGCTCCCCTCGCGGCGCCTGTACCCGGGGGCCGCCTTCGATGAGGCGCGACGGCGCATGGTGGTGTTCGGGGGACTGAGCGACAACCCTGCATTCCGCGGCGACATGTGGGAGCTGGGCCTCGCGCCCCCTGAGCGTTGGGCGGTACTGCAGGGCTCGACCGGCCCGCCGCCGGATCCCCCGCCGGTGCCCACCTTCGTGACGATTAGCCTCCCCCCGCTGACCCTGCGGCTCGGCGAGAGCTTCACCTTCAGTGCGGGTGTCCGCAACGACGGCAGCTTTTCCGACAACGGGCGGATCAGCTTCGGCTTCCCGTCGTTCACGCAGAGCAGCGACGCCCAGTGGGTGTCGAGCACGTCCTCGGGTGACAGCCCCGGGTACCGCGAGATCCCCGCGGGCGGCGCGCTCACCGGGGTCGATTGCCTGCCCCTGACCGCGAGCTATCTGGCGGTCGAATACGTGGACGACAGCTGGCAGGCCTCGTCGGAGACGAACACGCTGAACGCGACCGTGACCCCGCAGGAGGTGGGTCTCTTCTACGTCGACATGCGCGCCACCATGCTGATCTCAACCACGCCCTGCCTCATGGCCTCGAGCGTGCCATCGTTGACGCAGGGGACGATCGCCACCGACCAGCAGGGCCAGACGGTGCGACGATTCGCGGTCAATGTCGTTGCGCCCCCCACCACGCCGCTGCCGATCTTCATGTCGCCGGTCTCGATGTCGGCGAGCACGGTCGTGATCGGCCAGCCGCTCACGATCTCCGTCGCGGTCCGCAACGACGGCCTGCCGAGTGACGACGGGCGGATCGTGGTGTCCTACCCGGGCCTGACCAATCCGCTCGACGCGGCGCTCGCGACCGGCCCGGCCGGGGCGGACACGCCCGGCTACCGGGAGTTCGCGTCGGGCTCGGTTCTGATGTCGAGTGAATGCCAGCCGGTCCAGGCGTCGTATCTCATGACCGAGTACGTCGACGACAACTGGGTGGGCGACGGATTCGAGAACAACGGCGGCGACTTCGTGGTCCGCCCGCCCCGCGCGGGGACGTTCGTCATCGAAGTCCGCTCCATCATGCACACGATCGGCGGCGGGTCTTGCGCGTTCATAGGTGCGCTGCCCCCGAACGGCGCGAGCGGCGCCGATCAACAGGGGTGGGCCGTGCGGCGATTCACGGTCAACGTCATCGATCAGCCGGAGCCGGCGATCGTGAGCATCGCCCTGACCCCCGGACCCATCAACCTCGGGCAGACCATCACGCTCACCGCCCTGGTGCGCGACAACGGCGCGGGCAGCGACGACGGACGCATCGTCGTCTCGTTCCCCACTCTCACCGATCCGCTCGACCACCTGCTGGTGGTCAGCGGCTCGGTCGGCGACACGCCCGGCTACCGCGAGTTCCCAGCCGGCGCCATGGTGTCGAACCCGTCCTGCAGCGCGATCCCAGCGTCGTATCTCGTCGTGGAGTACGCCGACTCCGACTGGCAGCCGTTCGGGATCGAGGTCAACACATTCGTGTGCACGATCGAGCCGCGATCGGCTGGAACGTTCGACGTCGACCTGCGGGTGACCAGCCACGTGCGGGGCTCGGGCTGCGCGAGCGTCACCATTCCCGACGCGGCGGGCGCCCCCGCCACCGACCAGCAGGGCTTCCCGGTGCAGCGCTACCAGGTGACCGTGATCGGTCCGCCTCCGCCTCCGGGGCCGCCGACCCTGACCTGGCAGCGAATCGCGCCGGAAGGCCTCGGCCCGATCGGGCGTGCGGCCCAGGCGGCCGACTACGACGCCGCGCGCGACCAGCTCGTGCTCTACAGCGGCCGCGTCGGGGGCGAGTACGCCGGGGACATCTGGGCGCTGCCGCTCACGCCGGGGACCAGCTGGGTGAACGTCGCGCCGGGGGGGCCCGTGCCGCTGCGCCGGCTCATGCATTCCATGGTGTACAACCCGGTCGATGACCAGCTGCTGATCTTCGGCGGGTACTACGACAGCTTTCTGAACGACCTCTGGGTGCTGGCGCGAACTCCGCTCAACTGGTGGTTCCCGATCAATCCCCCCGGCCCGCGTCCCAGCGCGCGCCTCGGGCACGCGGCGGTCTACGACGCGGCCCACGGCCGGATGCTGGTGATCGGCGGCTACGACGGGTCGCTCCGGAACGACGTGTGGGAGTTCTCCTCCGGCACCTGGCACCTGCTGCTGCCCACCGGCACCCCGATGCCGCCCCGCGCCAACCACTCGGCCATCTACGATCCGCTGCGCGACCGGATCGTGGTGTTCGGCGGCGACGGCGGGGTGTTCCTGAACGACGTGTGGGAGCTGCGGCTCTCCGGCACCCCCGAGTGGCGCCCGGTCCCGACCACCGGGACGTCTCCGAGCGTGCGGCGAGAGCACACCGCGGTCTACTACGCCCTGTGGGACATGATGGTGGTGTTCGGCGGATACGGCGGCACACGCCTCGAAGACGTGTGGACGCTGCCGCTCTCGGGCACTCCGGAATGGAGCCAGCGCTACACCGCCGGGGTTTCGCCGGTGCCGCGCAACCAGCACTCGGCGATCTACGACCCGCTACGGACGCGCATGGTGGTGTTCGGCGGCCAGCTCAGCTCCACGGCGTCCTCGAACGAGGTATGGGCGATGACGGTCGACACGCCGGCGCCCACCCCGGTGGCGCTCGCGCTCGCGGGCGCGGAGGCGACCCCCGATGCGGTGCACCTCACCTGGCGCGGCGAGGGCGCCACGACCGTGGCGGCGCAGGTCGAGCGGCGCACCACCGGGACCGACTGGATCGCGCTGGGCCCGGCCACCATCGAGGGTCCGGACCGGCTGGTCTACGAGGATCGCGACGTGGTGCCGGGTACGCGCTACGGCTACCGGCTCGTCGTCCGGGAGCCGGAGGGGGAGCGGACGCTCGAGCCGGTGTGGGTTGAGGTGCCGGCGCGCGCGATGCTGTCGCTGGCCGGCGCCTCGCCGAATCCGGTGGCGGACGAGCTCGCTGTGGCGTTCACGCTCCCGGGCAGCGCGTCCGGCGCGATCGAGGTGTTCGACCTGCGCGGACGCCTGGTGGCGAGCCGCGACATCTCGGCGCTCGGCGCGGGTGCCCAGCGGGTGGCGCTCGCGGAGGGCAGGCACCTGGCGGCCGGGTTGTACCTGGTGCGGCTCACGCACGACGGCCGGGTCCTCAACGCCAAGGCGTGCGTCGTCCGCTGACGCGCCCGTGACGCCCAGGCCGTAGCGTCTCCTCTGGAGCCCGGTTCCGGCCGGTGCTAGGCTCCATCACGGCGTCCGCTCACCGTCCGCTCTCCAACCACGATCGCCACCGATGCCGTTCCGCCCCCCGAGAACCCGCGCATCCAACGCCGCCCGCCACGGGCGGCTCGCTCCGGCGATCGCGCTCGCCGCGTGGGCCGCATGCGCCTCCGCGCAGACCGTCGACTCCACCCTGTGCGTGACCAACGGTCCGGTGAACGCGATCGCCCGGCTCGGGAACACCCTCTACATCGGCGGAGCGTTCACCAAGGTCGGGCAGGCGACCGGCGCCGGTGCTCCGCTCAGCCCGGTCACCGGGCTGCCCTCCGGAGCGTTCCCGAAGGTGGTGGGCCAGGTGTTCGCGGTCGTTCCCGACGGCGCGGGCGGCTGGTTCATCGGCGGCGAGTTCGCATCGGTCGGCGGGCGCCCGCGCCGGAACCTGGCGCGCATCCTCGCCAACTCGACTCTCGGCTCCTGGGCACCGGTCGCGAACGGCCCGGTGCGCACGCTGGTACGCGAGGGGACCACGGTGTACGCGGGCGGCGACTTCACCTCGATCGGCGTCAACGCCCGGAACCACCTGGCGGCACTCGACGCCTCGAGCGGAGCGGTTCGTCCCTGGAACCCCGGCGCCGACGACGTGGTCAACGCATTGGCGCTGGACCACGGCCGCGTGTACGTGGGCGGGACCTTCCTCCACGTGGGCGGGGCGGAGCGCGGACACCTGGCGGCGGTCCACCCCGTGAGTGGGGTGGTGTCGGCGTGGAATCCCGGCGCCAACGGAAACGTACGCGCCCTGGCAACCAGCGACACCTCGGTGTTCGCCGGCGGCGGCTTCGACCAGATCGGCGGGGCGAGCCGCGCGTACATTGCCGAGCTGGGCCTGACCAGCGGTGCGGCCACCGGCTGGGACGCGTCGGCGAACGGCGAGGTGCACGCGCTGCTGATGAACATCAAGACCCTCTACGTGGGAGGGAGCTTCAGCGTGATCGGCGGGGCCTGGCGCGACCATGCCGCCGCCCTGAGCACGGTCTCGCAGCTCGCGACTCCCTGGAATCCCGGCGCGAACGCCACCGTCACCGCGCTGGCCGTGAACGGGGACCGGATCTACGCGGGCGGCGGGTTCACCTATATCGGCGGCCAGACGCACCACTATCTCGCGGCCCTGGATGGCGTCACCGGGGCGGCGATTTCGTGGGACCCCAGCGTCGACGATTGGACGTTCGCGATCTCGGCCCCGGGTGGTCCGTCCGCCCCCGTCTATGCGGGCGGAAGGTTCCGGATGGTCGGTGGCGTGATCCGCAACTACATCGCCGCGCTCGATGCCACGACCGGCTCGCCGACCGAATGGAACCCGGACGCCAATGGGCCGGTCATGGCGCTGGCGGCGACGGCGCAGGGCACGGACGGCGTGGGCACCATCTACGCGGGCGGGGCCTTCGACTGGATCGGCGGCGCGCTGCGCAGCGGCGTGGGATCGCTGAACGCCACCGACGGCGAGGCCACGCCCTGGAACCCGTCCGCGGAGGGTCTGGTGCGGACCCTGGTGCTGAGCGGCAACCGCGTGTACCTGGGCGGCGACTTCTCGCGCATCATGGGGCAGGTGCGCCGGCGCATCGCCGCAGTCGACGCGGTGACCGGGATCCCGACCGCGTGGAATCCCGACGCGAACCACAACGTCCACGCGCTGGCGGTGAGCGGGACCACCGTGTACGCCGCCGGGCAGTTCACCACCATCGGCTCCGCGCCGCGCGGCCTGATCGCCGCCCTGGACGCCACCACCGGCCGCGCCACGCCCTGGAATCCCAACGCGAACTCCCTGGTCTACACGCTGACGTTCAACCGCGGCACGGTCTACGCGGGCGGCATGTTCTCCACCATCGGCGGCGCACCGCGCCGAGGGATCACCGCGCTCGATGCGAGCGGCGGGGCCACCCCGTGGAACCCGGGAGCGACGCCGGTGATCCGTGCCCTGGCGCTGCGCGGGCGGACGGTGTTCGTGGGCGGCGAGTTCACCAGCATGGGCGGCTTCGCGCGCCGCAACCTGGCGGCGCTCGACGTCGTGACCGGGATGGCGCGGATGTGGGATCCGAGTCCGAACGGTCCCGTCCAGAGCCTCATGAGCGAGCAAGGACGCGTCTACGTCGGCGGCGGCTTCACGGCGATCGCCGGGCGGCCTCAGGCGTTCTTCGCAGCGCTCAGCGAGCCGGTGATCGAAAACACTCCGGTCGCCGTGGATCCGGAGCCGCCTCCGGGATTGTCGCTCGCCGGGGCCGTGCGGAACCCGGTGGTGGGCGACCTCCAGGTGGCGTTCACGCTGCCGTCGACCGCTGCCGGAGCGATCGAGCTCTACGACCTGGGCGGACGCCTGGTGGCCCGCCGTGACCTCTCGACGCTCGCCGCCGGCGCGCAACGCGTGACGCTTGCCGACGGGCGGCGGCTGCCAACCGGGATGTACCTCGTGCGCCTCACGCACGACGGGCACGTGCTCACCGCCAAGGCGATCGTGGTGCGCTGAGGTTCGTGCACTCCAGCACCAATTGTATTCGCGATCGTGCACTCTGCCGGTCGTTTAGCATTACACAACGTGATATGAAGGCCTGAGAACCCGATAGGCTTTGGGCCCCGCCGCGCGGGGTGTAGTCTTCCTCTTGGCGCGATCCCCCTCCTTGACCGCGCCCGCACCCTATCTCGGTGCAGCCATGGCCGGCGCACGCGCCCTGGTGGCGCGAGGACCCAGTGGTTTCGATCGACTCCCCACGACGGTCGATCGGCCGGGCCGCTTTCCATGGTCCGACCGCGGGGATACTGATTTCCGCCCTCCGCGCCGGTGCCATGACCGCCGCCGCACTCGTGCTCGCGACCGTCACCGTCCTCGCCCAGACCGCCGATCCCACGTTGTGGGTGACCGACGGTCAGGTGAACGCTGTGGTTCGCGACGGGAACACGATCTACGTCGGCGGCACGTTCACGCAGGTGGGGCCGGCGACCGGAGGCGGCGCGGCGCTCAGCCCGGTCAACGGGTATCCGATCCAGTCGTTTCCGAGGGTGACCGGCCAGGTCTGGACGGTCGTCGATGACGGCGCGGGCGGCTGGATCATCGGCGGTGCGTTCACGGCGGTCGGCGGGCTGGAGCGCTTCAACCTCGCTCACATCCTCGCCGATGGCAGCGTCGCCGACTGGGCCCCGAACCCGAACAGCGTGGTCAGATCGCTCGCGGTCGCGGGCGACAAGCTCTACGTCTGCGGGGCATTCACGTGGATCGGCATGCGCTGGCGCAGCGGGCTCGCCGCGATCGACCTGTCGACCGGCGTCGCCAACTCCTGGAATCCGAGCGTCAACGGCGAGGTGCGCACGCTGACCGTCGACGCCGGGACTCTCTACCTCGGCGGGGATTTCACGACCTTCGCGGGCCAGACCCGGGGCAGGATCGCGGCGGTCGACGTCACGAACGACGGCCTGCTCAACTGGGGACCTTCGTTCAATTCGAGCGTGCGGGCGATCGCCGTGAGCGCGACCACCGTTTACGTGGGAGGCGAGTTCGGTTTCGTGGGTGGGCAGGTCCGCAATCGCCTCGCCGCCCTGGACCGTGGGAACGGCGCGGCGACGGTGTGGAACCCGTCGGTCAACGGCACCGTCCTGGGCCTGGTCGCCCGTGGCCGTTCCATTTACGTCTGCGGCAATTTCTCGACCATCGGCGGCAGCGTCTACCGCCACCTGGCCGCGATCGACAGCGCCAGTGCCACGCCGATTTGGAGTCCCGATCCCAACGGGGCGGTGCTGTCCGTGGCGGTGCGGGGGAGCACCGTCTACGCCGCGGGAGAGTTCACACGCATCGGGGGTCAGAATCGCAGAGCCCTCGCAGCGGTGGACTCGGCCACCGGCCTCGCGGCGCCGTGGGATCCCAGCCCGGGCAGCGCGACGACCTACGCGGTCGCGGCCAACGGCAACACCATCTACGCCGGCGGGCCGTTCACGATCATTGGGGGCGTGATCCGCAACAGCATCGCCGCGCTCGACGCGAACACCGGAATCGCCACCGGCTGGAACCCGAGCGCCTCGTGGCCGACCGCGAGCTCCACGGTCATGGCGCTGGCCGTGAGCGGCGGAACGGTCTACGCCGGCGGGGTCTTCCAGTACATCGGCGGCCAGGGGCGCAACAACGTCGCAGCCTTGAGTGCCGCTGACGGCAGCGCCACGCCGTGGAACCCGAATACCGACGGTGCCGTGCGCACGATCATCGCCGGCAGCGACCGCGTGTACATCGGCGGTTCGTTCCGGCGCGTCGGCCTCCTGTCGCGCAACGGCCTCGCCGCCGTCGATCCCACCAGCGGCGCGCCACTGGCCTGGAACCCGGACGCGGGCAGTATCAACGCGATGGTCCTGAGCGGTGGCGTGCTCTACGTCGGCGGCCAGTTCAATCTCATGGGAGGTGTTCCGCGCACCAACATCGCGGCGCTCGATACCATCAACGACCGGGCTACCACGTGGAATCCGGGCGCCAACGGCGCCGTGCAGGCCCTGGCGCTCAGCGGGAACACCCTCTATGCGAGTGGCGGGTTCTCCACGATCGGCGGCCAGTCACGACAAGGCCTGGCGGCGCTGGACGCCACGACCGGCTCCGCGACCGCGTGGAACCCGGGTGTGAACGGTACCGTCAATTCGCTGGTGGCGGACGCCGGGGCCATCTATGCGGGTGGGGAGTTCACCACCATCGGCGGCGTCGCCCGCAACCGCCTCGCGGCTCTGGATCCGGTCACCGGCACCGCGACGCTGTGGAATCCCGACGCCAATGGCTATGTCGACGAGCTGTGGGCCGGCGACGGCACGGTCTACGCGGGCGGCGGATTCTCCACCTTGGGAGGGCAGCCGCAGACGAGCCTGGCCGCGATCACCGCGGCCCCGGGCGCCCCCGAGGCGCACCCCACCTTCACGGCCAGCATGTCCGTATCGCCCGCCTCGGTCGCGGTCGGCCAGCCGGTGACGATCACGGCGATCGTGAGGAACGACGGCGCCGCGAGCGACGACGGTCGCATCGTCTTCTCCTTCAAGGACCTCACCGACCCCTCGGACTTCCAGCGTGCGAGCAGCACGTCGGCCGGGGACGTGCCCGGCTTTCGCCTGGTCCCGCGCGGCAGCGCGCTCCTCGATCGGGATTGCCAGCCGATGACTGCCGACTACCTGGTCGCCGAGTACGTCGATTCCGACTGGCCGGGGCTCGGCGCCGAGACCGACACGTTCCGCGTCACCGTGCGGCCCCGGACCTCGGGCGTATTCAGCATCGACGTGCGCAGCACCATGCGCTCCGTCGGCGGCGACCCCTGCGACTACACGAGCGCGATCCCGAACGGCCCTCAGACGGTCATCACCGACCAGCAGGGGTGGACGGTCGGCCGCTTCATCGTCCAGGTCGCCGGCACGCCCGTCGAGGCCGATCCAAACGTGGGCGTGAGCCTCTCGGCGCAGAGCATCACGCTCGGCGAGGAGCTGCGGATCACCGCTTCCGCCCAGAACCTCGGCGCGATCAGCGACGACGGCCGCGTGGTGATGTCCTTCCCGGCCTTCACGGATCCCGGCGACGCGCTGCTGGTCACGTCGAACGCGGGCGGGGATGCGCCCGGGTTCCGGCTGTTTCCATCGGGATCCGCGCTCACGGACACGGCATGCGCCACGGTCGCCGCCTCGTACCTGGTGGCGGAGTACGCGGACAGCAGCTGGCAGCCGATCGGGCTCGAGGTGAACTCATTCGAGGTGATCGCGCGGCCGCGCGCGCTCGGAACCTTCACCTTCTACGCTCGCGGCACCATGCACACGGCCGGCGCGGCGCCGTGTGTCCTGGTGAACCGCGTGCCCGTCAACGGGGAGCTGGGATTCTTCGACCAGCAGGGCTGGCCCGTGAACCGCT
Source organism: Candidatus Eiseniibacteriota bacterium (assembly GCA_035275545.1). GTDB lineage: Bacteria > Eisenbacteria > RBG-16-71-46 > RBG-16-71-46 > RBG-16-71-46 > WS-11. The sequence goes on along the minus strand of DATEMP010000083.1, from coordinate 15,703 downwards.
ACTCGGTCACGGTGAACCCGCCTCCGGTGGCGCCCGACCCGTCGTTCAACGGCGCGGTCACGGTGTCCGCCGACTCCATCATCCTGGGCGAGACGGTGACGATCGCGGCGAGCGTCCGGAATCTCGGCATGGCGAGCGACGACGGGCGCATCGTGTTCTCGTTCCCCGCCCTGACCGACACGCTCGACGCGCAGCGCGTGACCGCCACCGCCCCCAACGACTACCCGGGCGTCCGCATCCTGCGCGCCGGATCCGCGCTGACCTCCAGAACCTGCCAGCCACTGAGCGCCGCGTATCTGGTGGCGGAGTACGCGGACAACAACTGGCAATGGATCGGCACCGAGACCAACACCTTCGTCACCGTGGTGACGCCGCGCACGCCGGGGGACTTCGTCGTCGACGTCCGCAGCACGATGCACACGACCGGCGGGGCCGCGTGCGAGGACGTAAACGACCTGCCGGCCAACGGCCAGGGCGGTTTCACCGATCAGCAGGGCTGGGCGGTGAAGCGATTCGTCATCCGGGTGAAGCCGGCTCCGGTCGCCGCCGAGCCCGCGTTTCTGGGCCCGGTCAGCCTCTCGTCGACCGTGATCCAGACCGGGCAGACGGTGTCGATCACCGCCACCGTCAACAACCTCGGGCTCCACAGTGACGACGGCCGCATCGTCTTCGCGTTCCCGAGTCTCACGGACTCGCTCGACGCCGAGCGCGTGGGCGGTGGCTCGGGCGCAGACGAGCCTGGGCTGCGCGTCCTGCCCGCCGGCGCGTCCCTGCTCGGCCGGGACTGCCAGACCGTGGACGCCTCCTACCTGGTCGCGGAGTACGCGGACGACAACTGGTATTGGATCGGGCGGGAGAGCAACACGCTCCAGCTCTGGGTGCGTCCCCGCGTGGCCGGGGACTTCTGGGTCGAGGTCCGTGCCACGATGCGCACCATGGGCGCCGGGCCGTGCGACTACGTGAACGGCCTGCCCCCGAACGGGATCTCCGGCGCGGTCGACCAGCAGGGCTGGGAAGTGCGCCGCTTCCTGATCACCGTCAGCCCGGCGCCGCCGACCCCGGTGTTCCCGACCGGCATCTACATCTCGGCCGGCGCCATCGATCTGGGTCAGTCGGTGACGATCATTGCCTCGGCACGGAACGACGGCGCGCCCAGCGACGATGGACGCATCGTGGTCTCGTTCCCGGGCCTCACGACCCCCGCCGATGGGCAGCGGATCGTGACCGGAACCGCCAACGATGCGACAGGGTACCGGCTCCTGCCCGCCGGGTCGCCGTTGGTGGGCGCCGATTGCCAGCCGATGACCGCCGGCTACCTGGTCGCGGAGTACGTCGATGCCGACTGGCAGGGGTTCGCCGTCGAGAGCAATGCCTGCAGCCTCACGGTGCGTCCGCGCCTTCCCGGCACGTTCGAGATCCTGGTGCGCGGCACGATGCACCCGATCGGCGCCGGTCCGTGCGCGATGGTGAACGCCACGCCCTACCTCGGATCGGTGCACGCCGACCAGCAGGGCTGGGAGGTGCGCCGCTACATCGTGACGGTGAACGCCGTCCCCGCGGTAGCCCAGCCGACCTTCACGACCGATGTCGTCGTTTCCCGCGCCGTCGTCCCGATCGGCGAGCCGCTCACCATCTCCGCCGTGGTCCGCAACAACGGAGCCTCGAGCGACGACGGGCGCATCGTCTTCGCGTTTCCCGCGCTCGATCAGGCGGGCGACGCGCAGTTCGTCACCAGCGGGTCCACCGGCGACGCGCCCGGGTATCGCGAGTTCCCCGCGGGCGCCACGTTGCCGGGGCGCGATTGCCAGCCGGTCACGGCCCAGTACCTGGCGGCCGAGTACGTGGATGCCGCATGGGATTCGATCGGCGATGAGACCAACACGTTCGCGTTGACCGTCTTTCCGCCGCGTGAGGGGCTGTTCACGGTCGAGGTTCGCAGCACGATGCGCACCGCCGGGGCGGGGCCGTGCGACTACGTGAACGGCCTGCCGCCGAACGGCCAGGCGGGCTTCACGGACCAGCAAGGGTGGTCGGTGCGACGGTTCGAGGTGCTGGTGGGCTCGCCGTCGAGCATCTCCTGGCGCCTGCTCGGTAACGCGGGTGGGCCACCGGATCCGCGCGCCGCCCAGGCCGCGGTCTACGACGGGTTGCGCGACGAGCTGGTCCTCTACGGCGGACGGGCGCGGGAGTACATCGGCGACTCATGGGCACTGCCGCTGGGCAACTACTCGGGCTGGAACCTGCTCCAGCCCGGTGGCCCCGTGCCGCTGCGGCGCACGATGCACAGCATGGTGTGCGACCCGGCGGGCAACCTCTTCATCTTCGGTGGATTCTACGACGACTACCTGAACGATCTCTGGGTGCTGACGCGATCGCCGGTCTCGTGGTGGTTCCGGATGGAGCCTCCCGGCGAGAGGCCCAGCCCGCGCCTGGGACACTCGGCGATCTACGATCCGGTGCGCCAGCGCATGCTGGTGGTCGGCGGGTACGACGGCACGCTCCTGAACGACGTGTGGGAGTACGCGCCGATCGCCAACGGCACCTGGCGGCAGCTGACCCCGGCCGGGACGCCGATGCCGGCGCGAGCGAACGCCTCGGCGATCTACGATCCGGTGCGCGACCGGGTGCTGATCTTCGGCGGGGACGGCGGCACGTTCCGCAACGACCTCTGGGAGCTGCGCCTGAGCGGCGGGCCGGCGTGGAATCCGATCACCACCATCGGTGCGCCCCCCGGCCCCCGGCGCGAGCACACCGCGATCTACCATGCCCTGCGGGACGAGATGGTGTTGTTCGGCGGCTACAGCGCCACCCAGCGGCTGGAGGACGTCTGGACATTGACACTCTCCGGCGTTCCGCGATGGGAGCGACGCTTCACGGCGGGGCCGTCGCCGTCTCCACGATCGCTCCACTCCTCGGTCTACGACCCGCTGCGGCACCGCATGGTCACGTTCGGAGGTCAGCTCGGAAACAGCCTGTACTCGAACGAGGTGTGGGAGCTCCGGATCGATGAGCTGACCCCGGTGGCTCTGTCGCTGGCCTCGGTCGAAGCCGAAGCGGACCACGTCCGCCTCACCTGGTTCGGCGAGGGCGCGGCCTCCCTGACCGCCTGCGTCGAGCGCAGCAGCGAGCAGGGCGTGTGGACGGTGATGGGAGCCGCGAGCGCCCAGGGGGAAGACCAGCTCGTGTTCCGCGATCAGGATGTCGTCCCCGGCACGCGCTACGGGTACCGGCTCCGGGTGGTGCAGGATGGGACCGAAGAGGTGCTCGCGCCGGTGTGGGTGACGGTGCCGATCCCGGCGGTGCTTTCGCTCGCGGGCGCGTCACCCAATCCAGCGATCAAGGAGCTCGGGATCGCCTTCACGCTGCCGGCCGTACGACCCGGCGCGCTCGAGCTGTTCGATCTGCGCGGCCGGCTGGTCGCCCGGGAGGATCTATCGAGGATGGAGGCGGGGCCGCATCGCATCGAGCTGGCCCGCGGGCGTCGACTTGCGGCCGGCGTCTACCTGGTGCGCCTCACGCACGGGGATCGGGCGCTCACCGCCAAGGCGTGCGTGGTGCGCTGAGCCCGCGGGCGTTCCCACGCCTGCTATAGTCCCGGGGGCCGAGCACTCCGCGCCACCTCCGTCCCCGGGACTTCCTTGACCGACATCGCCCCCGAGCCTCCCGCGGCGATCCGCATCCGCGGCGCCCGCCAGCACAACCTCAAGAACATCGATCTCGACCTGCCGCGCGGCCGGCTCACGGTCATCACCGGCGTGTCGGGTTCCGGCAAGTCGTCGCTCGCCTTCGACACGCTCTATGCCGAAGGGCAGCGGCGCTACGTCGAGTCGGTGTCGAGCTACGCCAAGCAGTTCCTCGACCGGCTGCCGCGGCCGGACGTGGACGCGATCCACGGGCTGACACCCGCGGTCGCGATCCGCCAGGTGGGTGCGGCGCGCAGCGCGCGCTCCACGGTCGGCACCGCGACCGAGATCCACGACTACCTGCGGCTCCTGTTCGCCCGGCTCGGCACGGTGCACTGCGGCAACTGCGGCCGGCCGGTCACCGCCGACACGCCGCAGACGATCGCGCGCGAGACCGCGGACTGGCCGGCGGGGGAGACGCTGCTGGTGCTGGCGCCGGTCGCGCTCTCCGAGCGGCTGGCGTGGGCCGAGCAGGCGGGCCACCTGCTCACCGCCGGATACACGCGGATTCTCAAGGGCGAGGAGGTGGTGCCGCTCGAGCCGCTGCCCAAGCTCGCGCGCGGCACGAAGCAGGCGCTGGTGGTGGTGGACCGGTTCACCTGGCGGCCCGAGGAGACCCAGCGGCTGGTCGATTCCTGCGAGCAGGCGTTCCGGCGCGGCGAGGGGCGGCTCGAGCTCAAGCTCGGGGCGCGCGACCGCGAGCGCCGGAGCGAGCGCTGGGAGTGCGCCCACTGCGGCGCGGCGGCGATGCGGCCCGAGCCCGCGCTGTTCTCGTTCAACAGTCCGCTCGGGGTGTGCCCGACCTGCCGCGGCTTCGGCAACGTGCTCACCTTCACCGAGGACCGGATCGTCCCGGACCCGGGGAAGACGCTGCGCGCGGGAGCGCTCGATCCGTGGGCGCGCTCGTGGCGCCGGGTGTTCTGGCCGCGGCTCGAGAAGCTCGCGAAGGAGCGCGGCATCCCGCTCGACACGCCCTGGAGGAAGCTCGCCGCCGCGCACCGGAAGCTGCTGATCGAGGGCGGCGAAGGATTCCGGGGTGCGATCCCGTTCCTCCAGCGGCTCCAGCAGAAGTCCTACAAGGCGGGGAACCGGTTCATCGTCAAGCGCTACCAGAGCTCGCTCTCGTGCGAAGCGTGCCAGGGCCGGCGGCTGCGCCCCGAGGCGCTGCGCGTCACCCTCGGCGGGCTCTCGATCGCCGACGTGTGCGCGCGCACGGTGGCGGAGATCGACGCCTGGCTCGCGACGCTCGCGTTCGGCGAGAGCGAGCGCGCGATCGCCGGGCCGGTGCGGATCGAGATCGAGTCGCGCCTGCGCTTCCTGCTGCGCGTCGATCTCGGCTACCTGACGCTCGACCGGCTCACGCGCACCCTCTCGGGAGGCGAGGCGCAGCGGATCGAGCTCGCGAACGCGCTGGGTGCCAACCTCGCCGACACGCTCTACGTGCTCGACGAGCCGACCGTGGGACTCCACCCGCGGGACAGCGAGCGGCTCGCGGCGCTGCTCGACGAGCTGGCGGCGCGGGGCAACACGCTGGTGGTGGTCGAGCACGAGCCGCTGCTCATGCGCGCCGCCCAGCACGTGGTCGACCTCGGCCCGGCGGCGGGCGAGCAGGGCGGGCGCGTGCTCTACGCCGGACCCGGCGGCGAGGCGCTCTCGACCGCCGGCACCGAGACCGCGCGCTACCTGATCGGCGAGAAGATGGTGACGCGCGAGCGAAACGCCGGTCGGCCGGACCGGTTCATCACCGTCGAGGGGGCCGCTCATCACAACCTCAAGAACGTGACGGCACGCTTCCCGGTGGGGCGCCTCACCTCGGTGACCGGTGTCTCGGGCTCGGGGAAGAGCAGCCTGGTCGAGGAGGTGCTCCATCGCGCCGCGCGGCGGGCGCTCGGCGAGGCGGCCGGTGTCGAGGAGCCCGGCGCCCACCAGGCGGTGCGCGGGCTCGACGCGGTGAAGCGCGTGGTCATGGTGGACCAGTCGCCGATCGGCAAATCGCCGCGTTCCTGCCCGGTCACCTACCTGGGCGCCTACGCGGCGCTGCGCGAGGTGTACGCGCGCCAGCCGGCGGCACTCGCGCGCGGGCTCAAGGACGGGGCGTTCTCGTTCAACACCGCGGGCGGACGCTGCGAGCACTGCGAGGGGGCGGGGTCGGTCACGATCGAGATGGTGTTCCTCGCCGATCTCCTGGTGCCGTGCGAGATGTGCGGCGGGGACCGGTTCCGCCGCGAGGTGCTCGAGGTGCGGTACCGCGGCGTCAACATCCGCGAGGCGCTGGACCTCACGGTCGACCAGGCGTTCGAGCACTTCGCACGCGAGCCGCGCTTCACCAAGAGGCTCATGACCCTGCGCCGCGTCGGGCTCGGCTACCTGAGGCTCGGCCAGCCCGCGCCGCAGCTCTCGGGCGGCGAGGCGCAGCGCTTGAAGATCGCGCAGGAGCTGTCGGAGCCGGGCGAAGGGGCGGGGCTCTATTTGCTCGACGAGCCCACCGTCGGCCTCCACTACGTCGACGTGCAGCGGCTGCTCGACGTCCTCGGCGATCTCATCGGCCGCGGCGACACGGTGGTGGTGGTCGAGCACAACCTGGACGTGATCCGGAACAGCGACTGGGTGGTCGACCTGGGTCCCGACGGCGGCGATCGCGGCGGCGAGCTGGTCGCCGAGGGGCCGCCCGAGGCGATCGCGAAGGTCGAGGCGTCGTGGACCGGAAGATTCCTCAGCGGGGGTCCGACAACACCCGCCCACGCAGCGTCCTGACGGGAACACGGCCGGTTTTCCCTGTTGACCCACCCTGGACGTGCGTCTACCGTTCCGCCCACGGTTCGAGGGAAGACCGAAGCAGGGTTGACACGGACCGAGGCCGCAGCCACCCCAACCCCGATGGCCGCACCCCCGCGGCACGAGCGGCTCGCCTCGGAATTCCTGCGCAACGTCGTTCACGCTGTTGAAGGGCGCACTTCAACGCGGAGAGTTGCGCATGGCCGAAAGGGTCCTTCCTCTCGAACAATCTGTCGCGGCGGCCAACCTGGCCGACGTGCGAATCGAGCCTGACCGCGAAGTTCGAATCGCCCTCGTCCTGTACGGCGGTGTGTCGCTTGCGATCTACATTCACGGCGTCACGCAGGAACTACTTCGCGCCGTCCGCGCAACCGCGCCGAAACGGCCTGACAGCACGGAGCCCTTTCTCTCAGAACCGGAATCGGTGGAAAAGGTCTATCGAGAGCTGGGCTGCCGCGTCGGGAGTGCCACGCCGTTTAGCGACGAGCTGGACCAAGCCAGCCATGGCTCGGTGCGGACCCGCTTTGTCGTGGACGTGGTCTCCGGGACATCCGCTGGCGGGATCAACGGGATCTTCCTCTGCAAGGCCCTCGCCAGTGGGAAATCGCTGGATGGACTCCGCGAGCTTTGGCTGAAAGAGGGTGACCTCAGCCTCCTCCTAAACGACAAGGGGTCCAGGAAGGGTGTACCCAATATCGAGCACCCGAAGCGTCCACAGGCGCTGCTCAACACCAGCAGGCTCTACTACAGGCTTCTGTGCGCCTTGAATGACCTGGATGATCCCGCCGAGCCAGCCGTCTCTCCACTGATCGACGAGATGGACTTGTTCGTGACCGCCACGGACATCCGTGGTGTGACCCTGCCTCTGGAGCTGTGGGATGGCATCGTGTTCGAACGGAAATACCGCCACGTGTTCAGGATGAGATACAGGTCCCCCATCGGCGACGGGCGGCGAAACGACTTCGAAGCCAGGAACAACGGCTTCATGGCATTTGTAGCCCGGTGTACATCGTCGTTTCCGGTGGCATTCGATCCCATGATGATTGCGGACCTCAGCAGGGTGCCACCCTGGCTGGGCGATCGCGGGCGCCTGCATCAGGACCTCGAAGCATGGAAGCCGTTCTTTGCCGACTACCTGCTTTCCGAGCACTCGATGTCCAGCGCGATCCGTTCCAGCGAGGTATTTGCGGAGCGGTCCTTCGGGGATGGTGGCTATCTGGACAACAAGCCGTTCAGCTACGCGACCGAGGCCCTGCGATCCAAGCGCAGCAATCGGCGCATCATCCGGAGACTGTTCTATGTCGAGCCCGCGCCGGAGAGACCTGAAGCCGAGGCGAATGCCGATGATCCCCGCCCCGATGCGATCGAGAATGCGTTGGCGGCGGGTCTGCGCCTCCCGCGGATCGAAACCATTCGCGAGGATATCGAGCGCGTGAACGATCGCAATCGCGTGATCGAGAGAGCGGATCAGATCCTCCACTATCTCGACGACGATCTGAATAAGAGCGCCAAGGAACCGATGTCCGGGAAGGCGTATGCCGCAACCGATCTGAAGGCAATGGCCGAGAAGTACAGCGCTTCATACGCGACGTATCACCGCCTGGGGATCTCGCAGGTCACGCAGGACATCGCGGATTTGCTGGCGAGACTGAGCGGTCTCGGAGGGGCAGCGGGCCTCGCTTCGGCGGTACAGATTCTGGTGAGGGCGTGGCGAATGGAGCGCTTTTGCCGGGAACTCGGTGAGGTCGAGGTCGAGACCAAGCCGTGGACGGAGAATCGATTCCTCCTGAACTTCGATGCGGGCTTCAGAATACGTCGACTGGAGTTCCTCCAGGAACGTCTGGATAACCTCCTCGGCATCATCGGCCGCTCAGAGAGGCGGGCTGGAGACCGTGCGAGGACCGCAGGCTTCGGTCTGAGAGACAACCCATTTCCGGAAACGATCGGTAGCGAAGCGGAACAGGATGAACGATGGCTGAAGGGAATACTGGGGAACCTGCATGAGGACTTCGAACCCTGGCTGCGCATCGAGAACGTGGACGCTTCGAGGCGGGCAGTTCTTAAGCTCAAGGGGCAGCTGGCGGCCATCCAGGCGAAGTTCCGCGACGATCTCGAGGCGCTCTGCCTTCGATCCAATCCGATACGGGAGTACCTCGCGGCAACCAGGATTTCGGTGACCGAGCTGACGTGGATTCTCGAACCCCAATACCAGAAGGAACGCGAGCTCCGGGCGGCGGAGGTGCTTTCGTCGCCCGAATCGCGGCGTTGTGACGTCATCAACGTCATGTGCCTGTTGACCGCTCAAATGGGAAAGATCTTCCGTGACCTCGTCGCCAGTATCACAGGGCTGCTGCCCATCAAAGAGCACGGCCGCTCCGGAATCGCCAGCGGCGCGGCCCCATACCCTCTGCTTCAGCGAGTCATGGCCAAGCTTTACGACCGATTCTACGAGTACGACCAGGCCGTGTTTCCTCTGGTATGGGGTACCGGTGCGGGAGAGACAACCTGCGTAGATGTCGTGCGCATCAGTCCGGACGATACAAACCTGCTCGAGCAATTCGACCGCTCTGACGGCACGCGTCTCGTGCACAAGCTGGCCGGGACCCGGTTCGCGAACTTCGGCGGGTTCCTGGATGAATCGTGGCGCCGCAGTGACATGCTGTGGGGCAGGCTGGACGGCGCCGAACGCATCATTCGAACGTCCCTCGTCCCTCGCACGACACGGGAGGAGGGCATTCAGGACGCCCTCGTCACCCGGGCCCATGCAGCGATCGTGTGTGAGGAGTTGAAGGGACTGGACGCTAATGAGGCGCGTGAGGTCATGTGTCAGTGCGTGATGAGGACTTTGGGCGGTCGGTCCGAGCCGGATCTGTTGGTGAAGATGGTGGGCAAGTTGCTGCCAACCATCAGAACCATCCATATCGCTACCGCTGATGCGCTGGAACCGACGCTGTTGAGGGAGGAATACCGCAAACGATACTCGGAGAGTCGAAGCCTGCCCCTGAGCCAGGGGGCTGACCTCCTGGCTCGTGGAACGCAGGTCATCGGCCGAGTGTTGGAAACCCTGCAGGAGCGCTACGGGCCGCTTACGGGCCAACCCGGCTGGTGGCTGCTTTGGATCGGCCGCAGCATCTGGGGACTGGTGGAGGTGCTGACACCAGGGCGGTGGGGCAACATGATACGCACCGACTGGATTAGGCTGGCGTATCTCCTGGGTGCGGTCCTCGTGTTGGGTGGAATGGTCCTCGGAAGACAGGATATCCAACTACTCGGAACCCAGGGCCTGTTTGTCATCGCTGCGGCGGATGCCCTGCTACGGCTCGCCGGCCTGTGGCTTCTTCGGCCGCGCATGTGGCAGTACCCGCTGTTGGCCATCTTAGTCGTCTTGTTGGGGGTTGGGGCTTGGACGACATGGGAATTCCTGTCGCGCCTCCCGCAACTCGCCATGGATATGCTTGCGAGAGTCGACCTCTGGATTCGAGTCGAGGCGGCAACCCGGTTGCCATAGGGCCATGAAACTGGAGTGATCTCGATGGCCGCGACGCCGAACGACAGTGCGAATGTCTTGAAGGTCAAGGACCTCCTCGACTTTGCCGGTGTGCCCCAGGAGATGAAGCTGTGGCCCCCGGATGTGTTTGCCGTGGTCGGACTCATTCTCTTGAAGTCGGGAGCGTACACGCGCGTCATGGAGGCGTGGCCGCCCAACGAGTATCTGGAAGGCACTGCCAGCACCTGGGGAAGAACCCAGGAGGACATTGGCAAGCGCTGGCGGCTCCACATGAACGAACGGGGGAAAATGCCTTCCGAAGTGACGACGCAGTGGGCCGCCATCTGGGAATCGGCGGATACGCCGATCGCAGCGGTTCGTGACGACGAGAAGCTCACGCTTTCGCTCCTGGGGCTGTGTGCTGCGGCGGACGAGGCATGCAACGGCCTGGGCATTCTCTTCAAATGGGTGTCCGAGAAGGACGAGGTCGTGGGCCCACCGGCGTCCGAAGTCGATGATTCGAAGCGAAAGGCCGACGATCTCCACTCGAAAGCTACGAAGAAACTGGTGGGCCCCGCGGCGACGTTGTGCTTGAACGTCGATCCGTCCCGTCTGCGAGTGCTTCCCAAGCTTCGAACGCCGCAGACAGGGCTGACGTTCCGGTCCATGACGCATCACCTCTCGCTGTGTCCGGCCGGTGACATGACGCCCAAGTGGCTGAGAATGACGAGCGGCCCCGGTGAGAACAGGATGAATGTGCTGGTCGTGCCCTGGCCCAAGACGATCGCCCCGTCCCAGTTCAGGAAGGCCGACAACAGGATTGGTGGAATGTCGCCGGAGTTCGGATTCTTCGGATACGAGCCCGCCGAGAAGATGGAGGTCAACCAGGAGGATCTGAAATCGGTCTACCTCAATGCGAAAGAGATGGTCGGCCACATCGATCTGGTCGTGTTCCCGGAGCTCAGCCTCAGCGCCGAGCAGCACAATACGGTCATCGAGCTATTGACCGGGCTCGGAACAACCGTGATTGCGGGGGTCGCCGGCCAAGACGCTCAGAAGCGCCCTGTCAACTATCTGACGCTGGATGGGCCCGACGTCGTGTTCGAGAGAATGAGCTTACTCAAGCAGCACAAGCATCATCGGTGGCGGCTGACCCGGGGTCAGATCGTCCAGTACGGGTTGGGGGGCATTCTCGAGCCCGGAGTGTCCTGGTGGGAGGACATTCCGATCGGTGCCCGTGAAGTCACCTTCGTCACCGTGAACGAATGGCTGACCATGTGCGTCCTGCTTTGCGAGGACCTGGCACGCCAGGATCCGATCGCCGAGATCGTGCGGGCGGTGGGACCCAACCTGGTCATCGCTCTGTTGATGGATGGACCGCAGCTCAAGGAACGGTGGCCGGCCCGATATGCCACCGTACTGGCGGATGATCCGGGATCATCGGTGCTCACGCTGACCAGCCTCGGGATGACCGAGCTGTGCAGGCCGCCGGGGCGCAAGAAGAGCAGATCCGTCGGCCTCTGGAAGGACGCCGCAACGTCCGAGCCGTACGAGCTCGAGGTCCCGACGGACGCAGACGCATTGGTCCTAAGTGTGGTCGTGGAAAGCTGTAAAGAGTGGTCGGCAGATGGCCGACAAGATTTGCAGCCGATGGGCTACCCTGTTCTCGCGGGCGTGCATCCGGTCGCGGTGGACCGTCGGACTCGCAAACCTTGGCACAGCCCCGCATAGCCGACTTGGCAATCTCTTGACATCCATGGCTGTGGCTCGTACGATCCTTTCACCCATGAGCCCTGTCATGACGGTTGAGCCTGAACTCGGTTTGGCCCAGCAGGTTTCTCTGCTGACCGTGGTCGCAGAGAACCCCACGATGCCGGTGGGCGACTTCACGGCGTTGCTCGAACAAGTGACGAACGCCACGCTGAAGGGAGTCGCCAAGGCGTTGCGGGCCCGCGCTCTACCCGATGGTGGCCGTGCCGAGAAGCTCGGCCCCTTTTCGGATAATGAGGTGAAGGGTGCCGACCGTGTTCGCGCCTGGATTCAAGCGAATCTACGGCGCCAATCGATGCCTGCTGCGCAGGGCTACAGCCTGAGGGATGTAGGGCCGATCGCCCCGGTCATTCAGGTCGAGGGTCTCAGAAAAGCCTGACTCACTGGATGACGTGAGAGGGGGGGCTGGACACAGCCCCCCCTCTTTTGTTGGCCCGCCAGCCAAGGGGCGGCCCCCGATCAGGGTGCCAGCTTGAGCAGCTTCTGCGTCCGGTGCGTGGCGCCCGCCATGAGTCGCGCGAAGTACGCGCCCGACGCAGCGCTGCGCCCGTTGAGATCGCGGCCGTCCCAGGTCCACGCATGCGCTCCGGCCTCGAGCGGGCCGAGCCGCGCGGCGCGCACCATGCGCCCGGTCAGGTCGTAGATCGCCAGCGTCACCTCCTCGGTACGCTCGGGCAGCGCGAATGCGAAGCGCGCCGACCCGCGCACGGGATTGGGTGCGGGCGCCGAGAACTCGAGCGTGGCCGGGATCGGTCCGTCGCCCACCGCCACCGTCAGGCACGACGGGTCGCCGAGCGCGACGTTGTCGACGTACCAGCCGTCGAACTCGAGGTTGGCGTCGCTCTGGAGCCGGAAGCGGATGATCGCCTGCTGGTTCGCGAACGCGGAGAGGTCGATCGATTCGTGCCGCCAGTCGCCGGGCTGGGCGACGTGGTCCGCCCAGCGCGCGTCCGACGCCTCGGAGTAGCGCGCCAGCTCGCTCCAGGTGGTGCCGTCGTCGGTCGAGATCTCGACGATGCAGTAGTCAAAGTTCGCCTCGGTGATGCAGATCTGGTCCCACTCGAGCCGCGAGCCGGACTTGAGATTCGCGGGCTGGCCCAGCTCGGCGATCGCGTTCTCGTTCCCGCCCAGCGGCGCGCCGCGATAGGTGCCGGCCGGGCTGTCGGTGAATCCGAACGCACCCGCCTGCGCGAGCGGCGTCACGCCCCAGCGGCTGCCGGGCGCCGACTCGAGGCGCACCCAGCGGTCCGCCATGCCGGCTTCGAAGTCGTCGGCGGTGTAGCAGGTGAGCACGCCGGCGAACTCGTAGTCGCTTACCCGCACGGTCTCCGCGCCGGACTGGACCCCGGCGATCTCGTAGAGATGGAGCCCGCGGTTGGTGTGGTCGGTGTACTGGCCCACCCCGCCCGCGAGCGTGGCGATCGAGGTGCCGTCCCGGTAGACGTGGATCTCGTCGTAGAGGCTCGCGTTCGCCCACTGGAGGTGCACGGCGTCGTTGGTGTCGGTGGTGTTGTCGGCGACCGCCGCCACGCCGGACGGCGCGAGCGCGATCACGGTCTGCGGCCGCTGGAACGCGAGCAGCTCGTACTCGGCCCAGTCGGTGTTCGACCCGACGTGGCTGACGCGCAGGTAATAGGTGGCGGCGTCGGGGGAGTAGAACTCGAGCCGCGCGTCCCGCACCGAAGGATCGACGTTGTCGTTGAAGCCGATCACCGTGCCGCCGGCGTTGAGCAGCTCGATCCGCGCGTCGCTGGCGCTGTAGGGGCAGCGCGCCTCGAAGCCGTAACGCGTGTTCGCCTGGGCCACGAACTTGAACAGGTCACGGTCGCCGGTGCCGAACAGGGTGTGCGACTGCGGGGCCGGGTGGTTCGAGGAGCCGAGCGAGCCGGAGTGCCCGCCGAAGTCGCCGGCGCCGTTGGTGTCGGTGCCGTTCACGTCGCGCGCCATGCTCTGCGGCGCGGGCGGCGTATCGAGGGCGCCGGTCCATGGCGCCCCTGCGGGCGCGGGCGTCGTGTTGTCGACGCCGTTCGCGTCCCGCCAGCGCACGAAGTCCACCGCCGTGCCGAGCTGGTTGCGCACGGCGACCGCGCCGTCGACGCCCGCGTTCCACGAGGCGTTGAACACCTGCCGGTCGCCGCCGTAGACGTGATACGGCCCGTTGTCGATCGGCAGGCCGCCCTCGTGGAGCGTCACGGTCTCGCCGGCGTTGAGCATGCGCGGCGCGAACGTGTAGAGCCGGGTGGGATCCTGCGTGGTGCCGTTGGCGTACACCTCGATCTGCCACCCGGTGAGGTCGACCGCGGTGGGCCCGCCGTTGTAGAGCTCGACCGCGTCGGCCGCACCCAGCTCGATCTCGTTGATCACCACGTGCCCGGCCGCCAGGGTGTGTGCCAGCGGCGTGACGAGCGGTGCTCCGCTCAGCGTGTTGTCGGGCTCGAAGGTGTCCGCGGCGAACGGCATCTTCGCCAGCGTCACGAAGACCTGGTTCAACCCCGCCTGCATGAAGCCCGGGCCGTTGAGCGCGAACCAGCCCTGGTAGTAGTCCTCGACCGTGAGCGGGTTCGACTCGGGCATCTGCACCATGTACGTGTGCTCGATCGCCCACGCCTTGTCGTCGCCTGCCTCGACGATCTCGTCGTCCACGCCCGGCGTGGCGTCGGGCGTGGAGGGGCCGTCCATGAGATCCCAGAGCGCCGAGGTGACGTTGGTCTCGTTGGCCGAGCCGCGCTGGCCGATCGGCGCTCCGGTGTCGCCGAAGTTGCCGGTCTCGAAGTCGTACGAGAACGAGAGCCCGCCCGGCGTGCCCACCGGCGGCGGGATGGTGAGGTCGGCGTAGAGGCTCACCAGCTGGTCGACGCCCCGCGTCACCGCGCGCCACTCGCGCACCTTGGCGCAGTGGTAGGTCGCCGAGCCCTCGCCGTAGGCGAGCAGCACGTTGGCGTTGTTGTCGCCGATGAAGTGCGCGCCGCCCGGGTTGTCGGAGCGCGAGAACACGTCGTCCAGCCAGTGCCCGGTCTCGTGCAGGATCACCGTGTCCGACCAGCCGTCGGTATCGTTCCCCTGGCCGGGCGACGAGAGCAGGATGGTGTTCACGGTGTAGTTCGAGCCCTCGTTGGCGTTCATCGGGCCCCAGCTGTAGGTGACGTACTCGTCCTCGTTGGGCAGCCGCCCCAGCAGGCCCGGCTGGTTGAGCCAGTCGAAGTAGTCCACCGCGCAGTCGAAGATGTTGAACGCCTGCGCCACCCCGGTCCCGTCCAGGTCCTCGATCAGGAACGTGCCGAAGTCGTGGTTGCTGGCGGGCGGGTGGGCGAGCACGGTGTCGCTCGCGATCGCGTGGATCGGGGCGTTGGGCGGCACCCAGCCGCCCATGAGGTCGCGCTGCGGCGCGTCCACCACCCAGATCTGATAGGTGGGCCGGCCATCGGTGAGGCAGCGGGCGTAGAAGCTCACCGGCAGCGTCTGCCCGGTGACCGCGATCGAGTAGTTGCCCGAGGCATCGGTGGCGCCGCTGCCCAGGACCTGCTGGGTGGGGATGGCGACGATCTCGACCAGGGCGTGCCGGATCGGCAGGTTCACGCCGGCGCCGGTGTAGCCGAGGCCGTCGAACGGACGATCCTGGTACATGAACCTTCCGGTGACGTTGAAGGCGTGCGCCGCGGTCGGGATCAGCACGGCGAGCAGCGCGAATAGCGCGAGGCGGCGGCTCATCGGTCGATTCTCCGCGCGCGGTACTCGACCACGCGCGCGCCGGTGGCGGTGGTGACCACGCGGCCCGGATCGATCGGACCGTCGGGGAGCAGGTTGAGCGCCGCACCGCGCGCCTCGAGACCGTCCGGCCCGTCGCCGGTGACCCGGAACTGGAGCAGCACCTGCCGGCCCTCGGCCGGGATCCGCACCGCGAACTCGGTCGCCGCTTCCACGCCGGGCGACAGGCGCCCGAGCGCCACGCGCGCCGGCCCGACCGGCGTCGCACGTCCGGCAGAGACCA
>DATEMP010000082.1:0-2163 GCA_035275545.1 Candidatus Eiseniibacteriota bacterium | reverse complement strand
CTCGGCGACGCGGCGCGGGGTGACTGGGAGGTGGCGCTCGCGCCATCGCTCCAGAAGCGCTGGCGGCGCCAGCGCGTGCGCCTGGTGTTCGACCCGCAGCGTCCCACGCTGCCGCGCGGCGCCTGGTTCACCGCCCCGGGGAGCGGCGCGGGCCGCAAGATCCTCGAAGCGGCGTGCGCCGAGCCCATGATCACCCAGCGCACCGCACTGGTGCGCGTGCCCGGGGCGCCCGACGAGGGGATCGCCGCGGTGTGCAAGGTGCGCGGGCTCACCTGGGGGCCGCCGCGCCTGGGCCCGGTGCGCTACGAGCGCCGGGTCGCGTTCCACGTGGTGGTGACGCTGTGGGGCGGTCTCCCGGCGCAGGAGCCGTGGATCGTGCTGCTCGGCCCCGACGGCGCGCTGCTCGAATGGCAGCGCGACGCCGAGCTGCCGGACGTGCGCACCCGCGAGGGGCTCTACCAGATCGGCGACGCGCTCGAGCCCGAGGCCTGCGAGGCGCTCGCCGCCACCGCGCGCCAGCACCTCGAGGGACTGCTCGCCCGGCGCGAGGAGGAATGGGAGCGCTCGGTGGGGAAGGCGCGCGAGGACGAGCTGTCGCGGCTCGCCAACTTCTTCGCCGCCCGCATCGAGGAGGAGGACGAGCGCTCGCGTCGCCGCGGCACCAACGGCGACGAGTCCGAGATGGAGGGCGGCGACGCCACCTCGCTCAAGCTCGAATGGGAGCGTCGTGCCGCGGAGGTGCGCAACCGCTGGGCGCTGCGCACCGAGGTGCGCATGTGGGGGATCGAGGAGTGGGCGTGGCCGGTCGCCGAGCTCGAGCAGGAGCTCCGGGCGGGTGCGGTGCGCCTGAGGCTCACCAGCCAGGTGGACGTGGCGCGCGGGCGCCCGTCGCTCCCGGCCTGCCCGCGCTGCGGCGCCGAAGCGGAGATGCTGGTGCGCATCCGCGGGGCGGTGGCGTGCGTGCGGTGCGCTCCTTGACGGGGGGGAGGCGAGCGGCTAAGGTTCCCCGTTCGCGAGCGCCCCTGCCTGCCCGCGACTCGACTTGAGATCATTGCCCTAACGGGAGGCATCCCTTGGCATTACATACACAGCACTCGACGAGGCTCGAACAGCCTGGCGCCGAGCTCATGGTCCCCGTCGCGCGCATGTGGGAGCGCTACGGCAAGATTGCGCTTGGCGTTCTGGCGGCGCTGGTGGTGGGCGGTGTGGTCGCCTTCATGGCGCTCCGGAGCCGTGCGGCGAGCGAGGAGACCGCGGCCGGCAAGCTGGCCGAGGCGAGCCTGTTCTACTGGCAGGGCGACTACCAGCGCTCGCTGGCGCTCGCCAAGGAGACCGCCGAGCAGTACGGATCGACTCCGAGCGGCCGCGACGCGCACCGCCAGGCGGCGGACGCCGCGTACTGGGGCGGCGACTTCAAGACCGCGGTGGCCGAGTACCGGCGCTACCTGGCGTCGAACCCGAGCGGGCTGCTCGGCGACGCGGCGCGTCGCAGCCTCGCCTATGCGCTCGAGAGCGATCGCCAGTTCCTGGAGGCGGTCAAGGAGTACGACGCGCTGGTGGGCAAGTTCGACCGTTCCTCCTCGGCCGAGTTCCTGACCGCTTCGACCCGCTGCCTGATCGCCGCACGGCAGGTGCCCGCGGCGATCGAGCACCTGCAGCGGCTGGTGAACGAATTCGGCGAGACCGAGTACGCGAACCAGGGCCGGGTCGAGCTCGCCGAGCTCCAGGCCTACCAGGCCGGCACCGCGCAACGCTGACGTTCAGGAGCGCCCGCCGATGAGCGAGCCGCTCGCTCCGGTCGACCTGGTGCTCCTCTGGCACCACCACCAGCCCGACTATCGCGATCCGCGTGACGGTCGCGCGGTGCTGCCCTGGGCGCGCCTCCACGCCACCAAGGACTACCTGGACATGGCGCGGCACCTCGAGCCCTGGCCCCAGGTGAAGGCGAGCTTCAACCTGGTGCCCTCGCTTCTGGACCAGGTCGAAGCGGCGGCGGAGGGCGGACCCGACGCGCTGTTCGCGCTGCTCGAGCGTCCGATCGCCAGCCTCGATCCCGAGGAGCGGCGCGCGCTCGCGCGGCGCTGCGCCCAGATCCCGCCGCGCGCCGGCGAGCGCTGGCCGGCGCTCAAGGCGCTCCGCGAGCGCCTGATCGCCGTCGGGCCG
>DATEMP010000081.1:0-2384 GCA_035275545.1 Candidatus Eiseniibacteriota bacterium | reverse complement strand
CAATGGAAGATGGTGGAGGCGGCGGGAATCGAACCCGCGTCCGAAAACCGTTCCCCAGGCAGTCCTACAGGCGTGTCCGGCCGATTAGATCTCGCACGCCTCCGCTCCGACCGGCGGGATCAGCGACGTGCCAGCTCGATTGGATCTCGTCCTCGGCCCACGAGCGAGGGCTTTGGACCAGCCTGCGTTTATCTGACGCTCGCGTCGGCCCCCACAGGCGGGGTCCGGGCGACCGTCGCTGCTAGGGGTTACCTAGGCAGCGAGAGCCATCTGCTCGTTGGCAGATGAAATTTCCCGCTTTTTTGACGAGGTTACGGGTCCCCGGCCTGCACTCCCTGGTTCTCGATCCCCGTCGAGACCTATCGCCCCCATGCGTGGTTCAGATGCAGCGGCTCAAAACGGGATGTCGTCGTCGGGCCCGCCACCGAAGTCGTCGCGGATCGCGCTGTCGTCCGGCGGCACCGTCGCGCCCGGATCGTCCGACCGCTCGGTACCGCGTCCGCCCAGCATCTGCACGTTGCGGGCGACGATCTCGGTCGTGTAGCGCTTCTGGCCCTGCTGGTCCTGCCACTGCCGCGTGCGGATGCTGCCCTCGATGTACACCTGGCGGCCCTTCGTGAGGTACTGGTTCACGATCTCCGCCTGCTTGCCCCACACCACCACCCGGTGCCACTCGGTGGCTTCCTGCTTCTGGCCACTCTTGTCCGTCCACTTCTCGGTGGTGGCGAGGCGGAGGTTGGCGACCGCCTGCTGGCCCTGCGTGTAGCGCAGCTCGGGGTTGGCGCCCAGATTGCCGATCAGGATCACCTTGTTGACGCCACTCATGACGCGACTCCTTTCGTTACGGATGGGGTCCCCGTCGCGGGGGCCCTGTCGAGACCGGGGAGCATAAAGAGCGTGGGCGGAGGGCGCAATCGGCGGTTGAGACGGGCAACATGCGCTCTGGAGCGCATGTTCCGCCGGGACCTACCTCAGGCGCAGCACGCTCCGGGTGAGCCTCCGCCCCCCGACCTCGAGGCGCACGCGGTACACCCCGGTCGGCACATCGCGTCCCGCGTCATCGCGCAGGTCCCACGCAACCCGGTGCTCGCCGGCGGGATAGAGGCGATCGGCGAGCGAGCGCATCCGGCGGCCCGTCATGTCGAACACGCTGATCCTCACCGGGCCATCGCGCGGCTGGGCGAACACGACGTCGCTCGAGATCTGCGCCGGATTGGGCGCGATCGCCAGCCGAACCTCTCCCGGCCCAGGGCCGGGCTCGATCCCGACGGGATTCGCGCACGGGAACTCGACGAGGTCCGCGTGAACGTAATACGGGTCGTCGGAATCGATGATGGCGTCGAAGTAGGCAGGTACTCCCTCCACCTCGATCCAGAGCGAGTCCATGAACATGCTCCATTGGGGAATGCAGGCGCTGGGCTGATAGAGCGCCGATCCGTCCGGCTGGACGCTGCACGGAAGCGCGGACGGCCCCCGGCACGCGACGATCGGCTGAATCTGCGAGCCGTTCCACGAGACCGGCACGACGCGCATCTGGCAGAACGCGGGGAACACATGCGTCTTGAAGATGTAGAACCACAGCCGGTAGCGAGCCGGGCTTTCGCTCACGATCTGACACTCGTGGGCACGCACGAAGACGCCGCCCGCGGCCGACTGGGACAGCACCGCGGCCAGGAGCACGAGCGGGAGCGACAGGCGGAGTCTCATGGCGTCACCTCAGTGGGTACCCCTGCGCGATGCGGGAGTTCCGGCGTCGTGCCACAACGAGGCGTTGACGCCGGTAGCCGGCCACGCATGCGCTCTGGAGCGCATGCGCGCTATCCTGCCGCCGCTCATGACCCGAATCGCATCCTCCCGGGCCGCGCCCGCCGTGGCGCTGGCCGCGCTGCTCCTCGTGGCACTCCTGCTGCGCCTCGGCGTGGTGGCTGCGATCCCGCATTTCTTCGGCTCGGGCGATCCCTCGGTCTACTACGCGTCAGCGAAGGGCTGCCTGGCGCACGGCGTGCCGCGCATCGAGTTCGTCTGGCACTTCCTCACCGCTCCCCCGCAGGTCGCCCACGTCGAGGACTACTGCGAGCCGGGCTTTGCATACTTATTGGCGATCCCGACCGGCCTGTTCGGCGGCGGCGTGCGCGGGGCGATGATGCTGTCGGTGATCTGCGGGACGCTCACGGTGTGGTGCGTGTTCCGATACGCGCGCCGCTTCGGCGTTCCGTGCGCGCTGCTCGCCGCGGCGCTGGTGGCGCTCGAGCCGTGGTCCATCTACTACGGCGGCCTGATCATGAAGGAAGCCGCGGTGGCGCTGGTGGTGGTGCTGTTCATGGCGGCGGCGCGGCGCCAGCTCGCCGCCGCGCAGCCCTCGCCACGCGCGGCCGCGGCGCTGG
>DATEMP010000080.1:0-7684 GCA_035275545.1 Candidatus Eiseniibacteriota bacterium | reverse complement strand
TGCCTCGCCGCGCACACGTTCCGGCACCGCGCGCCTCGGCTGGTCGAGCTGCTGAGCGGGGTGCTCGCGGGGCGGTGAGCGGTTTTCTATTGACAGGTATCTAGGCACGAACGCCTGCGTGTGCACGGACCCTTCGCTGCGTGCGCGCCAGAATGTGCGTGCTGCGTACGCACGGGCAGGGCGATGCATTTGGGCCAACGTTGTCGTGATGGCCCGAGATGCGCCGCGTGCGGGGCTCTGCGAGCGCCGAATTCGCGCATGCTATGAATGGATGGCGCCCCCGCGAACTCGCCCCGGCGGAGTTGCGCCATGAAGTCGTACACGCACCTGTCAGACGAGCGCCTGCTCGTCGTCCTGGATGATCTCGACGCTCAGGATCGCGTAAACACCGCCGAGTTGCTGGCGGTCATCGGCGAAGTCGACGCTCGCAAGCTCTACCTGCCCATCGGCTATCCCTCGATGTTCGCCTACTGCGTCGGAGCGCGACACTACTCCGAGGACATGGCGTACAAGCGCATCCGGGCGGCCCGAGCGTCGCGGCGGTTCCCCGCGATTCTGCGGGCGGTCGCGGATGGCCGGCTGCATCTGAGCGGGATCGTGCTGCTGGCGCCGCATCTTACGCAGAGCATCGCAGAGGAGTTGCTCGCCGAGGCGGAGCGCCGGAGCAAGCGGGAGGTGGAGCGGCTCCTGGCCGCACGATTCCCGCGGCCCGATCTGCCGACCGTGTTCGTGCCCCTGTCGGCACCGCCCCAGGTCACCCAACTGGCCCCGGGGCCAGTTGGCACGATCGACTCGCCATCGATGGAGCCTCTTGTGCGTTCAGATAGCGCATTCCCGCCAGCACGGACGGAAGTGCCACGCGCGCAAGTGACGCCACTTGCCCCTGGGCGAAGCGGGTTGCAAACCACGATCCGACAGGAGACCCAGGACCTGATGCAGGAAGTTCAGGATCTGATGGGGGCGGATGTGGCGACAGACGACCTCGATGCGGTGCTCTATTACTCATTCCAGGCGGCAAAGGAGAAGCTCTTGAAGCGCAAGTGCGCCGCGACTGATCGCCCGCGTCCTGGGCGTCAGCGCTCGGCAGACAGCCGGAATGTCCCCG
Source organism: Candidatus Eiseniibacteriota bacterium (assembly GCA_035275545.1). Taxonomy (GTDB): domain Bacteria; phylum Eisenbacteria; class RBG-16-71-46; order RBG-16-71-46; family RBG-16-71-46; genus WS-11. Next base: position 6,579 of record DATEMP010000080.1, on the reverse strand, counting down.
CCGAGGTCCGGCGCGCCGTGTGGGAGCGCGACGGCGGCCAGTGCACGTTCACCAGCGACACCGGGCATCGCTGCACGGAGCGCAAGGACGTGCAGTTCGACCACATCGACCCGTACGCCCGTGACGGAGCGTCATCCGTGAGCAACATCCGCCTGCTCTGCCGGGCCCATAACCAATACGAGGCCGAGCGCACGTACGGCGCAGAGTTCATGCGCCAGAAGAGGAAAGCCTAGCTGCGCTCCACGACATACCCACGGTAGCGCGCCTCGAGTCCCGGCACGCGCAGGTCCTGCCCGAACGCGGCGTCGAAGTCGGTGACCACGCGCCCGCGCGTCGCGAGCGCGGCACGCAGCTTCGGCTCGCTCAGCATCCAGCACGGGTAGCGCGCCGGGTAGATCGTGGGCGGCACCTCCTGCACGGTGAGGCGGTCCTGCGCCCCGGGATGGACCGGCGTGAGGTCGATGATCGCGAATGGGAAGCGATCGAACGCCGCGAGCAGATCGTGCGGCTGCTCCAGGTACTGGAGCACCGACGAGACGACGATGAGATTCGGCGAGCCGGCGGCGAGCGCCTGCTCCAGGCTCTCGTGGAACCGCAGCCGCTCGTCCTGGAACGAGCGCCGGCCCCGCTCCACCCAGTGCGGCTGCTCGACGATGCTCCAGCGCACCTCGCGCAGGCCTTCGAGAAAACGCCGGTTCTGGAAGTAGGTGGTCCCGAGCGCACCGCCGAAATCGACCACGTCCAGGCGTCCGCCCTCGCGGGCTGCCACCCACATGAGCCCCGCGAGCAGCGGCCACGAGTACTGGATGGCGTCGAAGACCACGCCATCGCGCTCGTAGACCGCCTCGCCGCGCTTCACCCGGAGTGCGGATGCCTCGACCCGCTCCAGGATCGACGGTGCGTCGTAGCCGCTCGAGGCCGCCATCGCCTCCGCCCAGGACCCGTAATCGCCCGCCCACGCCGGCGCGTGGCGGCGCGCAGCGAGGTCCGCCACCACCGGCGGCATCAGAGACTTCGCCAGCGCCTTGAGCGTCACGGCGCCACCAGGAGCTGGCGGCGCATGGCCTGCGACAGGAACGAGCGCAGCCCTGCGCCGCGGGCGCTCCCCCACCCGCCCGAGAATTCGGGCACGTCGTTGCGCAGCGCCCGCTCGACCTTCCGGAGCTCGGTGAGGTAGGGCAGGTAGAGGAACCCGCGCACCTCGGGGGTGAGCCGGGCCCCGTAGCGCGCGAGGGCGGGATCGAAGAGCCAGGTCAGGACGCGCTTGAACGCATGGAAGTGATAGAAGACCAGCGGCGACCCATCCACGGTCAGGCCGTCCTGGCCCATGCGGATCTGGTGCGCGACCACGTTCCACGGCGCGAGGCCGGCGCCGGGATGCGCGATCACGTGCACGTCCTTGAAGCGCGTCGGCCAGTCGTCGAGGTACTTCTGGTCGGCGAACTTGCCGTCCTCGAGGCGGTCGTGGCACCACTCGATGCAGCGGTTGCGCCACCACGCCAGGCACTCGCGCGCGGCGGGATCGTTCCGGAACGTGAGCCAGCTCACGTTGTAGATCCCGTACTTCTCGAGGTGCTGGAGCTTGGGAGGGAACCGGTGGCCGAGGATCGAGACCGAACCGGTGAGCGACTCCTCGAGCAGCAGCCTGGGGCTGGCGAAGAAGTAGAGGTCGGCATCGAGGTAGGTGATCGGCACGTCGCCCGGGTCGCGGGTGAGCAGGTGCCACACGAACGCGGGCGTGACCGTGAAGTAGTACTCGATCCTGGTGCGGTCCTGGCGCGCGCCGCGCAGGCGCGGCTCGGCCGCCTCGAGGGCGTCGATCGGGAGGATCCTCATCCCCGGGAGCGCCAGGCGCTCGAGCACGCGTTCGGTGGTCCGATCCAGGCACAGGACCCAGAGCGTCGAGTCCGGGGCGTGGCGCACGAGCGAGTGGTAGAGCGCCAGTCCCTTGAAGAGATAGTTGGAGTCGAAGCAGGTGCAGTAGGTCTTCATGGCGTCGGGCCGGATCCGGGTCCGCGGAAGTCGCGTGCCGCGACGCGGAGCGTGCTCCGAACTGGCGGTCTCCCGTGGCTCCCGCTATCCTCGCCGCGCACGTGACGCGGATGCACCCGCCCACCGCAGGACGCCGTGGAGGACCCCGCATGAGCATGCTCGCCACGATGGTACGAGTGATCCGGGAAGAGGGAATCTGGCATGGCCTCCTCGTGCTCAAGTCCCACGCGACCGACCGCTACCTCATCTGGAACGCGCAACGCAAGGGGGATGCGGCGCCGCTCGATCTGACCACCAACACCGTCGAAGAAAACCGCCGCATCTGGAACCAGCCCCGCTGGTGGACCAACAAAGGCGAGCAGTGGACCGAGGATGTCCGGGGCTACAAGGGCCTCGATCCCGAGCAATGGAAGGCGACGCTGATCGACCAGGTCATGCTCAAGCACCTGGTGAAAGGCTCCACCATTCTCGAGATCGGTCCCGGCGCCGGCCGATGGACGGAACACCTTGCGCCGCTCGCCGGGCGGCTGATCCTCGCCGACATCTCCAACACCTGTCTCGACCTCTGCCGATCGCGTTTCACGGAGCATGCGCACATCGCCTACCACCTGATCGAACGCCGGCTGGACTTCGTACCCAACGGGAGCATTGACGGCATCTGGTCGTACGACGTCTTCGTCCACATCAATCCGTCCGACATCGAGGCGTACGTGGTCGAGTTCGCGCGCATCTTGAAGCCCGGCGGCCGTGCGGTCATCCATCATTCGGGAGCCTATCCCACCGACGTCGAGCGACGGCAGGGCTTTCGCACCATGATCTCCGCCGAGCAGTTCGCCGGACTGGTGACGCGGCACGGCATGAAGCTCGTCGAGCAGAACGACTGGGCCGCCCACAAGCCCGGCGACGTGATCTCGGTGTTCACCCGCGCCTAGCGCACGATGGCGCCGGCGCACTCGCGCACCGCGGCGACCACGCGTCGTCCGCGCTCGTGCGTCAGCTCCGGGTAGATCGGCAGGCTCATCACGGTGACGGCAGCCTCCTCGCTGCGCGCGAGACCGCCGGGCGCGCGCAGGCGACCCCGGTAGGCGGGCTGGAGGTGGACCGGCACCGGATAGTGCACCAGCGTGCCGATGCCCCGCGCGCGCAGCTCCTCGCGCAGCGCGTCGCGGCCGGGATGGCGGATGACGAACTGGTGCCAGGCGTGCCGGCAGCCGCGGCGCGTGACCGGGAGCGTGATGCCGATCTCCGCGGCACTCCCGGCGAGCCCCTCCGCGTAGAGCGCGGCGAGTGCCGCCCGCTTGGCGTTGTCCTCGTCCAGGTGCCGCAGCCGCACACGCAGGATCGCCGCCTGGAGCTCGTCGAGCCGGCTGTTCCAGCCGGTGACCTCGCTCACGTAGCGCTCAGCCCATCCGTACTCGCGCAGCCGCCGCGCGCGCTCGGCGATCCCGGCGTCGGCGGTCACCACCGCCCCGCCATCGCCGATCGCGGCCAGGTTCTTGGTCGGATAGAAGCTGAACGCCGCCACATCGCCAAGCCCGCCGGCGTGGCGGCCGTCGAGCGTCGCGCCGTGTGCCTGCGCCGCGTCCTCGATCAGCATCAGCCCTCGGCGTGATGCGATGTCGCGCAGCGGGGCCATGGCCGCGGGGTGTCCATACAAATGCACCGGGAGCAGCGCGCGGGTTCGCGGCGAGAGCGCGGCTTCGACCGCCCCGGGATCGATCGTGCAGGTCTCCCGATCGATGTCGACCAGCACCGGGGTCGCACCCACCAGCTCGACCGCCATGACCGTGGCGACCGCGGTGTGCGACACGGTGATCACCTCGTCGCCCGGCCCGATGCCGGCGGCCCGGAGCGCCAGCATCAGCGCGTCGGTGCCGCTCGCCACGCCAACGACGTGCGGCACGCCCATCCAGGCGGCGAACTCGCGCTCGAACGCCTCGACCTCGGGGCCCAGGATGTAGCGCCCGCCGTCCAGCACCCGCCCGATCGCGGCACGGATCTCGTCGCGCCGCGCGGCCACGCCGGCCCCCGGATCGGCGGCGGGAATGAGGTCGCGATCGGTCATGGCGCGCCTAGAGGTAGTGCTCGAGATGGTGCCGGTAGTACTCGAGCGTGCGCCCGAGGGCTTCGCGCAACGCCACCCGCGGCGTCCAGCCGAGGGTGTCCTTGATGAGCGACCAGTCGGCGTAGTAGTCGCCGATGTCGATGCGCCGGCGGTCGGACGGGAACTCGCGCACCTCGAAGGAGCCGCCGCCGTTCACCTCGACCAGCATGTCGGCGAGCGCCCTGAGCGTCACCACCTCGCGCCCGCCCAGGTTGAAGAAGCCGCCGTTCGCGCGCTCCCCGTCGGCGGCGAGCAGCAGCGCATCCACGACGTCGTCGACGTACGTGAAGTCGCGCTTCTGGTCGCCGCCCCACACCTCGAACGGCCGTCCCTCGAGCAGCAGCCGCACCCACACGCCGAGGAAGGTCTGGCGCGCGTCCTTGACGCGCATGCGCGGGCCGATGGTGTTCGTGAGCCGCAGCGAGCAGGCGCGGAGCCCGTAGGCGTCGTGATAGACCAGGTGATAGGATTCGCCCGCGACCTTGTTCACACCGTTCACGTCCACCGGACGCAGCAGGTGCTTCTCGTCCACGGGCAGGTACTGGGGCCGCCCGTAGATCTGGCGCGTGCTCGCGAACACCACGCTCACCTTCGGGTTGTAGCGGCGGCAGGCTTCGAGAATCGACGCCTGGGCACGGGCGTTGATCTCGAGATCGGTGAACGGATCCTCCATCGAATCGAGATGGCTCGCCTGCCCGGCGAGATTGAACAGCACGTCCTGGCCCTGGATGAGGTGCCGCATGCTGTGGGGGTCGCGCACGTCGGAGACGTTCACGCGCACGCGTTCCTCGATGCCGGCGATGTTGAAGAGGTTGCCGCCGTACTCGGGGATCAGGCTGTCCACCAGCGTCACGTCCGCGCCGGAGCCTGCCAGCCGGTGCGCGAGCGTCGAGCCGATGAACCCCAGCCCGCCCGTGACGAGCACCCGGCGACCGTCCCAGCTCATGCCCTGGCTTGCCATGCGGGCGGCACTATGGCAGAGACCCGCGGGGATCGGAAAGTGAGCGCGCTGCTCGAGGGGGTGCTGGCCGACGTCGAGCGCACGATCGCCTCGATGCTGGATCACGCCCGTCGCGTCGATCCGCGCACGGAGACGCTGCTCGACGTGGGCTGCTGGGACGGCGCCGCCACCGAGCGCTACGCGCGCCGGATCGGCGCCCGGCCGCGCGGGATCGAGATCTTCGACGCCCAGGCGCGCGCCGCCGAGGCGCGCGGGATCGAGGTCGCGCGCCTCGACCTCGAGTCCGAGTGCTTCCCATGGGGCGACGCGAGCGTCGACCTGGTGGTCTCGAACCAGGTGTTCGAACACCTGAAGAACGTGTGGCGGCCCATGTCCGAGATCCATCGCGTGCTGCGGCCGGGCGGCTGGCTGGTGATCTCGGTGCCCAACCTCGCGAGCCTCCACAACCGCGTGCTGCTGGCGCTCGGCCGGCAGCCGACCTCGATCCGCACGCTCGGCCCCCACGTGCGGGGCTACACCTTCGGCGAGATCCGGCGCTTCATCGCCCTGGACGGCGCGTTCCGGGTGGTGCGGGCCGCGGGCGCGGGCTTCTATCCGTTCCCTGCGCCCTTCTCCCGCCCGTTCGCGGCAGTCTGGCCCGGGGCGAGCCACACCAGCGTGGTGCTCGCGCGGCGCGCGGAGGGCGCGGGCGAAGCCCCGTGGGCGGCGTGGTACCGCGCCGAGCGCGCGGGCGGGCTCCAGAGCGCGTTCGACTGACGGGCGTCTAGGGCGTCCCCGACACCCAGCGGGCGAGGACGGCGAGCACGCCGAGCACCACCAGCAGGAGCGCCGCGTCCCCCGGGCGCAGGGTGACGCCGCGCCGGCTCATGAGCACGCCCGCCACGCCGAGCTGGATCAGGGCGCCCGACGCCGCTGCCATCGGCATGGCGAGCGTCCCCGCCACCGGCGCGAGCAGTACGTAGCCCAGCACGTAGGCGACCGGGCCCACCACCCCGATCGCGATCCACGCGCGTACCGCTCCGAGCGGGAGCACGCCCAGGCTCCATACCTGGGTCATGACCCGGCAGAACTCCGCGAGCAGCGTCCACGCCATGAGCGGACGCGCGACCGCGAATTCCGACGAGTAGAAGAGCGCAAGGAGCGGGCCCGACATCAGCATGACCAGCGCGAACGCGGCCGCCGCCACCATGACCAGCGCCTTCCAGTGCTTGCGCGTGTAGTCGCGGATCCCGGTCGGGCCGCCCGCCGCGCTCAGGCGCCCGAACGCGTAGGACCACAGGTAGGCGATGAACGCGGCGCTCAGCTGCTGGGCGAGCGCGATCGCCGACTGGAGCAGTCCATTGGCGGCGATGCCGTGCGCGCGCAGGTAGTGGGCGCGCAGGCCGAGCGGCACGCCCAGGTCGAGCACCGCGAGCAGCAGCGCGGTGATGCCCACCCCCAGCAGGCCGCGCGCGGTCGGGGCGTCGAGGACGGGCCGGGGACGGGGCTCGAGCGCGTCGTGGTAGGCGCGTCGGCGCGCCCA
>DATEMP010000079.1:0-4468 GCA_035275545.1 Candidatus Eiseniibacteriota bacterium | reverse complement strand
CCGGCGCGGCTCGCGGGCGAGCTCGCCAAGCTGCCGTTCGTGGCGCGCATCGAGCTGGTGCCGGTGGCGCGGCCGATGCGGCGCATCGAGGATCCCGCGGACGCGGGCGGGATCCTGAGCGAGCCGCCCGCGGCGCCGGGCATCGCCGGCGGGCCCGGCGACCCCTCCTTCTATGGTGGCTCGTTCAAGCAGCTCGACATGATGCAGGTCCCGGCGCTCCACGCGCTCGGGCTCTCGGGCGCGGGCGTGCTGGTGTGCATGCTCGACACCGGCTTCACGCTCACGCACGAAGCGTTCATCGGCCTCAACGTGGTCGCCAAGCGTGATTTCATCCACGGCGATCTCAACGTCGACGACCAGCCGGGTCAGGACGCCTCGGGCCAGGCGAACCACGGGACGCTGACGCTCGGCTGCGTCGCCGGGTACAAGGCCGGCACGTACCTCGGCGGCGCGTACGCGGCCTCGGTGGCGCTCGCCAAGACCGAGAACATCGCGAGCGAGACACCGGTCGAGATGGACTACTGGCAGTTCGCCGCCGAGTGGGCCGACAGCCTGGGCGCCGACGTCATCTCCTCGAGCCTCGGCTACAGCGAGTTCGACAATCCCGGCGACAGCTATGGCTACGCCGACATGGACGGGCGCACCACGGTGGTCACGCTGGCGGCGGCCGAGGCGGCGCGCCGCGGCATCACGGTGGTGAACGCGGCCGGCAACGAGGGGGGCAACTCGTGGTTCTTCATCATCGCCCCCGGCGACGCCGACACCGTGATCACCTCGGGCGCGGTCGATTCGACCAACGTGGTCGCGTCGTTCTCGTCCCACGGCCCCACCTCGGACGGCCGGATCAAGCCGGACGTGACCGCGATGGGCCGCTCGGTCCTGTGCGTCAACCGCACCGTGTCCAACGCCTACGTCCGGGCGAGCGGCACGTCGTTTTCGACCCCGCTCACCGCCGGGCTGGTGGCCCTGCTGCTGGAATCGCATCCCACCTGGAGCCCGCTCCAGGTGCGCGAGGCGCTGCGCCAGACCGCGCTCAACCACGCCGCGCCCAACAACACGATCGGCTGGGGGCTGGTGCAGGGCCTGGCGGCCAACGCATACTCGTCCGTCCTCGAGTCGCCGCCGCCACCGGTCGCGACCGGCGTGCGGCTGGCCGCCGGCCCCAATCCGCTGCCCGCCGGCACTCCGGGCGTGATCCGCTTCACGGTTCCCGCGGGGGGCCGCGCAACGCTGGACCTCGTCGATGTGAGTGGCCGGCGGCGCGCACGACTCTTCGACGGCCCCGCCGCGGGCGAGCACACGATCGCGTGGGTGGGGATGGACGCGGAGGGCGGGAGGCTCACGCCGGGGATTTACTGGCTGCGGCTGGTCCAGTCCGGCTCGACCGCCGCCGCCGCGACGCTTCGGATCGCCGTGCTTCCCTAGCAGGCTGCGGGTACCGCGCGATGCCGGAGCCCAAGACCCGACCCACCACCGCGAGCGTCGCCGGATTCATCCGGCGCCAGCCCGACGAGCAGACCCGCGCCGACTGCCGGACCCTGGTTGCGCTGATGAAGCAGGTCACCAGGAAGAAGCCTGTGATGTGGGGACCGAGCATCATCGGCTTCGGCACCTGGCGGCTCGTGTACGCGGACGGCAGCGGGGCGGACTGGCCGATCGCCGGGTTCTCGCCGCGCAAGAAGGACCTGACCATCTATCTCATGGGTGTGTTCGACCGGCACCCCGAGCTCATGAAGAAGCTCGGCAGGCACCGCACCGGCAAGGTGTGCCTCTACATCAGGCGCCTCGCGGATGTGGACGTGAAGGTGCTGAAGGAGCTGGTGGTGGCTTCGGTGCGGTACGGGCGCGAGAGACACCGCTAACGCGCCGCGCGCGCGAATCGCCGTAAGGGCGCCGTGTCACCGAAGCGGGACCGGCTCCCACGTGCGGATCCGGGAGCCGACCAGCGCGCCGCGCCGGGTCTGACTGGTCCGGACCTCGAGCCCATCGAGACCTGCGAGCGCGAGCTCGCGCTCGGCGCCGCCGGCGTTCACCGTGATCCGGCTCGCATCGCGCCGCACCAGCCTGCCGGTCACCGGCGGCTCGGCGTTGACCCGCGCGCGCAGCACCCAGCCGGGGTCGAGCCCCTCGAGGCTTGTGGCGGCGGCGGGGTGCCCGGCCGTCAGCGCGGTGGCGGCCAGAGCCATGACCTTCATGTATCGCATGAAGTCCCCTGTTCCCGCCCGCGCTACCAGCGGACCGTCAGCCTCACCACCGGGCCGGCCGCCAGATCGGGCCGCCACCCGGTGGGGCGCTCGAGCGGGACGCTCTCCCAGGTGCGCATCTGGGAACCCATCAGCGCGCCGACCGGGATCCCCGCCAGCCCGAGGAAGAGCCCGCCGATCACGATCTGGCCGCCTTGCGAGATGAGGCCGGGGTCCGATCCGGCTCCGAGGAGCACGCCCAGGCCTCCGCCGACCAGGGCGCCCACCAGGGCGCCGCGCCCGGTCCGCCGCCGGCTGATCTCGAGCGACTCGAGCGCCAGGAGAGGGAACGCTCGCTCGCTTCCGTCGACGTTCACGTGGAGCACGCCCTGGGAGAGGCGCTCACCGGACGCGGTCTCGAGGCGGTCCACCGTGCCGACCACGCCCACGCTATCGGTGGCGCCGGTACGGAGGCGCACGCGCGTGCCGCGCCGGAGGTCGTCGAAGTCCACCGCCAGCGCCGGGGCCGCAAGGCAGAACGCCGCCAGGGCCGCGAGCCAGGGCACGTACCGCATGGCCGCCAGTCTACACCTGGCGCCCCAGCACGCCGGCAATGGTGCGGATCTGCCCCACCAGCTCCTCGAACTCCTCGGGACGCAGCGACTGGGCGCCGTCCGAGAGCGCGTGGTCGGGATCGTGGTGCACCTCGACGATCAGCCCGTCCGCGCCCGCGGCGATCGAGGCGCGCGCCATCGGCGCCACCTTGTTGCGGATCCCGGTGCCGTGCGACGGGTCGACGATCACCGGCAGGTGCGAGAGCTCCTTCACCACCGGGATGGCATTCAGGTCGAGGGTGTTGCGCGTGTAGGTCTCGAACGTCCGGATGCCGCGCTCGCACAGGATGACCTGGGCGTTCCCCTGCGAGAGCACATGCTCGGCGCTCATGAGCCACTCCTCGATGGTGGCGGCGAGCCCGCGCTTGAGCAGGATCGGCTTGTCCGCGTGCCCGACCTCCTTGAGGAGCGAGTAGTTCTGCATGTTGCGCGCGCCCACCTGCAGGATGTCCGCGTAGCGCGCGACCAGCTTCACCTGCGCGGCGTCCATGACCTCGCTCACCACCGCGAGCCCGTGGGCGTCGGCGGCGCGGCGCAGGAGCTTCAAGCCCTCCTCGCCGAGGCCCTGGAACGAGTAGGGCGAGGTGCGCGGCTTGTAGGCGCCGCCGCGCATCACCGTCGCGCCCGCGCGCGCCACCGCGGCGGCGATCGTGAACGCCTGCTCCTCCCCCTCGACCGAGCACGGACCGGCCATGATCGCGAGCTGCCGGCTGCCGATCGCGCACCGGCCCACCGAGATGACGGTGTCGTGCGGCTGGAAGGCGCGGCTCGCCAGCTTGAAGGGCGCGGGGAGCGGCGTCGCCGACTCGACGGTCGCCCAGGTGCGCACCAGGTCCCAGTCGACGCCGCCCGGCTCGCCCACCGCGCCCAGGCGGATCTGCCCGCCGTGCTCGGTGCGGTGCACCGCGAGCCCGAACATGCGCAGGCGGGTCGCGACGTCCTGTGCCGACGCCTCGTTGACCCCGCGCTTCAGCAGCACCAGCATGCGGTCGCCTCGTTTCCGGCCCCGCGGGCGCCGCTCATTTCTTCCTTCCGCGCAGCGCCCGCTGGCGCAGCCAGGCGTCCATGAGCGTCACCGCCATCATGCTCTCCGCGACCGGGACCACCCGGGGGCAGATGCAGGGATCGTGGCGTCCGCCGATCGCGATCGTGGTGGTGCCGCCCTTTTTCGTCGCGGCCACCTGCGGCTTGCCGATCGAGGTCGCGGGCCTCACCGCGACCCGCACGATGACGTCCGCGCCGTTCGAGATGCCGCCGGCGATCCCGCCCGAGAAGTTGGTGAGGAATCGCTTGCCGTCGAACACGTCGTTGGTGTGCGAGCCCGAGAGCTCGCACATGCCGAAGCCGCCGCCGATCTCGACCCCCTTGGTGGCCGGGATCGAGAGCATCGCCGCACCCAGCAGCGCGTCGAGCTTGGCCATGGTCGGGTCGCCCCATCCCGCCGGGACGCCGCGCGCCACGATCTCGACCACGCCGCCCACCGAGTCCTTCGCGTCGCGCGCCCGGGTGATGAGGGCGGTCATCTCGCGCGCCGCCATCGCGTCGGGGCAGCGCACCAGGTTCTTCTCGGTCTCCGCCCAGTCGCGGCGCACCGCCTTGATCTCCCCCACCTGCACGGTGCCGCCCACCACCGTGACGCCCGCGGTCGCGAGCGCCGCGCGCGCCAGCGCG
>DATEMP010000078.1:0-3366 GCA_035275545.1 Candidatus Eiseniibacteriota bacterium | reverse complement strand
CGGCGGGTGGTCACGGCGAAGAGCGCGCGCATCCTCGGACGGGTCTCGCGCATCCATCAGGGGGAGATTGCCCTTGATTCGCGCAGCCTCGCTTCCTACCCTGCCGTGATCCAGCGGATGGTCTTGCGTCTTCTCTGGAATCGCCCCGGTCGCGCCGGATTCGACCTCACGCAACGACACCTGAACGCCCTCCAGTCGCTCATCACGACAACCCGAGGGGGGTCACGTGTGGACCTCCCAAACGGGTGGCGGGCGGAGCGTGACCGGGGCACTCTTCTCTTCCGGCGGGTCGGCCCGCGCGCCGGAGGAGGTTCCGGGAGGGCTCCAGTCGCGGGCCGTTCGTCCCGATAATTGAGATGTGGTCCGCGGCGCACGGCGACCCCGGCGTCCAGTCAAGTTCTGATCAGGCAACCCGTTAGCCGGGCCTTCCGGCCCAACTCCAACGTCCTGGCCGACGCACGGGGTATCCTGTGGGTGCTGGGTCGGCGCCGATACGCACGGGGCGCTCCCCAGCGGCGAGACCACGCAGGCCCTGTGGGTTCACGCGGAGACCCCCCATGACCGACAGCATGCCCCAGTCCCCTGAGGCCGTTGCGGCCACCGAGCCTGCCATCCGTGTGCTGTTCACCGCCGAGCAGATCGCCACGCGCGTGCGCGAGATGGGCCTCGAGATCGCGCGCACGCTTCAGGAGACGAACCCCGTGTACGTGGGCGTGCTCAAGGGCGCCTGCATGTTCCAGTGCGACCTGGCGCGCGCCACGCCGCTCGACGTGACGCTCGACTTCCTGTCGGTGTCGTCCTACGGCTCGGCGACCACCTCGAGCGGCGCAGTGCGGATGATCTCGGACCTGCGCAACGACGTCACCGGCCGCCACGTGGTCCTGTGCGAGGGAGTGGTGGACTCGGGCCTCACGCTCTCGTTCATCCTCGAGCGGCTGCGCTCGCGGGGTGCCGCGAGCGTGCGGGTCGCCACCCTGCTCGACAAGGTGCCGTGCCGGAAGATCCAGGTGCCGGTGGACTTCGCGGGATGGCGGATCGGCTCGGAGTTCGTGATCGGATACGGAATGGACGCCGCTGAACGTTATCGCAACCTGCCCTACGTGGGCGTTCTCGAGGAGAGTTGAGCACGTGACAGTGTTCCACCAGGATTCCGGTTCCGACCGCGGCCGCAAGCGCGAAGGTCGGCGCACGCCACCGCCCCGCCGATCCTCGTCGCCCGGTCCGCCCGCGCGTCCCGCCCGCCAGCTCGCCTTCTGGGTGCTGGTGGTGCTGCTCTCGCTGGTCGCCTACCGGATGTACCAGGGCAACTTCATGGCGGCGCCGCGGGTCGAGATCTCCTTCACGCGGTTCATCCAGGAGGTCGACCGCGGCAACATCGCCAGCCTCCAGATCCTCGAGAAGACGGTGTCCGGCGAGCTGCGCGCCGAATCGCTGCTGCGCGTGTCCGGCCACGACGTGCGCGTCAAGTCCTTCAAGACCAACATCCTCGGTAACGGCGCCGAGCTGCCCGACCGGGTGTGGAAGAGCAACCCCGGGATCGACATCGAGGTGAAGCAGGCGGGCACCAACTGGCTCTCGATCATGTTCACCATGCTGCCGTTCCTGCTGCTCCTGCCGCTCTGGTTCCTGTTCTGGCGCAACATGCAGTCGGGCGGGAGCGCGGCCCTCAAGTTCGGCAAGACCAAGGCGAAGGTACTCATCGAGACCACGCCCAAGGTGACCTTCAAGGACGTGGCGGGCTGCGACGAAGCCAAGCAGGAGCTGCACGAGATCATCGAGTTCCTCAAGGAGCCGCAGAAGTTCCAGCGCCTGGGTGGACGCATCCCCAAGGGCGCGCTGCTGCTCGGCCCCCCGGGCTCGGGCAAGACGCTGCTCGCCAAGGCGGTCGCGGGCGAGGCGGGCGTGCCGTTCTTCTCGATGTCGGGATCGGACTTCGTCGAGATGTTCGTGGGCGTGGGCGCGAGCCGCGTGCGTGACCTGTTCGAGCAGGCCAAGCGCAACGCCCCCTGCATCGTGTTCGTGGACGAGATCGACGCGGTCGGCCGCCATCGCGGCGCCGGGCTCGGCGGCGGACACGACGAGCGCGAGCAGACGCTCAACCAGCTGCTGGTCGAGATGGACGGCTTCGATTCCAACGAAGGCGTCATCATGATCGCCGCCACCAACCGTCCCGACGTGCTCGATCCGGCGCTGCTGCGCCCCGGGCGCTTCGACCGGCAGATCGTCGTGGACTGGCCGGACGTGCGCGGCCGCGAGGGGATCTTCCGCGTGCACACGCGCAACATCCCGCTCGGCGACGACGTCAACCTGCACCAGCTCGCGCGCGGCACGCCCGGGCTCGCGGGCGCCGACATCGCCAACATGGTGAACGAGGCGGCGCTGCTCGCCGCGCGGCGCAATCGCAAGAAGGTCCTCATGCAGGACTTCGAGGACGCCAAGGACAAGGTCATGCTGGGGATGGAGCGCAAGAGCCTGGTCATGACCGACGAGGAGCGGAAGACCACCGCCTATCACGAGGCGGGGCACGCGCTGGTCGCCTGGCTGACGCCGGGCTCCGAGCCGGTCGACAAGGTAACGATCATCCCGCGCGGCCGCGCGCTCGGCATCACCTCGTACCTGCCGCGCGAGGAGCGCCACTCGCGCTCCAAGGAGGATCTCGAGCGCTGGCTGGCCGGCGCCATGGGCGGACGCGCCGCCGAGAAGCTGGTGTTCAACCACCTCACCACCGGTGCCGCGAGCGACCTCGAGCATTCCACCTCGCTCGCCCGCCGCATGGTGTGCGAGCTGGGCATGAGCGACAACCTGGGGCCGCTCACCTTCGGCAAGAAGGAGGAGATGGTGTTCCTGGGGCGGGAGATCGCGAGCCACAAGGACTACAGCGAGTCGACCGCGGTGCTCATCGACCAGGAGGTGCGCGGCATCATCGAGCGCGCCTACTCGCAGGCGGAGACGCTGCTCAAGGCGAACATGGAGAAGCTCACCCTGCTCGCCAACACGCTGCTCGAGCGCGAGGTGCTCGACGGACACGAGATGGATCGCCTGCTGCGGGGCGAGACGCTCGAGCCGGTGAAGCCGGTGACCGACGAGACCGAGTCCGAGCCGCCTTCGGCCGAGCCCGCTCCCGCCAAGCCGGGCGAGCCCAAGCTCGACCCGTTCAGCCCGCCCGCGCCGCGCCCCGCGGGGGCCTAGCGCGCCGGGCGGCCGATCTGCCGCGTCCGGGCATGAGCGCGCCGGTACGGCGGGGAATCTTGACGGGTTCTTGAACCTCCCGCGCGAGAAGTTGCAACCTTGCGGAGGGTCGCCTCGTCTAATAGATCGTCACGCGCATGCGAACGCGTGGCGGCGACTACCAACCAGTCAGTCGCG
>DATEMP010000077.1:0-4157 GCA_035275545.1 Candidatus Eiseniibacteriota bacterium | reverse complement strand
CCCGCGCCCTGTCCGCCACCGGGCCGGACCACCACCCAGCGCTTGCCGTTGCCGAGCGGCGTGTCCTCGACCCGCTCGAACCCGAGCGGACCGGTGAAGAACGCGAGCGCCTCATCGTAGTCGCGGACCAGCAGCGTGACGAGGGCGAGCGTGCGGTGCACGGCGTCTAGTCCCCGCGCAACGCGTCGACCGGATCCATGCTCGCGGCGCGCAACGCCGGCGCCACCCCGGCGCCGATCCCCACTACCAGCGCCATGACCAGCGCCTCGACCACCAGGAACGGCGAGGTGGCCGAGTTGATCCCGGGCACCGAGGCGGAGAGCAGCCACGCGCCGCCGACGCCGATCGAGAGACCCGCGACCCCGCCCACGAGTGCGGTGATCGCGGACTCGAACAGGTACCACATCATGATCTGGGCACGGGTGGCGCCGATCGCCTTGGCGAGTCCGATCTCCGCGACCCGCTCCTGCACCACGATCCACATGATGGTGAGGATGCCGATCGCCCCGACCAGCAGGCTGATCATGGCGACGCCGGTCACCACGCCGCTCACCACCGTGACGATCCGGTCCACCATCGCCTGGCCTTCCTTCTGGGTGACGATCGTGAAGTCGACGGTGTTGTTGTGGCGCTCCTTGAGCACCGCGGTGGCGCGCTCGACCACCGGCTCGATCGCGTCGCCCGAGGCGGCGAGCAGGTCCAGCTCGTCGAGCTCGGGCCGGTTGAAGAGCTGCATCGCGTTGGCGATCGGGACGTAGGCGGCATCGTCGAGGTCGAAGCCCAGGAACTGGCCCTTCTTCTCCATGATGCCGATCACGCGGAAACGCGTCTCGGCGACGCGCACGATCTGCCCGAGCGCGTTGGCGTCGCCGAACAGCTCCTGCTTGAGGCGCGGCCCGAGCACCACCACCGGCGAGGCGCGCTCGTAGTCCATGCGGGGCAGGAACTGGCCGACCGCCACATCCATGGACCAGGTCTGCGGCACGTCGGCGGTGGCGCCGTACACGTAGACCCTGCGGTTGCGGTTGCCGAACTCGACCACGCTCGAGCCGTAGGCGGTGGGCACCGTGCCGGTGACGCCCGGGAGCCGGCTCAGCACCCGCGCGTCATCGAGCGTCAGGCGCCGCGCGCTCCCGCCGAGCAGCCCGGGCATGCCGCTGGTTTCGATCTTGCCCGGATAGATGCCGACCAGGTTGGTGCCGAACTGCGTCATCTGTCCCATGATGAACTGCCGCATCCCCTCGCCGAGCGAGGAGAGCAGCACCACCGCCGCCACGCCCACGGTGATCGCGAGCGCCGAGAGCCCGTAGCGCAGCCGGTGGGAGCGGAGCGCCTCGAACGTGAGGCCGAACAGGTCGCCGATGTTCAATGCCGCCCCCGCAGCGCCTCGGCCGCGTCGAGCCGAGCCGCTCGCCGGGCCGGCATCAACCCGAACGACACGCCCGCCACCACCGCGAGCGTGATGACCAGCGCGATCCAGCCCGGGCTGGGCTTCAAGGGAATGAAGGTCCAGATGCCGGCGGCGATCAGGATGACGATCACGCCGACCGCGACCCCCACCGCGGCGCCCGCGGTCGAGAGCATCATCGCCTCGACCAGGAACACGTCCAGGATCTGGCGCCGCCGGGCACCCAGCGCCTTGAGCAGACCCACCTCGCCGGTGCGCTCGGAGACCGAAACCAGCATGACGTTCATGATGCCGATCCCCGCGACCGCGAGCGAGATCGCGGCGATCCCGGCCAGGCCGGCGGTGAGCGCGTCGATGACCGCGCTGAAGGTCTTGAGCATCGCGTCCTGGGTGATGAGCGTGAAGTCCTCGTCGTCGTCGTGGCGCGCGATCAGCACTGCCTTGACCTGCTCGAGCGCCATCGGGACCGCCTCGGGGCTCGCCGCCTCGACCATGATGCGGAACAGCCCGGTCTGGTTGAACATCTTGAGGCCCACCGAGACCGGGATGAGGATCAGGTCGTCGTAGTCGATCCCGATCGAGGTGCCCTTGGGTCCGAGCACGCCGATGACGCGGAACCGCCACTGGGCGATGCGCACCAGGCGCCCGAGCGGATTCTCGCCCTGGAACAGCTCGCGCGCCACCTTCTGGCCCAGCACCACCACCCGGTCCCCCTGGCGCGGGTCGCCGGGCGGCAGGAACTGGCCGGAGCTGATGGTGAGCTTGCGCACGTCGAGGAACGGCGCGGTGGTGCCGATCACGCGCACGTCGCGGCTCTTCTCGCCGTACTCGATCGCCCCCGCGCCCAGCGAGAAGGGCGCCACCTGGCGCACCACCGACGATTGCCGGAGCACCGCGTCACAGTCCTCGAGCGTGAGGTCGCGGGTGCTGCCGCCGAACGCCGGCATGCCCCCCGAGGTCTCGACCTTGCCCGGCACGACGATGACCAGGTTCGTGCCCACGCCCGCGAACTCCTTGACCACGTAGCCCTTGGCGGCGTCCCCGAGCGCGGTGAGCAGCAGCACCGCGGTGACGCCGATCGCGATCGCGCCGAGCGTGAGCCCGGTGCGCAGCCGGTGCAGCCGCAGGCTCTCGAACGCGAGCTGGATGAGATCGGGGCGGCGCATGGGCTACTCCGTCACGATCCGGCCGTCGCGCATGCGCAGCACGCGGCGCGAGTGCTCGGCGACCCGCGGATCGTGCGTGACCAGCACCAGCGTGAGGCCGGCGGCGTTCAGGCGCTCGAGCAGCGCCACGATCTCCTCGCCCGACCGGGTGTCGAGGTTCCCGGTGGGCTCGTCGGCGAGCAGGATACGCGGCTCCATCACCATCGCGCGCGCGATCGCCACCCGCTGGCGCTCGCCGCCCGAGAGCTGGTCGGGCCGGTGCGTCATGCGGCGCGCGAGCCCCACCGCCTCGAGTGCCGCCCGCACCTTGTCGCGGCGCACGCGCGGCTCGACGCCGGCGAAGATCATCGGCAGCTCGACGTTGCGCATCGCGGTCATGCGGCCCACCAGGTGGTAGGCCTGGAAGATGAAGCCAATCTTCTTCTGCCGCACCTCGGCGAGCCGGTCTTCGGAGAGCTTCTCGACCGGCTCGCCGTCGAGCACATAGCTCCCGGAGGTGGGCGTGTCGAGGCAGCCGAGCACGTTCAGCATCGTCGACTTGCCGGATCCCGAGGGGCCCATGATCGCGGCGAACTCGCCGGCGGCGATGTCGAGCGAGACGTCGTCGAGCGCGCGCACTTCGGACTCGCCCACCTGGTACACCCGCGACACGTGGTCGAGGCGGATGACGATGCCGTTCTGCGTGCTCACCGTGCTGCCGCGGCGCGGCCTCCCCGTGTGGAGTCGCCCGCCGCGCGCGCGGCCACGCGGGCGCCGGCCTTGACGCCCTGCTTCTCGAGGCTGGTGATGACCTGGGCGCCCTCGGTGAGGCCGGAGGTGATCTCGGTCCAGTCCCAGTTCCGGAGCCCGGTCTTCACGTCGCGCGAGACCGCCTTGCCGTTCTCGATCACCAGCACCGACTTGCTCTCGATGATCGCGTTGGTGGGCACGCGCAGCACGCCGTCACGCCGGTCGAGCACGATCTCCACGTCCGCTGAGGTGCCCGGCTTGGGCTCGGGCGCGGACGGGTCGGGCGTCATCTCCACCTCGACGTCGAGCGTGCGGTTCTGCTCCTTGATGTCGTTGACCACCGGCGAGACGCGCGTCAGCACGCCCTGCCACACGCGGCCGCGGTAGGGGTCGAGCGTCACGCGCGCGGGAAGTCCCTCGCGCACCCGGCCGATGTCGATCTCGTCCAGCGGCGCGCTCACGTAGAGCCGGGCCGGGCTCACCACCTCCAGCACCGGCTGGCCGGGGATCACCGACTCGCCGACTTCGACCATGCGCTCGCTCACGATCCCATCGAACGGCGCACGCACGTTCAGGTGCATGACCTCGTCCTGTGCGAGCCGCACTGCGGATGCGGCGCGCTGCTCGCGCGCATCGGCCCCGTTCATCTCCGCCTCGGCGCTCTCGAGCGCCGACTTGGGCACGGAGCCGGACTTGAACAGCGCGGCGGTGCGCTCGTGCTGCTGGCGGGCGAGCAGTGCGGCGGCGCGCGCCGCCTCGAGATCGCGCCGCGCCAGCTCGAGCTGCTGCTCGGCGGTCGAGCGGTCGAGCTGGAGCAGCACGTCGCCCTTGCGCACCCGCGAGCCCTCGCGGTG
>DATEMP010000076.1:0-21204 GCA_035275545.1 Candidatus Eiseniibacteriota bacterium | reverse complement strand
CGTGCGCAGCAAGGCCATCCCCGCCGCGCCGCCCCTGACCGCGCTCGGCCTCGCGTTCGGACGACCGCGCGGCATCCTGCTCGCGGCGATCGGCGTGCTCGGCGCCGCGGTGCTGCTCAAGCTCGCCTGGGTCCAGGTGGTGCGCCCCGACGCCACCATGGCGCGCGGCAGCCTCGCGCTTCAGGCCGACGGCGAGCATCGATTCCAGTACAACCCGCGCCTGCGCCTGGTCGCCGCGGGGATCCCGCGCGGCAACGTGTTCGACCGGAACGGCGTGCTGCTCGCGAGCAGCCGCTGGAAGGACGTCACCGACCGGCGTGAGGCGTTCGTCAAGCTGGGCGTCGACATCGACCGCGCCTGTCTCGCCACCGACGAGCGGCACTATCCGTTCGGCGGCGTCACGTTCCACGTGCTCGGCGACCTCGTCACCCGGAAGAACTGGGGCGCCGGCAACACCGCCTACATCGAGCGAAGCCACGACGCGTTCATGAGCGGATACGACGACCGCGCCCGGGTGGTGACGATGCGCGATCCGCGTAGCGCGGAGCCGCGCCGCGTGGTGCGCCGCGACCTGAGCGACCTGGTGCCGCTGTGGCGGCACCGCTACGAGCCGTCGCATCCCAAGGTGCGCGCGCTGATGAAGCGCGATCGCAATCTCACGCTGACGCTGGACGTGCGGCTCCAGGAGCGCGCCTCGGCGCTGCTGCGCGAGCAGCTCGCCTCGGCGGGACTCGAGCGTGGGGCGGTGGTGGTGATGGACGCCGACAACGGCGAGCTGATTGCGTGCGTGAGTCAGCCGGCGCCTGAAGGCCCGCTGCGCGGGGATGTCGGACGCTTGGCGTCGAGCGGGGGGGATCAGGGTCCAGGGGGGACCGGCGACGAGGCAAAGGCAACCGGCCATCGTCGCCAGTCCCCCCTGGACCCTGATCCCTCAGCCAGTCCGTTCATGGATCGTGCACGGTTCGGGCTCTATCCGCCTGGATCGACGTTCAAGCTGGTGACCGCGGCCGCGGCGCTGTCCGATCGCGCGGACCTCTCGGCAGCCCATTTCGTGTGTCGCGACTTGCCCGGCGAGCGGTCGGGCACGGTGGTGGAGGGCCGGCTGGTGCGCGACGACGCGGGGCACCCGGCGCACGGATCGATCGGCATGGAGGAGGCGATGATCGCCTCGTGCAACGCGTACTACGCGCAGCTCGGGCGCGCGATCGGCTGGCCGGCGCTGCGCGACATGGGGCGGCGGTTCGACATCTCGATGGGCGATCCCGGGAGCGAATCTGCGCAGCGCGCCCACGCGATCGAGAGCGCCTACGGGCAGGCGCAGGTGGTCGCGACGCCGGTGACGATGGCGCGCGTGGCGGCGGCGATGGCGGCGGAGGGCAGCCTGCCCGCGCCGCACATGGTGCTCAAGCCCGCGCCCGCGCTGGCGGAGAGCGCGGTCGTGCGCCCGATGACCGCGCGTGCGGTCGCGCGCATGATGCGCGGCGTGGTCGAGCGCGGCACTGCGCGCCGCATCGCAGGCACGCAGCCGGCGATCGCCGGCAAGACCGGCACCGCCGAAATCGGCGGCGCCCCGTCGCACGCCTGGTTCATCGGCTACGCGCCCTACGCGGCCGGCCCGTCGCAGGGCGCCGGTGCAAAGCGCGGCAGACGCATCGCGTTCGCGGTCCTGATCGAGAACGGCGGCTACGGTGGCGGGCGCGCCACCGAGCTCGCCGGACGCATCGTCGCCGAGGCCCGCCGCCTCGGCATCATCTGAACCAGACATCTCGCAAGGGGAGGCCATGAAGCTGGACAAGCTGGTCAGGCTGGAGAAGGCGCTCGAGGGCCGGCTGGACCGGCTGACGCGCCGGAAGGGTGCGCCCGAGGAGCCGTTCGAGTGGATCCCGCCCATGCTCGACGAGATCGAGCAACGCGTCGTCCCCTCCGGCGGTCGCGGCCGCGTGTTTCCCTACGAGGTCATCCGGGTCGAGCTGCGCGTCGATCCCGCGAGCCTCGAGGCCGCGCGCGCCGTGTTCGGCGCCGGCGCGTTCGAGGAGCGCGTGCGCGAGCGGTTGCGCCAGGTGCGCTGCGAGGCGCCCGCGGAGCTGAGCGTGCGGCTGCGCGTGCGCACGCGCCAGGCGGACGACGAGAGCCCGTACGTGATCGCGTTCCGCCACCCGGTCGGAGAGAAGCGTACGGACGCCGAGGTCGAGCGGGAGCGCGCGGCCACCGCGGTGCCGGCTGTGCGGATCATGGTGGTCGAGGGACAGTGCCGGCGGCGCATCCACGCGCTCAAGCTCGAGCGGATCAATCTGGGCCGACTCGAGAGCGTCGAGGGGCGGGGCGCCCAGCGTCTGCGCCGGAACCAGGTGGCGTTCCTCGATCGCGACGATCCGGTCAACACCACGGTGTCGCGTGCCCACGCTCACATCGAGTACTTCGCGGGCGACGGATTCCGCGTGTTCGACGACGGCAGCGCCCACGGGACGCGCATCATGCGCGAGGGGCGCTCGATTGCGGTCGCCCGCGGCGCGGTGCGCGGCGTGAGGCTCCGGAACGGCGACGAGATCCAGCTCGGGATGGCGCGGCTGGTATTCCTGGCGGAATAGGCCGGCGAGCCGGTCGCTATCGCAACGCGCCCTGAACGGGTAAGCGTCAGGGCGCGTCGGGCGTGGGGCTCTCGTCTCGCAGGGCGCGGCCTGCGAGGATCAGGTACCCGACAATCACCAGCGTGCAGATCAGGACGCCCACGATCGTGATTGCTCCGAATCGAATGTCACCCGCGAGAACACGCGCGATCGCGTAGGCGTTCATCGGAGCTACGAGCCAGGCTCCCGCCACCCCGATCCGAAGGGGCCTCCTGAGAGAGCGGTCCGGGTCGTCGCTGGCCAGCGCGCTGGCTCCCACGTAGAACATGACCACGGGCACGATCGCGACGGCCACGGCCGCCACCTGGCCGATCAGGGGCCGAAGGTCGTCCGAGGCGACCAGCGGGCCGCCGAAGAGCATCTCCAGGGAAACGATCTTCGCAAAGAAGCCCAGCAGAGCCCGTTGCCCGGGCGAATAAGCGCGCATGGCCTCGGAATCTGGCAGAGGGCGCGGGCGCGAGCAACATGGCGCGGCGCGCGTGTTCCCGGTGACACGTCGGCGTGGTCGCCGGGACACGCGCCGCGGTCCGGCGGCCGACGCCGTCGCTCCAGCTCGTTGAGCGCCAATGCGCGCCCACAGGCACTCCGGTTGCAGTAATCCGCTCCGTCCCCTTGAAAGGAGCGGAACATGTCCCCGTCGTTCGTCGTCCGCCTGCTGCCGGTGCTGCTCGCCCTGATCACGTTCGCGAGCCCCGCCTCGGCCCAGGAACAAACTCTCTCACCCTACTTCTTCGTCGAGGGCGGCGATCCGTCGACCGACCGCCTGCCGCTGCTCGGCACCTCCGTCACGGCGAACATTGCCGGCGTGATCGCCGACGTCACCGTGAAGCAGACCTACAAGAACGACGGCACCCGGCCGATCCACGCCCGATACGTGTTCCCCGCCTCCACGCGGGCGGCCGTGCATGGGCTCACCATGACGGTCGGCGACCAGGTGGTGCGTGCGCGGATCCGCGAGCGGGAGGAGGCGAAGCGCGAGTTCGTCGCCGCGAAGCAGGCGGGCAAGAACGCGGCGCTGCTCGAGCAGCAGCGACCCAACGTCTTCACGATGGACGTGGCGAACGTGATGCCCGGGCAGCGCATCGAGGTCGAGCTGCATTACTCCGAGCTGCTGGTGCCGGAGGACGGGACCTACGAGTTCATCTATCCCACCGTGGTCGGACCGCGCTACTCGAAGTCGCCCGACGCGTTCGCGGCCAGCGTTCCCCAGCCGGGCACGGCCAGCCACGACCGGTGGTTGAGCAGCGCCTACACGCACGAAGGTGAGCCGCCGCTCTCGTCGCTCAGCCTGGGCGGGACGATCAGCGCGGGGATGCCGATCCAGCAGCTCGTGAGCCCTTCACATCGGATCAGGACCGAAGCCGGCCGCGGCTCGCGGGTCCGGTTCTCACTGGATGAAGAGGAGGCCGCGGGCGGCAACCGCGACTTCGTGCTGCGCTATCGGCTCGAGGGCGACCAGATCCAGTCGGGCCTGATGCTCCATCGCGGCGAGCGCGAGAACTTCTTCCTGATGATGATGCAGCCGCCCGATCGCATTGCGCCCGAGGAGGTCCCCTCGCGCGAGTACGTGTTCGTGGTCGACGTCTCCGGCTCGATGCACGGCTTCCCGCTCAACACCGCCAAGCGGCTCATGCGGGATCTGGTCAGCCATCTCCGTCCCACGGACCACTTCAACGTGCTGCTGTTCTCCGGCGGCTCGACGTTGTGGTCGCCGCGATCGCGTCCCGCGACGCAGGCCAATGTCGAGGATGCGATCGCGCTGCTCGAGCGTCAGGACGGCGGAGGCGGAACCGAGCTGCTCGCCGCCATGCGGCGGGCGATGGCGATCCCGCGCGCCGAGACCGGCTCGCGCAGCATCATCGTCGTGACCGACGGCTACATCTCGGCCGAGCGGGAGGTGTTCGCCTACATCCGGGAGCACCTGGACCGCGCGAACCTGTTCGCGTTCGGGATCGGCAGCGGCGTCAACCGCCACCTGATCGAGGGGATCGCGCGCGCCGGCATGGGCGAGCCGTTCGTCGTGCTCGGCCCGGGCGAGGCGCCCGCACAGGCCGAGCGCTTCCGCGAGTACGTGCGCTGGCCGGTCCTGACCGGCATCCAGGTCGGATTCGAGGGCTTCGAAGCGTACGACGTTCAGCCCACCGCGGTGCCGGACCTGATGGCCGCGCGACCGATCGTCGTCTACGGAAAGTGGCGCGGCGAGCCCACCGGCCGGGTTGTGGTCACGGGCAAGGCCGCGAGCGGTGACTTTGTGCGCACCCTCGACGTCAAGCAGTTCAAGCCCGACGAGGCGCATCGCGCGCTCGGATACCTCTGGGCGAGGGCACGGGTCGCGGATCTGTCCGACCTTGCGCTCGCGGGAGAGAACGACGAGGACAAGCAGGAGATCGTGCGCCTCGGTCTTACGTACGGCCTGCTGACCCGGCACACGTCGTTCATCGCCGTGCACGAGGTGATCCGCAATCCCGAGGGCGCCGGCGACGAGGTCGAGCAGCCCCTGCCGCTGCCCGCCGGCGTGAGCGACCTCGCGGTCGGGATGGGCATGGGTCCCGAGCCCGGCTTGATCTGGCTGGTGGTGGCGGCGTTCACTGCGGCGCTGATGCTGGTGGCGCTTCGCCGGACCACGGCCGCGAGACTGCGATGAACCTCGCGTTCATCGCGCTTGCCCTGGGCGTCGGTCTCTGGCTCAAGCACTTCTACAGTGGTGCGGGCTTCGACGACCTGCGCTGGGTGCTGGCTCCGACGGTCTGGCTGGTGGAGCGGCTCACCGGATCGGATTTCGTTGCGGAGGCGCAGCGCGGCTACTACAGCGCTGGCCTCCGCTACGAGATCGTCCCAGCATGCGCCGGCGTCAACTTCATGATCGTCGCCTTCTGGAGCCTGGCCTGCGGGCTGATGTCCACGCGCCGCACGGTTGGTGCTCGGTTCGCGTGGATTGCCGCAAGCGGGTTCGCTGCCTACGCCGTGACGCTGCTCGCCAACGCAACGCGCATCACGATTGCGATCGCGCTGCATCGCGCGGGAGTCTCGTTCGGACCGCTGACGCCCGACCGGCTCCACGCCGCCGAGGGTGTCGCGGTCTACTTCCTCTTCCTGTGCGTCACGTTCGCGATCGGCACATGCGTGGCGGGAGCTCGACGTGTCGCCGCGATCTGATGCGCGGCGCCGGCTGCCGCTGGTCGCGATTCCGCTCCTCGCGTATCTGGGCGAAACGCTCGTCATCCCCGCGATGAATGGAGCAATCGCGAGACCGGGCTTTTGGGAGCATGCCGCGATCACGGCGGGAGCGTCCGGGACGATCGCCGCGATCTGGGCCCTCGTCTCGTTTGCCTGGAGCAATCCGAAGCGTGCCAACGGCGCACGATCACGGTAGCCAGATACGCGGGCGAGGGGTAGGCTCCGCGGGTCCGAGAACACCGCCGGCCGCCGCCATGACCTCGAGCCCCCGGAGGTGCATCGTGTCGTTCGCCCGGCTGTCATGCTTCGTCGTCGTCGCGACGGCCATCTCGTTGTTGACCGCTCCCGCGATGGCGCAGCTCCAGGTGACGGGGACCACTCCATCCCGCAACGTCATGGCGAACGTGACCAGCCAGGTCTCGGTCACCTTCGATCGACCGCTCCTCACCTCCTCGGTTACGTCGGCGAGCTTTCGCGTGTTCGGCCGCTGGAGTGGGAACGTCCCGGGAGCTCTCGCTTTCAGCAACGGCAATCGGACCGTCACCTTCACCAGGGTGCGGCCTTTCTCGGCGGGCGAGATCGTGAACGTGACCCTGTCGCACAATCTCCTCGGCGCCGACCTCGTCGCGTTGAGAGCGGCGGGGTTCTTCTACCAGTTCATGGCCAGGACTGCGCCGGCCACACGGCAGTTCGACCAACTGGATGTCATCTCCAATCGCATCAACGGCGTCCAGACCCGCATCTACGGAGCGTCCGGTTCCGATCTCAACGGAGACGGGTTCTGCGACCTCACCACCGTGAACGAGGTGAGCGCAGACGTTCGGGTCTTCCTGAACCTGGCCAACGGTACCGGGAACTACGCGCCGTTCCTCGCCCCTCAGGCGATCGGCCTCGAGGCCAGCCCCAACGAGCCTGCCGACTTCGACAACGACGGCAACAGCGACCTCTGTGTCGGCGCCACCGATAGCCATGAAGTGTGGGTGCTGATGGGCAATGGCGACGGCACGTTTGGCCCCACCACCGGCATCCCGGTGGGGGCATCCCCTCACGGCGTCACGCCCATCGACGTCGACGGAGACGGTGATCCCGACATCGTCAACGTGAACGAGGGCAGCAACAACCTCTCGCTGCTGATCAACAACGGCAGCGGCGTCTTCGGAGCGCCCACGTTCTTCGACAGCGGCGTGAGCGGCGAATGGGCCCTCGCCGCCGCGGACATGAACGGCGACGGCATCGGCGATCTGGTCACGGGAGGCATCGGGGGACAGGTCAGGACCCTGCTGGGGAACGGCAACGCCACCTTCACTCCCGCTGGGCCGGCTCAGAGCGCGGGCGGGTACCCCTGGGGCGTGGCGATCGGGGACTTGAACGGCGACGCGGTGCTGGATGCAGTGGTGGCCAACAGCACCGCCTTCAACGGAGGTGTCCTGCTCGGCAGCGGCAATGGAACGTTCGGGTCGCTCTCGACCGTGCCCGGGGGGGCCCACACGCCTTCCGCGGACCTCGGAGATTTCGACGGGGACGGCGATCTGGACAT
Source organism: Candidatus Eiseniibacteriota bacterium (assembly GCA_035275545.1). Taxonomy (GTDB): domain Bacteria; phylum Eisenbacteria; class RBG-16-71-46; order RBG-16-71-46; family RBG-16-71-46; genus WS-11. Next base: position 13,863 of record DATEMP010000076.1, on the reverse strand, counting down.
CGTGCTTTCGGTGTTCGGAGGCGGGTACTGGAGGATCTTCACCAACAACGGCGCCGGGGTCTTCACGTTCGACCAGCAGATCGCCGCGCCCTCGAATCCATCCTGCGCGATCCCGCTCGACATCGACAACGATCGCGATCTCGACCTCGTCCTCACCGACGAGATCGCCGACGTGGTGGTTCTCATGGAGAATCGCAACGCCGTGGTCGGAGCCGAGAGCGCAGTACCGGCCGGTATGACCCTGCTCCCCAACGCCCCCGAGCCTGTACGTGGCGATGGAACACTGATTCGCTTCGGCCTTCCCCGGGAGGGCGACGTGCGCATCGCCATCTACGACCAGATGGGACGCGAGGTCGGCAGGGCCGAGCTCGCCGGACTCGGTCCGGGATGGCACTCCTATCGATTCGCGGGTCGCGACCGGTCCGGGCGTCCGCTGCCCGCCGGAGTCTACTTCTATACGGTTACGTCCGGGACCACGGTGCGCACCGATCGCATGGTCCTGCTGCGCTGATCATCGGATCAGGGTGATGCGCCGGATGAGGTGTTCGCGCGCGCCTGGCGCCAGCAGGCGAGCGTAGTAGACACCGCTGCCGGCCGATGTTCCGTCGTCGTGGCGTCCGTCCCACGTGACCGAGGTCCGCCCCGCGGGGCGGTCGCCGGAGGCGAGCGTACGCAGACGCCGCCCCTGCGGGTCGTAGACCGCGAGGTCGACCGGGCCGCCGGCGGAAAGCACGAAGCTCAAGGTGGTGACGTCCGTGAACGGGTTGGGGTGGGCAGCGTCCAGCGCCCGGAGCGGCGACGCGAACTCGGTCGTGGCGCGCGCGGTGTAGATGTGATCGCCGCTGGTCGTGTTGTTGCTGTTCGCGGCATTGCCCGCGCAGAAGAAGGCAATGCGGCCGAGATCCGTGTCGGGCGCCCGCCACCGGAACTTCCATTCCACCGGTCCCGGGTCCTCGTCGTAGGTGCCCTCGAAGTTGTGCTCGACGTACCGGCGTGACGCGAACGTGCCGATACCGTTCACCACTTGAATCCCGCTGACTCCGGTGACGTCGAAGGTGCCCGCTCCCTGGCCGTTCGCTTCGCGCACGGCGGTGATCTCGAATCCCCAGCGACGCGGAAGCGGGAACGCCGACGCCATGCGGACCTTGAGCACATAAGTCACACCGGGCTCGTAGTGAACGGGCACGCCGAGAATCTCGAGGGTCGCCCCGGGTTCATTCAGCGTGAAGCTGCCGTGACACAGGGTGCAGTCGCTTTCCGCCGGCAGGCCGCCGATGGCGGTAGCCCCGGTTCGGCTGGCGGGCGGGCCGGTCGAGAACGCAAATGCGAGGGATGCTCCAGTCAGCAGCACTGCAGCGGCCGCAAGGCGAGCGAATCCACGATGCATAGTGTCCTACCTCACGAGGGCAATCCGCCGCGTCTGAGTGCCGCTGTCCAGGCGCAGGTGCGCAAAGTATATGCCTCCGGGCATGGCGCGTCCCGCGTCATCGCGCCCATCCCAGCTCGGCGCATGCGGGCCGCGAGCGAAGCGCCCGGTCTCGATCGTCCGCACCTTGCGCCCCCTCGCGTCGAACACCATCAGTGAGCCCTGTCGGGGGGACGCCAGCGAGAAGCGCAGCACGCACCCGCCGGGCGCGGGGTTCGGCTCCACCACGAGCGGGGTCGTCTGGTACACCGTCGGTGGCGGTGGCGGTGGCGTGACGATCGTGGTGTCGATGAGGTCGTCGAGCACCAGGTCGACCGGCACGCCGCGCTCGATGCGACCCGACACCGCCGTGCTGAGCGCCCACAGGATGACGCTCATGTTCACCACCGAGGTGTCCGCGATGGTCCACGGATACTCGGGGTCGGTGGGCGGCGGCCAGTAGTCGTAGAGGTCCGAGAGCGTGCCGCCGTCCTCGAGCGAGTCCAGGAACGTCATCACCGGCTGGTACTGCGCTGAGCCCTGGCGGTCGAAAAGGAGGCCGCAGTAGGCCGGCTCAACGGTCCAACCGCGGCTGTCTAGGTCGAAGTCGCAGCCGGTCGCCCGACTGTAGTAGTAGAGCGTGCAGCCTGGCGTACCCGGGCACGGCTCCTCATAGTTCGCGCGTCCGTTCGGGGCGATCCGCTGCTCGAGGAACGCCGACATGGAGGTGAGGAAGGGCTCGATGTGCGAGTCGGCCACCATACGGCCGATATGGATCAGCTCCATCGCCATCCAGCCGGTGTAGTGGATGTCGCGAGAGCCAAAGCACCAGTGCGGGAAGCTCCCGTCCGCGTTCTGGTAGGGCACCAGCTGCGCCACGATGTCGTGCGTCTTCTGTTTCGCCTGCGCGTTGTCCGTGAGCCGCCAGTACTGGGCGGTGGCCATGGCCACCATCAGGCCGCCGTTCAGCACGCACTGCGAGGTCGGGATCGCGAGCAGGTCCTGCATCATCGATGCTCCTGCATCCAGATAACGCTGCTCGTGCGTGATCTCGTAGGCACCGAGCAGGCTATAGGCGAGCATGCCGTCGAATGGACCATACGATCGGACTTCGTCGAGGCGGCCGAGCAGGAAGTCCGCGTGCCGCACGATCTCGACGCGCAGCCGCGTGCGCTGGTCGAGTCGCGCCAGCTCGACGTAGGAGAGGAGCTGGCACACGACCGACTGGCGGATCTCTTCGGAGGGGATCACCGTGTAGCGCCAGTCCATGGTGACGCCGTCGACCTGGAACTCCTGGAGGTAGGCGTCGATCCTGCGCAGCATCGGGGCGAGCGGGTCCACCCATGCGCCCGCCGAGCGCACGGTGGGGGGCGCGGGGGCCGCGAAGGCGGCGTGCGCCGTCAGCAGGCCGCACGACGCAACCGCCAGCATCAGGTGTAGGCACATGGCGTCCAGATGGTCCGAGAAACCCGGCCGGGAGTCCATCGTCAAGTCCTCTCCGCGCCCAGCCGCCCCAATCCCGCGCCGGTCAGCCAGACCAACCCCGCGTCTCAACCCCAGCACCTCCACCCTCCGTCGAAGCTGCGTCGCTTCAACTGTCGCGCTCGAGGAGGTGGTCGTGCCAAAGCCCCGTTGGTTCCGCCCTTCGCCGTTCCTGCCACTCACATGCTTTGGATTGGTGCTGTGTGCTCATGTCTTTGCCGCGGCCGTTCCCGCGCCGCCCCACCCGCCGATCCAGGCGGCGCGCGCGTCCTCCGAGATGCGCTGCGACGGTGTGCTCGACGAGGCATCGTGGGCCACCGCCCCACCGGTCTCAGAGTTCTACCAGCAGACGCCGGATCAGGGCGCCGCCGCCACCATGAAGTCCGACTTCCGCATCCTGTTCGACGACAACGCGCTCTACATCGGAGCGCGGCTCTACGATCCGAGTCCGGACTCCATCCGCGCCAACATCGGGCGGCGTGACACATCGCTGCCCGCCGACCGCATCACCGTGTACGTCGATCCCTTTCACGACAAACGCAGCGGCTACCTGTTCGTGGTCAACGCGGCCGGCCACAAGGTGGACGGCTTGCTCTACAACGACGGCGTCCAGGATCTGACCTGGGACGGTGTCTGGGAAGGCCGGTCGCATCGCGATTCGCTGGGCTGGACCGCCGAGCTGCGGATTCCGTTCTCGCAGCTGCGCTTCCAGTCCGGGGCCGAGCCGGTGTGGGGCATCAACTTCAAGCGCGTGATCGTTCGCCGCGGCGAGGAGTCGCTGATCGCCTACACGCCTCGCGACGGCTCCGGCTTCAACTCGCGCTTTCCCGATCTCGTGGGCCTCTCCGGCATCCAGTCGTCGCGATCGATCGAGATCTCTCCCTACGTGACGGGGAAGAGCTCGTTCCTGCGCCACGACGCCAATGATCCGTTCAACGACGGCTCGCAGATGAACGGCCGGACCGGTCTCGACCTGCGTGCTCCGGTCGGCCGGCGCCTCACCCTCAACGCCACGGTCAACCCCGACTTCGGCCAGGTCGAAGTGGACCCCGCGGTGGTGAACCTGTCGGACGTCGAGTCGACGTTCCAGGAAAAGCGCCCGTACTTCGTCGAGGGCGCTTCGAACTTCAACTTCGGTCGCGAAGGCTCGAGCAGCTACTGGAACTTCAACTGGCCCGAGCCCAGGTTCTTCTACTCGCGGCGCATCGGCCGCGCACCCCAGGGCGGGCTGCCTGCGAACGACTTCGCGGACGTGCCGATCGCCACCACGATCCTCGGTGCCGCCAAGCTGACCGGGAAGATCACGCCCAGCACCAACTTCGGCACGCTGCAGGCGCTCACCGGTCGCGAGGATGCGCGTCTCGTGACGGGAGGGATCCCCTCGAAGGCCGAGGTGGAGCCGCTCACCTACTACGAAGTGACGCGCGCCCTGAAGGAGTTCAAGGACCGGCGCGCCGGCATCGGCCTGCTGTCCACCGCCGTGGTCCGGCGCTTCGACGACACCGCCCTCGAGAACCAGCTGAACAGCACCTCGCTCCTGGCCGGTACCGACGGATGGTTGTTCCTCGATCCCAAGAAGATGTGGGTGCTGAGCGGATGGGCGGCGGGCTCCAACGTGCAGGGCACCAGCACCCGCATCACCTCCGTCCAGCGCAGCTCGCGTCACTACTTCCAGCGCCCCGACGCCAGCAGCGTCGAGGTGAATCCCGCGGCGACCGCACTCACCGGCGGGGGCGGGCGCCTGTGGCTGAACAAGCAGAGCGGCCGCATCATGTCGAACACCGGGATCGGCGTGCTCTCGCCCGGGTTCGAGGTCAACGATCTCGGCATTCAGTCACGCAGCGACGTCATCAACGGCCACTCCATGCTCGGCTACCAGTGGACCAAGGACACGCGGTTCACACGCTACGCCAACGTCTGGGGGGCACTCGTGGGGAGTCGGAACTTCGACGGCGACCTCACCTACGCGAGCCTGGCCGGGGGCGGCAACCTGAACTACAAGAATAACTGGAGCTCGTGGTGGGACGCCGGCGCGAACCCGCGCTACACCGACGTGCGCTCGACCCGTGGCGGACCGAAGATGAAGGCGCCCCGCGACATCTACTTCGGCGCCGGCTTCAATACGAATTCATACAAGAAGGCGTTCCTCTCGACCTGGTTCAATATCGACGCGACCGACGTCGGCGGGTTCTCGAGGAGTGGCGGCTTCTACGTCGAGTGGAAGCCCAAGTCGAACCTGCTCGTCTCTGCAGGGCCGTCGTTGAGCGTGGGTCGGGTGGACGCCCAATACGTGACGACCACGCCCGACCCTTCGGCGACCGAGACCTTCGGCAATCGCTACGTGTTCGCACGGCTGGACCAGACCACGCTCGCGACCGACGTTCGGGTCAACTGGACGTTCACGCCCAACCTGAGCTTCGAGACGTATCTACAGCCGTTCGTCTCGAGCGGCACGTACACCGGATACAAGTCGCTCGCGGCGCCCAATACGTACACGTTCGACCCGTACGCATTCTCGGGCAACTCCGACTTCCGTCTTGCTTCGTTGCGCGGCAACGCCGTGCTCCGGTGGGAGTATTCGCCGGGCTCGGCGCTGTTCCTGGTGTGGACCCAGCAGCGCGCCGACTTCGAGCCCGTGGGTGACTTCGACTTCCGGCACAGCCTGTCGCGCCTCATGGACCAGCGGGGCGACAACGTGTTCCTCGTGAAGCTGAGCTATCACATGGCGCTGTAGGGCCACCGCGGATGTGCCAAGCTGGGGGTTCGTGCCCAATTTCCGAGTCGCACTGCCAATCGTTGCGCTGATCGCAGGTGTGACGCTGACCGCCGCCACGCGGGCGGCGGTCACGTCTTCCGGTGTGATCGAGGTGCCGTTCGTCTACGAGGCGAGCAGCATCTGCATCGAGGCGCGGGTGGACGGTGGACGCAAGCTCCGCATGCTGCTCGACACGGGCTGGGGGCCCACCACCCTCGACACCCACGTCGCGCAGCAGCTCGGCTGGCTCGCGCCTGGGCAGGATCCCGCTCGTTTGCCGGAGCACCGGCTGGCCGAGATGCGGCTCGGTGATCTCGTGCTGCGGAACTGGCCGGTGGATATCCTGGCACTGGACGGGATCAACCCGCCGGGGACGGAGCCCTACGACGGCGTGCTGGGCTGCGGCACGCTGCGCGATCGGGTGGTGCAGATCGACTACACGCGCCGCGTGCTGCGCTTTCTCCCGCGGCCACCAGCGCCCGCGCTGAATACCGACCGGCGCACCACGGTGCCGATCCACTTCAGCGCGCTCGGCTGCCTCCCGATCACCGACTCCCTGTGGGTCAACGGCCGCCGGCTGTCCGGCGTGTTCGACACCGGTGGCAGCGTTCAGTTCCTGATCACGCCACGCGCGGTGGAATACCTCGGGCTCACGGACTCGGTGCGGAACATGCGAGCCGTCACCTCCGGCTATTTCACGGTGGATTCGGCGCGCGCCGGGGTGGCGCGCCTCGGCCGCCTGCGCCAGGTGCGCGTGGGCTCAATCGTCGCCGACACCACGCGCGCCGTGTTCGGCGGGCGGGGCGAGGGCCTGATGGACCAGCCGCTCACGGTGTGGGGCGTGATCGTCGGAAACCGCTTCCTCGAGAAGTTCCTCGTCACGTTCGACTTCGTCGGGAATCTGGTGACCCTCGAGCGCCCGGCGCCCGCCGGCGTCGAAGTGAGGTCAACGCCGTAACGGTAGGTCACAGGCGTTCAAGACCCGTCGCGCCCGCGTGGACTAGCTTCCTTTCGACTCGGAAAGGAGGCGCACGTTCGTGATGGCACGCACGATTCCCACAATCCTCTTAGTGCTCATGTTGGCCGGTGCCGCACGCCCCAGCAGTGCGGCGACACCCGCGACCCCGGCCGCTCGTCTCGAGACGCTCGCCGAGGTGGCGCGCCTGCTTCGCACGGAATACGTGAGGGACTCGGTCGGCGCGGCGTGCGCGAGCGCGCTCGAAGCCGCCGCCGCCGCAGGGCGCTTCCGGGCCCCCGAGGGTGATGCGGCGTTCGCGCGGGCGGTCACGGAGTGGCTTCGCGAGTGCGCACGGGACGAACATCTCGAACTCACGCCACCTCCGGTCGAGCAGACGAGCGCCGCGGCGACGGCGGCCCCGGTGAGGGACTGGGTCGCGGATCTGCGCGCCAGGAACTTCGACGTGCCCCAGGTCCGCCGGCTCGCGGGCAACGTCGGATACCTCGAGCTGACCTCGTTCCCCCCGCCCGACATTGCGGGCGAAACCGTCGCTCACGCGATGGGGCTGCTCGAGAACACGGACGCACTCATCGTCGACCTTCGCCGCAACAGCGGGGGTGCGGGCGACATGGTGCGGTTCCTGGCCACGTGGTTCTTCGATCAGCCGACGGCGATCCTGTCCACCTACCGGCGTACCGACGGCCGGGCGACCGAGGACCGTACTCTGCCGTGGGTCCCGGGCCGCCGCCGCGCGCGCACGCCCCTGTTCATACTCACCAGCCGCGGCACGTTCTCCGCGGCCGAGGCGTTCGCGTTCGGCCTGCAGCAGCTCAAGCGCGCTGTCGTTGTCGGCGAGCGGACCCGCGGGGGCGCCAACGCCGGCCGGTACCGGGATGCCAAGAACGGGTTCCGGGAGTTCATCCCCGTGGCTAACGGGCGCTCGCCCGTGAATGGCCGCACCTGGGACGGCGTCGGCGTCATGCCCGACGTGCCGGTCTCGGCCGAATCGGCGCTGGCGGTCGCGCACGAGGCCGCACTCGCCGCGCTCGTCGACTCCATTTCCGGCGATTCAGCCCGGGCCCGCTCGCTGCGTTGGACGCTGGAGGGAGCGCGGGCGATGCGTAACCGCCTCGCGACGCCATCCGCCACGTGTGCGACGCTCGTGGGCGCATATGAGGGTGAACGGCGGGTCGAATGCCGGGCCGGCCGGCTCTGGTACTCGCGCGACGGTGCACCCGAGCGGCCGCTTCAGCCGATCGGTGGCGGCCGGTACATCCTGGATGGCGTGGAAAGCAGCCTCTTCCGCTTCGAGGGCGAGGGCCGCGCCCGCACGGTCACCGTGATCTCAGCCGAGGGAGGGGAGAATCGGTTCGGGCTCTTGACCGGAACGAAATCGCCACGCTAGCCGTGGGAAAGGGCGCGGTACTCGCCCGGGGTCACACCCAGCTCGTCGCGAAACGCGCGTGTGAGATGGCTCTGGTCGGCGAATCCCGAGGCCGCAGCGGTCTCGACCAATGGGGTGCCGCCCGCCACCAGCCGCGCGGCGCATCGCACACGTGAGGCCCGACGGTACTGGCCCATGGTGCGGCCCACCGACCTGCGAAACGCCCGCGCGAGGTAGGCCCGATCGACGCCGACGGCCTTCGCGACGTCGCTCAGGCGGAGCTTCACGTCGCGGTGGGCCTCGAGGTACTCGATCGCGCGACCGACGACGCTCGGCCGCGACCGCATCGGCACCTCCTCCAGGCGGGCCACGACGTCGGCCGTCTTTCGGACATGCTCGTCGAGCATCAGCTCCTCCAGAGCCCCCGCGCGGGCCGCCCGAAGCAGCCACAGCATCGTTCGGGCGAGAAGGCCGCCGTGCTCAATGTGCCAGCGCGCGAAAGGCCCGGCCTCGGTCTCTTCGGCTTCCAAGGTGAGCACGAGAGACCTCGCGCCCTCGTCGGCAATGGCGTCGGAGTGTCGATGTCCCGCCGGCATCACCACGACGCTGCCGGGTTCGGCGATCCGCGTCTCGCTCCCCACCTGCTCGCGGAATCCTCCCGCCAGGACGAGACAGAGGTACGTCCGGTCGTGCGCATGATCGGGGAACCGGGCGCCGGCCGGATACGTCACGCGCGAGAGCGTGCCGGTCGCGAATCGCTCGCTCGAGGTCGCTCTCCCTAGGGTCGGCCGACGCAGTGTCGCCACGTTCACGCTCATTAGAGCCTCCGTGCCGCACGGTGGCATAGCCTCGCGCAGCAAATAGACTATGCCTTTAGTGTGTAGGATACGATCAGGCTTGTTCCGGCCTTCAACCAAGGAGGGTGTCATGGCCAACAGGTTCCTCTTCGTCTGCGCGGGACTGTTCCTGCTGGTTTCGTCCGCCGCTGAGGCGCAACTCCTTTGGAGTTTTGACCAGCACGACAACTCGACACAGCCCGTGACCATGGGAATTACGCAGTCCAGTGCCGCGAGCCTCCTGCACGGAACGCTTCCGGCGTCCGGGTTCTGCGACCAAGTCGCCGTCGCGCAGCACATCCTGCAGACAGGGGAGTTGGTCCCACTACCCACCTACCCTGACGGCACAACTGCACTAGAGTCTGAGATCTTTTGGACCGTGCATTTGTGGAATGCGAACTTCTCAAAGGACTTCTGCGCGTTTCCCGCCCGATACATCACCGGCGATCACGTGTCGGTGGGCTTCAACGGTCGGCAGTATGCCGGCGGATTCGGAGTCATGGAGAACACGGACAACTGCGGATCGGGCCATTCTGGCGTCCAGTCACATGACGTGGCCGTCGTGGTCACCGTCGTCGCCGTTCGCAGCACACAGCCAGTGCAGGCCGGGTTGAAGAGCTTCGGAAACCTCAAGGTGCGGTATCGTTGAAATGGGCCGTAGCTCGCTTCATCTACTTGGCGTACATCATGGGTGGGCGTCTCATGCTCGCCGCGCCGTAGCATGCTCCTGGTGATCACTACCTACGTGGGCCCGAACCCTTTGGCGGACTCGTTTGAGTCGACTGACGGCGATAGTCGTTGAGGGGCTGATCGTTCTGGTCATCTTGACCATTGTCGCGTCATCGGTGCTTCGACTCGTCTACGCACGCCAGCTGCATGATTGGGAAGACGGCCTATGGCGATCACTCGGAATCGCTCCCGAGCTCGGCCGCATTGCGACTGCGCTGGTAGCCCTCGTTCTTCTGGTCACCCGTGCCGTGCTTCGGCGTAGACGGCGCTCACAGAGGTAAGGGGGCTGAGGGCCCAATCTGGATCGAGAGTCGCTGCCAAGCAGGTTGCGCCGACCGCCCCCAACCTGCTAAGAACCCTTGCCTTGGAGAGGTGCGAGAGCGGCTGAATCGGGCGGTCTCGAAAACCGTTAGGGGCGTAAGCCCCTCGAGGGTTCGAATCCCTCCCTCTCCGCCATGATTTGCCCAAGGGCCCCTGAGCAACGCAGCGCGTGTCGGCGGCCCCTACTGCAGGACGACGAGCTTCCGCCGAAGCGTTCGGCCGGGTGCCTCGAGGCGGAAGAAGTAGACGCCGGCGGCCACTCTTGCCCCTCGATCGTCAGTGGCGTCCCATTGCACTGCCTGTGGTCCCGGCTCAAACCCTCGGTCCCCGAGCGTGCGGACCAGGTTTCCGCGAATGTCGTACACGCGAAGCGCGACGCTCATCGCCTGAGGCAAGCTGAATCGAAGGGTTGTGCGATCGAAAAGCGGGTTGGGTGCCCCGCGGTCCAAGTTGAACTCAGCGGTTGCCTGCGGAGTCACGGCAGTGACGCCGACGAGGACATGGGTCTTCGCCTGGCCCTGACCGACGGGGTATGTGCCTAGGTTGCCCGCCACGTCACGGGCTCGGGCCCTGAAGAAATACGTATGACCATTCTCGACGTCGATCGGATCGCCGGCACCAAACAACGCTGAGTCGGAAGTAGTGCCCGACTTCCAGGTGGTCCAGTTCTGGACGAGGCTGTCCCGGAACTGGACATCGAAGGAGACGAGGCCGGAAGCGTTGTCGGCGCCGCGCCAGTGGACCACGAACGAAGGCGTGGTGGTGATGGCCGGCAGTGGGTCGACCGTGGCGGTGGGGGCGGTGGCGTCGAAGCGCAACAGGGCGATGGCGGCCGGGCTGCTGTTGCCGGCCTGGTCACGGCTCGAGACAAAGATCGTGTCGGTGCCCTCAAAGCGCGCCAGCGCGCCGCTGCGATTGAGCGTGGTGTTGCAGGTCTCGGACCCAGGGCTCCCCACGTGGCTGCAGTAGCCGAAGAGCCCCGAGCAGCCGTCCGTGACCGCGCTCCAACTGACCGTGAAGTTGTTGGTGGTGGTCCAGCCCGGGGGGCTGACGGCGAGCGTAAGCGCGGGCGGCGCGGTGCCATCCCAGCACAGGTTCACCGAGGCCCAGGGACTCAGGTTGCCGACCCCGTCCACCGCCCGGACCTCGAACGCCTGGCCGCATTCCTGGCTGGCCACGATGCCGGCCACTGACGTCTGACTGGTGGAGCTGATCGAGCCCCCGCCGAGCCGGTACTCATAGTGCTGGATGCCCTGGGGATCCGACACTGGCGGCCAGCTCACCGTGAAGCTGTTCACCGCCGAGCACGCAGGAGGGTTGCCGGTGAGGACAGGCGAGGGCGGCGGCGAGGCATCGTAGAAGAACTGGGTCTGCTCCCAGCCACTCACGTTGTCGGCCTGGTCGCGAGAGCGCACCTCGAAGAGGTTGGCGCCCTCCTGGGTGGCGAGCGCTCCGTTGACCGAGAGGCCGGCCGTGGAAGCAACTGCGCCGCCGTTGATCCGGTAGTCGTAGCCGCTCACGCCGGAGTGGACGTCGCTCGCGGCACTCCAGCTCAGCGTGAAGTCGTTCAGACTGCTGTAGCCGGCAGGAGAGGCCACCGGAGTGCCCGGCGAGCTGGGTGCGACGTCGTCAAAGAAGAAGCTGCGCGCGGTGCTCCAGGCACCCACGATGTCCACGTTGTCGATCGCCCGCACCTCGAAGCTGTGCTGGCCGGGGCTTGAGGCCTGGAGGTTGCCCACTGAGGTCGTGACACCGACGCTCACCGCGCTGCCCCCGTCGATCCGGTACTCGTAGCGGTTCACCCCCGAGTGGGCGTCGGTGATCGCAACCCAGCTGAAGCTGAAGCTGTTGGTGGCGGTCCAACCGCTGGGGGTTGCGCCCGGCTGGCCGACCGTCGGCGGTGCGACGTTGTCAAAGTAGAAGCTGACCGCAGTGCTCCAAGCACCAGCGTTGCCGGCATTGTCCACCGCCCGCACTTCAAGACTGTGAGTGCCGGCTGAGGGCGCTGGTACGCCGCCGACTGAGGTGGCGGTGCCGACACCTACCGCGCTGCCACCGTCGATCCGGTACTCGTAGCGGTTCAGCCCGGAATGGGCATCGCTGACCGCGCCCCAGCTGAAGCTGAAGCTGTTGGTGGCGGTCCAGCCGCTGGGCGTCGCTCCTGGCTGCGCTACGGTTGGCGGCGCAGCATTGTCGAAGAAGAAGCTGCGCGCGGTGCTCCAGGTCCCGGCATTGCCGGCGTTGTCCACCGCACGCACTTCGAAGCTGTGCGGGCCAACCGAGGGCGCCAGCGCCCCACCCGCCGAGGTGGCGGTGCCGACGCTCACCGGGCTACCGCCGTCGATCCGGTACTCGTACCGGTTCACCCCCGAGTGGGTATCGGTGACACCACCCCAGCTGAAACTGAAGCTGTTGGTGGCGGTCCAGCCGCTCGGGGTCACCCCCGGCTGCCCAACCGTCGGCGGCAGCGTCGAGTCGTAGTAGAGGGTCGCGGTGCGAGCCACACTCGGGTGCGCGGTCTTGTCGAACGAATACACCACGAACTCGTTCGGGCCCTGCTGAGTGGCCGCCACCGTCACCGTCGCCGACGCATCGCCGGTGATGTCGTTGAAGCTGTCGGGCAGCTTCGTCGCGTCCGAGTTGGGCACCACTCGGTACTTGAAGTCGTTGACCCCCGACCCGTACACGTCTGGCCCCACTGCACTAAGCCCCTCCGGCGGCGGATCATTGCCCGTGAACGACACTGTGAAGCTGTTGACGTTGGTCCAGCCGGACGGCAAGACGTCGGTAATCGTAGGCTGAGTGGGGTTGGTCGCATCGCGCCGGAAGAAGATGTAGTCGATCAGGACGTCGTCGTTGCCGCTCACCGGCACGTCAGTCCGCACCGGATCGATCCGAATGCGATCGATGTTGGAGGCCCCTGACCAGCTGGGAATGTCGTCGAGGCGGATCGTGATCCAGTTGTAGCGACCATTGTTCGGGTTGGTGAACGAGCGACTGCGCGACTCAGCGGGGGGCAGACCCGGGGCGGAGTAGTACAACTGGCCCTCCTCGTTCCCGCCCTTGTTCCGCATCCCGATCCGGAGGTAGTTGATCGAGGACGGCGCTCGTGTCAGCAGCGGTGAGGTGACGTTCGGGTCGTGGTTCGGGTTGATCACCCAGATGCTCCCCGAGACCAGCTGCGCCGACACGTTCGTCGAAGTCCAGCCCTCGGTGTTCCCGTCAACGTCAAATAGCCACGTCACCCGAGTGGTCTGTGCACCTGCAGATCCCGGCGTGAAAAAAGCAACTGATAGCAGGGCCAAAGCCCAAGAGGCGGTTCCCGCGCGGCTCATGGCTGTCCCCTCGCCCCTCCGGCTAGTGGATGACTGCGAGTCTCCTGAGGCGTCGCAAACCGGCGGCTTCAAGTTTGCAGACGTAGATGCCTGAACTCACCCGTGCGCCGGAATCGTCACGGCCATCCCAGACGATCGAGGTGATTCCTGCGCTAGTGATGCCCTTGTGCAGGGTTCGCACCAGGCGCCCATGGATGTCGTAGACGGCAAGCTCAGCGGAGACGGTTGACGGCAGCTCAAGCCGGATCGTCGTTGTCCTATCGAACGGATTCGGCGTGTTCTGGTGAAGAGCCAAGATTCCAGGGATGGCCGGTTGAGCGGGCACATCAACAGCACCCTCAACAAAGTGGGTCTGGGCCTGCGACGATACCGGGTAGGAGGCGACGTTCCCGGCCACATCCCGCGCTCGTGCCCGGAAGTAGTAGGTGTGGTGATTCTCGGGTACGAAGTCCTCTGTTGGCACAACAACTGAGTCGGCGGTCGTCTCGAGTGCGAGGGGCGACCAGTAGCTCACGAGCGAGTCCCGGTACTGGACATCGAAGGAGACGAGGCCGGAAGCGTTGTCGGCGCCGCGCCAGTGGACCACGAACGAAGGCGTGGTGGTGATGGCCGGCAGTGGGTCGACCGTGGCGGTGGGGGCGGTGGCGTCGAAGCGCAA
>DATEMP010000075.1:0-4677 GCA_035275545.1 Candidatus Eiseniibacteriota bacterium | reverse complement strand
CGGGAGCGCGAGCGCGTCCACCCCCACCGTGCCGCCGGTGCCGAGCGCACCCGGGTTCGAGTCGCCGACGTTCGCGGTCTGGGTCCCGCCGTCGACCCGGGTCGAGGCGCCGGTGACCGCGGGCAGCGCGGACTGCGCGGTGATCGGGACCACGCCCCCGGTGAGCAGGCTGGCGAGCCCGGCGCGCAGGCCCGGGTGCACGGCGCCGTCGCTCACCATGAAGATGCTGGTCTCGACGCCGGGCGTCTGTCCCGCCTGGGCGAGCCCGGTGTTCCCGAGCGCGTTGGCGTTGAGGAGGAACTGCCGCAGGCTGCCCTGCCCGGCGTCGTTCGCGTTCACCACCACGTCGAAGCCGAAGCCGAAATCGATGCCGGAGATGCTGGCGGTGCCGAGCGTCACCACCGCGACCGACTGCGCGGTCGTGGTGGCGGTGGTGAGCGCGGCAAGCGTCTGCGCGGTCAGGTTGGAGCCGGCGTCGGCGCGCGCGGGGATCTCGCCGCCCACCCGGTCCGCTTCCGCGACCGCCGTGCCGGTCGAGGCGACGGCGCGGAACGTCTGCACCGGGAGGAGTCCGGCGACCGCGCCCGGGCGGGACGAGGTCACCATGCCGTTCACCACGCGCACGGTGTAGCTCCCGGGCGCCCAGCCGTCGAACGCATAGAGGCCGGCCGCGTCGGTGGTGTCGGCGGCGAGATACGCGCCGGTGGCGTCGTAGAACTCCACCCGCGTGCCGGGTCGCACGACGCCGGCCGACGCCGCGAGCGAGCGGCCCGCGCCACCACCGTAGTTCAGGTCCTCGAACACCCGGCCCGAGATCGTCGGCGCGGTGACCGTGGTCACGGTGGGCTGGTTGCCGGTGACCGTGGAATCGCCGTCGCTCTGGGAGGCGAACGCGCTGCCGGTCTGGGCGCCCAGGAACCCGAGCGCCGCCTGGTTCGAGACCGTGGTCCCGTCGGGCGACGGCGATCCGATCGTGACGCGGAAGCGCAGGCTGGTGGACGCCGCGGGCGCGAGCGCGCCGCCGGTCACGGCGTTGGCGCCGGTGCCGAGGCGCACCACCACCCGCCGCGAGGCCGCCACGTATTCGGCCTGATCGTCCCCGGTGGCGTCGGTCTTGGCGCCCGTGTTGGCGCCCGAGAGGATCGAGATCGAGCCGGGCACGTAGGCGGCGTTGGCGGGCAGCGTGTCGGCGAGCACGGTCTGCGCCGCGGCGTCGTCGCCGCTGTTGGTCATCGCGATCGTGTACTCGAGCACGTCTCCGGGGCGCGCCGGCGCTCCGTTCAGGTCGACCACCGTCTTGCGGAAGCTGTTGCCGCTGATCACCGGCGCGTAGAGATCGGTCGAGAACGTCACCGCGCCCGGGTAGTAGCGGTCGTCGACCGACGAGAGAGTGATCGTCGCCGAGGTGGCGCCGTTCGGGATCGCGTTGACCAGCGCCAGGAGGTCGGTGTCGAAGCCGAGCTGGTTGAGATAGTTCGGGGCCTTGTTGGCGAACGAGACGCCGAGCTGGCTGATGCTGCTGTTGAAGAAGTTGGTGGTCGGGTTGGTGGCGTTGCCGAGCGCCACCCCGTTGAGCGAGAACTGGTCACCGGTGAAGTCCAGGTCGCCCTCGTAGGCGACCACGCCCAGCCGCGTGTTGACGATCCCGCCCGGCGGCGTCACGAACCCGCTCACCGGGATGGTGACGGTGGCGCCCGGCGCCACCTCGGAGTAGCCGTCGAACACCACGATGTTGCGGATCGGCTGGCTCGCGAGCCGGTAGGCGACCACCAGCGACCAGCCTGCGTACATGTTGGTGCCGGTCGACGACTGCACGTTGGCCACCATGTAGGTGCCGTTGCCGCCCGCGGTGACCTGCGCGGTCACGTCGCGGAAGCCCTGGTAGGCGCTGCCCGATGCGTCGAGCTGCGTGGCGGTGATCGCGAGGCTGGCGGAGGCGGGCGTCGACAGGATCACCTGGTTGCGCGCGGCGTTGTTGGAGAACCCGCCCCAGTAGAGCCCCGCCCACAGCACGGTGGCGCCCGAGGGCAGCGAGAGCAGCGCCGCGCTCGAGCAGAAGGTGCTGCCCACGGCGTCCACGTCCACGTACTGCATGTTGTGGTCGTTGTTGTTGAGCTGGTTGCCGTTGCCGGTGCGCGCCTGGTTGCACTGGCCTCCGCCGCTGCAGGACATGAGCGTGTTGCCGATCAGCGTGATGTCGCCGCGGTCGTTGGTGGTGAAGCGGGGCGTGAATCCGCGCACCGTCTGGGCTGCCGCCGGCGCGGCGGGCAGCGCGAGCGCGAGCAGCGCCAGGGCGAGGCGCATGATCCGGCGCGCGCTCATCGCACCATCCCCAGGCTGCGCAGCAGCGTCTCGTCGAACTTGGCGCGCATGCGCAGGTAGAGCCCGGCCTGGGTCCACGCCTCGTCCGGCAGGTCGTCGTCGCGGTAGCCGAGATAGTTCCAGCCCGCCGAGAGCCACACGTCGCGCTGGAGCTTGCGGCCCAGCTCGACCCCGGCGCCGTGGCGGCAGCTGCGGAGACGGTCGCCCCAGAGTCCGCTGGCGCTCAGGCCCACGTCCCAGTGGCGGCCCAGGTCGCGCGCCATCCGGCCGTGCAGCCGGTTCGCCCCGGTGAGACTGCCCGGGCCGTCGGACGCTTCGCGCACCACCTTGCCCGCCCACGACAGCGTGGTGGTGACCAGCTCGAAGCTGCGGCCGGTGGTGTGCAGCGAGAACACGTTCGCGGAGCGCAGCCGCCGCGAGCGCGGCAGGTCCGCTTCGCGGTCCACGTGCAGCTCGTAGCGGCTGAGCAGGTCCCAGTGCTCCGTGTCGGGCCGGCGATAGACCATGCCGATCTGCAGTCGAAGCCGGAGCTGCATGCCCCGCGCACGCTCGTCGGCGAGGCTCGCCACGGTGCGGCCGAGCAGCGTCCAGGCGTGATCGAGCCGGGTGGCGAGCGCGATCGTGGAGAGGTACGTGTCGCTGGCGCGGCCGGTGCGGAACTCCATGCGGGTCGAGGCGCGGGTGTCGCTGTCGCCGGTCGACTCCAGCGCCCCGGTCAGCGCGGTCATTGGGCCGGGATCGGGGCCGCGCAGGCGGCTGACCCGCTCGAACGACGTGCTCGCCCGCCAGCCGTCGAGGCGCCACCCGTTCCGGAGCCCGACCGCCGCCTCGGCCTCGCGCCCGGTGATCGCGTCGGCCAGGCGGTACTCGCTGAACACGTGCGCGTCGCGCGCGACGTCGCTGTCGAGGCCGAGCACGGTGGCGATCCGGCGCTCGCCGGCGCGCAGCGTGTAGAGTCCGGTGAGGCTCGAGACCAGCTCGTGGCGCGCGTAGAGCCGGCCGCGCGCGTCGAAGCGGTACTCGCCGCCCAGCGCCGCGAGTTGCCGCGAGCGGTCGCGCAGGTCCTGCTCGATCTCCGCGTAGCCGCTCAGCTCGGGATGGCGTGGCAGCTGCGAGAGCAGCTTCGCCCGCAGCGAGACGCTGGCCGGGTCCTCGATCCCCGGGGCGCGGGTGCCGCCGGCGACGCGGACGCCCAGCTCGCCGCGCATCGCGTCGCTCAGCCTCTGGTCGAGCCCGACGAGTGCGCCGCCGCGGCGATCGCCGGCGGCACGATCGGCGGTGTAGAGCCCCTCGGCGAGCAGCCGTGAGCGGTCGGTGATGCGCAGGCTGTAGCGCGCACCCGCCTCCTGCCGCCCGGCGCCGAAGCCCGCCCCCGGGTTCGAGAACGAGGGATCGGTGGCGACGCCGAACAGGCGGCCCTGCGCGCGCGCGCCCTCGTGCCGCAGCTCGAAGCGCACGCCGCTCCCGGAGCGATCGCCCGCCTCGCGGCTCGCGGCGAACTCGGCCTCGAGCACTGTCGCCGTGGCGAGCCGCGCGCCCACGAACGCGCTCCGCAGGCCGAAGCGACGCGCGGGATCGCGATCGTCCACCACCGAGCCGCCCAGCTCGAACCGCTCGTCGAGCTTGACGCGCGCCTCGGTGCCGGCGACCCAGTACGCGGCGCCGCCCTCGATCACCTCGTAGCTGACCCGGATCGAGACCGGATTCATGTGCGCGTCCAGGCTCGGCACCGGGCCCTTGAACAGCAGCCGCCCGGTGGCGGTCTCGAGCGTGTAGTCGGCGAAGCGGGCGCGCGGCTCGGCGGTGAGCACGATCGACGGCTGCTCGCGGTCGCGGGTGACGATCTCGACCCGCTCGCTGTTCTCGACGATCGGCCCACGCGTGAGCGTGTAGGGGCCGGAGACGCCCTGCCCGGGCAACTCGTCCATGCGCATGCGGGTGCGCCCCTGGCTGCCGAAGCTCTCGATGCGCACGCGCCGGTTCTCGAAGCGCTGCTGCATCCCGGTGAGCGTGCGGCTGTAGGTCGACAGGCTGCGCGCGCCACCCACGTTGGGGGTGACGAAGTCGCCGTAGAGCAGCGATGCGCCCTGGCGGTCGAGGCGCGCGTAGAGCCGCCCGGTGGACTGCGCCTCGTAGCCGCGCACCGTGGCGTCGCCGTAGATCGGATAGAACGCGTCGGGCTGGATGTCGCGGAACCGCGGCGTGCCGGGCGCGCGGTCGGAGTCCCAGCCCACGGTGAGCAGGACCTGCTCGCGCACCCGGCCCTTCATGAACAGCGCGGCGCGCGCCCCCGCCTCGGCGCGGCCGCCGCCGAACAGCGCGGCGGTCGACCCGATCGGCTGCTCGAAGCCGGTG
>DATEMP010000074.1:0-2364 GCA_035275545.1 Candidatus Eiseniibacteriota bacterium | reverse complement strand
GCGAGGTGAAGCCGGCGATGTCGGCGAACAGCACGGTGACCTGACGGCGTTCGCCCTCGAGGGCGGACCGGGACCTGAGGATCTTGTCGGCGAGGTGCCGCGGAGTATAGCTGACCACTGGACTGTGGTAGCCGACAGGTGTGGACGCCGGGGCACGCGGCGGTCGTGCCTCGGCCTCCGACGACCCTTCGGCCGCTCTCGACTCACCGAGGCGCTTGCCGCAGCTTCCGCAGAATCGCGCCTCGGGCCGGACCGTCCCTCCGCAGCTCGGACACACCGCGTCGAGGGAGGCCCCGCACTGATCGCAGAAACGGTTCTGCGACGGGTTGTCCGCGCGGCACGTCCCGCACAGCATCTTTCCATGTGTATCACGAGGCGAACCGGCGGGCGAATGACGAGTTCGTCGACAAGGTGCCACCGTGCGTCTCCAGAAAGCCTCATATTTTTGACCGATCGTTCAAGATTCGCTATTCTTCCGATGCGATGGCCCGCCAAAAGGAGTTCGATCGCGAGGCCGCCCTGGATCGCGCGATGGAAACGTTCTGGACCAAGGGATACGGGGCCACCTCCGTGCAGGACCTGGTCGCCCACATGGGCATCCAGCGCGGCAGCCTCTACGACACCTTCGGTGACAAG
Source organism: Candidatus Eiseniibacteriota bacterium (assembly GCA_035275545.1). GTDB lineage: Bacteria > Eisenbacteria > RBG-16-71-46 > RBG-16-71-46 > RBG-16-71-46 > WS-11. The sequence goes on along the minus strand of DATEMP010000074.1, from coordinate 1,728 downwards.
CGCTCTCTCTTCCTCGCCGCCCTCGATCGGTACAGGCACGTGGTCGCCGGCGAGCTGTTCGAGACGCTCGCGGCGCCGGGATCCGGAATCGAGGCGATCCGCGCCTTCTTCCGGCTTCGGGTGCAGCAGGCGCTCGACCGCCGGCGCCCTCACGGCTGTCTGGTGACGAACTCGGCCGTGGAGCTATCGCGCCGCGACGGCCGTGCCGTGGCGGAGGTGAGTGGCTCGCTGGCACAGCTCGAGGCCGCGTTCCGCCGCGCCCTTGAGCGCGCCCGCGTGGCCGGGGAGCTGGCGCCGACGCGTGATCTGCGCGCCCTGGGCCGGTTCCTGACCAGCAGCGCCCAGGGGCTGTCGGTGATGGCCCGGACCCGTTCAGATCGCGCCGTGCTCGAAGATATCGTGCGGCTGATCCTGGCGGTGCTGGACGGCGCGCGCCCGCGATCGACCCGGCGCAGGACGCGGAGAAAGGGGCCGGCATGAGGGCGATGGCATTCGACGCGTACGGCACGCTCTTCGACGTGTTCTCCGTGACCACGCTCGCCGAGGAGCTCTTCCCGGGCAGGGGTGAGGCGCTCGCGCAGCTCTGGCGGCTCAAACAGCTCCAGTACAGCTTGCTCCGGAGCCTGATGGGGCGGCACCGCGACTTCTGGCGGCTGACGGAGGATGGCCTCGTGTACGCGGCGCGGAGCTTGAGACTCGATCTCACCCCGGACAAGCGCGCGCGTCTCCTCGAGGCCTATCTGACGCTGACACCGTTCCCTGACGTGAAGCCGGGTCTCGCGGCGCTCCGGCAACGTGGCCTTCGCCTCGCGATCCTGTCGAACGGCGAGCCCAAGATGCTGGAGGCGGCGGCTCGAAGCGCCGGGATCATCGATCTCCTCGACGCGATCCTCAGCGCCGAGGACGTGAAGATCTTCAAGCCGAGCCCGCGGGTCTACCACCTGGCCCCCGAGCACCTCCGGGTCAACCCGTCCGAGCTGGGCTTCGTGTCGTCCAATGCCTGGGACGTCGCCGGCGCCGCGTCGGCGGGGCTGCAGACGTTCTGGATCCAGCGGCGCGGGGCCGAGCCGGCCGAAGAGCTCACCTTCACCGCGGACCACACGGTCACCACCATCACCGATCTGCTCGCGTGCCTGCGAGCGTGAGGGGGAACCAATGCCGCTCGAGGACAAGCTCGCCGCCATTCGTGAAGCGGCCAAGACTCGCCAGCCGCCCGAGGTGCGCGCGGTCATGCAGAAAGCGATCGACGATCTGCGCGCCTCTGGGATCATGGATCGGGTCACGAAGATCGGTGCCCGGGCGCCTGACTTCACGTTGCCCAACGCCGCCGGTCAGCCGGTGAGCCTGGCCACGCTGCGGGCGCGTGGGCCAGTCGTGCTCTCCTTCTATCGCGGGCGGTGGTGACCGTACTGCAACGCAGAGCTGGACGCTCTGCAGCAGGCCCTGTCCGAGATCACCGCCGCGGGCGCGTCCCTCCTCGTCGTCTCGCCACAAGTGGCGAGGACGCCGCGTGAGACCGAGGCGCCCAAGCCTCTGAGTTACGAGGTGTTGCGCGACTTCGGCAACCGGATCGCCGAGCAGTACGGACTCGTGTTCACGCTACCTGCCGAACTGCAGGCGATCTACGCGAAGTTCGGCATCGACCTGCCGACGGGCAATGGGGATGGCACCTGGCGCTTACCCATCCCGGCCCGGTTCGTCATCGACCGCGCTGGGATCGTGCGCGCC
>DATEMP010000073.1:0-2952 GCA_035275545.1 Candidatus Eiseniibacteriota bacterium | reverse complement strand
GCACGCGTTGTGAGATCAAGAACGTCAACAGCGTGCGCAGCGTCGGCCGTGCCATCGAGTACGAAGCTCGACGACAGATCGACCTGCTGGAGAGCGGCGACGAGCGGTCGAGCTTCAGCGCCGGCGCGGGCTACGCGCTCGCGGCACTCCGGCTCGACTACGCGTTCGTCGCCGAGCGGATCGACCTCGGCGACTCGCACCGCTTCGCGTTCACCGCCCGCTTCTAGCCGGCCAGGTCTCGAGCGAGAACACGCCGCCTTCGAGCCGCACGTACGTGAACGCCTCGATCCAGTCGCCGAGCAGGAAGAACGCACGGCCGTTCTCGCGGCGCTCCCACGCATGATGGAGGTGGCCGATCATCACCGTGTCGAACCCTTCGGCGAAACGCGGCTGCGCGACGTTCCGCCACAGCCGCTCGCCGTCCAGGGGGCGCTCGCCGCGCGAGTGGCGCGACCAGCGGGATACGACGTGCGCGAACGGGATGCCGAGGTCGGGATGGAGCAGGCGGTAGAGCGCGATGCTGGTGGGGTTGCGCAGCACCTTCTTGAGCGCCTTGTAGCCGAGGTCGCCGCCCCCGAGCCCGTCGCCGTGGTGGAGCCAGATGCGATGGCCCTGGAGGTCGAGCGTGAGCGCGTCCTGGTGGGTGTCCATCCCCATCTCGTCGCGCAGGAACGGTCCGAGCCAGAAATCGTGATTGCCGTTGAGGTAGGTGATCTTCACGCCGGAATCGCGCAGGCGCCGGAGCACCGCGAGCGTCGCGAAGTGTCGGCGGGGGATCGCCGTGCGGTATTCGAACCAGAAGTCGAACAGGTCGCCGACGATGTAGAGGGCGGAGGCGCGGCCGACGAGAGACGTCAGGAAATCGTGAAGGCGGGCCTCCCGGACCGCTTCCTGCTCCCTGGGGTCCGTGCCGAGGTGCGCATCGGAGAAGAAGTAAACGGTCTCCGGCTCGGCCATGCGCGGCACAATAGCAACCGTCCCGAACCGGCCACAAGGCGAGGTCGCGGTCGGGCGCCTGCCGCGCCCGTGACGCACGCCGACGCGTCCGCAGCGAGGTCGCAACCTTGGGTATACTCGGTACGTCCAACACATGAGAGCCACCACCGGAGGTGCGTGCGCAACTCCCGGACATTTGACCGGGTTCTGACAGGCGCGCGGTCCACCCCGGTAGGCTGATCCGACTTGGGGGATTCGCGCGCGAGGCGCGAGTCCGCCGACGATGCCAAAGGCATGGAGGACGACGATGATCCGCAATCCCAACGGTGCGATTCCTCCGCGGCGCTACTACTTCGGCGCCGTGGCGCTGGTGCTCGCCGGGCTGGTGCTGGGCCTCGGGCTGAGCAGCGGTCTGGGGATCCAGAAGCCCTCGCTGGCGCAGCGCTCGACGCTGCCCAGCACCACCTCGAACGCCGCGGTCCCCGAGAGCCCGTTCGTCTCGGTCGTCGACAAGGCGCTGCCCGCGGTGGTGTTCATCGATGTGCGCAAGAAGGTGACGTCGCGCAACGACTCCGACGATCCGCAGGCCGAGCTGTTCCGCCGCTTCTTCGGCGACCAGCAGCGCCGGCCGCAGAACGTGCCGAGCTCCGGCTCGGGCTTCATCGTCGACCCGTCGGGCCACATCCTCACCAACAACCACGTGGTCGCCAACGCCGACGACATCACGGTGACGCTCAATGACAAGCGCACCTTCAAGGCCAAGGTGGTCGGCACCGATCCCGAAAGCGATGTCGCGGTGATCCAGATCGACGGCCAGAAACTGCCCTTCCTCCAGCTCGGCGACTCGGACCGGATCCGTGTCGGCGACTGGGCAATCGCGATCGGCAACCCGCTCGGGATGCTGCGCGGATCGGTCACAGTGGGCATCATCAGCGCGCAGGGTCGCGCCAACCTGAACATCTTCGGGAGCAGCGACCTCGCGTTCCAGGACTTCATCCAGACCGACGCGTCGATCAACTTCGGAAACTCGGGCGGCCCGCTCTGCAACATCCGCGGCGAGGTCATCGGCATCAACACCGCCATCAATCCGAGCGGCCAGGGCATCGGCTTCGCGATCCCGATCAACCTCGCCAAGCACGTCGCCGACCAGCTCATGGCGCACGGCCAGGTGCAGCGGGCGTGGCTCGGCGTCTCGCTCGACGACCTGACGCCCGAGATCGCCGAAGGCCTCGGGATCGCCGGCCAGGAGGGCGTGCTGATCTCCCAGGTGCACCATGGATTCCCGGCCGAGAAGGCGGGCCTCAAGCGCAACGACGTGATCGTCGAGTACGAGGGCGACGCGGTCACGGATCGCACCAAGTTCCGGCTCAAGGTGGCCGATACCCCGCCTGGGAAGCGGGTTTCCGTGGTGGTGCTGAGGGATGGCAAGCGCGTGCCGGTGACGGTGACGCTCGCCGAGCGGACCCCGGAGGCGGTGGCGGCGGTGGCCCAGCCCCCCGTCGAGCGGACCAACGACACCCTGGAAGGGCTCGTGGTGCGCGACCTCACCCAGGAGGAGATGAACGACGCCAACGTGAAGAGCGGCGTTCTCGTCACCGACGTGAAGGAGGGGAGCCCTGCAGACAACGAGGGCATCCAGTCGAACGACATCATCGAGGAGGTCGGCGGCAAGCCGGCCGCCGGGGTGCGTGAGTTCGCGCGGCTGCTGCGCCAGGCCAAGGCCAACCCGCGGAGCAACACCCGCACCGCGGTACTGCTCGTCAACCGGAACGGAGCGACGCGATTCGTCGCCGTCCCGCTCGCCAACTAGACCAACGGACGTCCGGCACCATGCGCCGGACGGTCGCCGCCGGACGGGCGCCCCGCTTTGCGGGGCGCCGGTCCGGTGCACCAGGGAAGGTGTGATCCGTTGATGCGTGATCCCTCATCGCGCGGGTGGTCGCTGCTGCGCGGCGCCCTGATCGCCACGTGCGCGGCGGCGTGCCTGCTGCCGGCCGCACTGCAGGCCCAGACGCC
>DATEMP010000072.1:0-16132 GCA_035275545.1 Candidatus Eiseniibacteriota bacterium | reverse complement strand
GTCTCGGCGAGCGCCGCGACCTGCCGCGCGTAGCCCTCGGCCAGGTAGCGGTTGGCGCTCCACGCCAGCCCCGCGGTCGCGACCACCGCCACCACCGACATGATCACCGCGCGGGTGCTGGTATCGACCCCCATGAGCACCATCGCCAGCGCCGCGAACCAGGTGGGCGGCAGGAACAGCAGCAGCGGGTGCGCCGCCTCCAGGTGGAATCCCTGCAGCCGGTCCATGAGCCGAGGCACCATCTGGTACGACGCGATCAGCAGCGCGGAGATCGCGACCTGGGTCCACGAGGCAATCGTGTCGAAGGTGCGGCGGCTCACCAGCCGGGCGAGCAGGCTGTAGACGAACACCACCGCGCCGGCGGTGAACACGGTCATGAGCAGCAGGGTCGCGAGGTGGATCGCCGGGAACCACGGGCGCGAGCCCTGCGCCACCAGCCCGGTGAACATCGGCACCAGGTTGAGCGCCAGCCCGAGCAGGAGCGCCAGGGCGACGAGCGCGATCGAGCGCGCCATGAGCAGCGTGCGCGGGTGGATCGGCCGGTGCCCGATGACGTCGTTGTCGCGCGGGTCGAACAGGAGCGTGCTCGACTCCGCCACCAGCGTCATCCCCGCCATCATGAAGGTGGCCGACCACACCACCAGGCTGAACGTGAACACGTCGGCGTGGACGAACGGCACCAGCCCGAGCAGGAATCCCATCACGCCGTAGGTGACGAGCAGGAAGATCAGCCCGCGGGGCTTGCCGCGCCGCCCCGCCGTCATGCTGCCGCGGGTCGCGCGGCGGAGCGTCGCCACCAGCAGCGCACGGACCTGCGCCGGGTCGGGAACCCGGTGAACGCTCACTGCGAGAGCACGCGCGCGAACTCCTCGGCGCGCGCCAGCAGGTGCTCGGTGGCCGTGAGCTTGTTGAACACGCGCTCGAGGGTGGGTTCGCCTGCCTGCTCGCGCAGCTGGGCCGCGGTGCCGTCGGCGACCAGCCGGCCCTCGTGGATGATGACCACCCGCTCGCACACGCGCTCCACCACGTCGAGGATGTGCGAGCAGTAGACGATGGTCTTGCCGTCGCGCGCGAGCGAGGTGATGAGGGTCTTGAAGGAGAGCGCGGCGTTGGCGTCCAGCCCGTTGAGCGGCTCGTCGAAGAACACCACCTTGGGGTTGTGGAGCAGCGCCGAGGTGATCACGACCTTCTGCCGCATGCCCTTGGAGTAGGCGGAGAGCGGCTTGTCGGCGAGCGTATCGGCGTCGAGATCGAAGAACGCCGCGAACCGGGCGATGCGGATCTGCGCCTCGCCCTCCTCGATGTGGTAGAGCGAGGCCACGAAGCGCAGGTACTCCTGCGCGGTGAGCGCCTCGAAGAGCGCGCCGGACTCGGGCACGTACCCCACGACCCGCTTGACCTCGAGCGGGTCGCGGTTGATGTCGAAGCCCTCGACCTCGGCGGTGCCCGAGGTGGGCGCCATCATCCCTGTGAGCATCTTGATCGTGGTCGACTTGCCGGCGCCGTTGGGGCCCAGGAGCCCGACCAACTGACCGGTCGGTATCTCGAGGTCGAGCCCGCGCACCGCCTGCTGGGTGCCATAGGACTTGGAGAGCTGCGAGAGCCGGATCATCGGCTCCCGCCCCCGCCGAGCCCGACCTTCTGCCGCACCGCCGCGAAGCGCGGATCATCGCGGATCGGGTCGAAGCGCGGATCGACGTCGAGGTGCACCAGCCAGTGCGAGCGATCGGCGACCGCCCGGTCCAGCCACGCGAACGCCTGGTCGTGCTCGCCGAGCGCGATGTGGACCAGCGCCACGTAGAGCGGCGAGACGTAGCGCGTCGACGAGAGCTCCAGCAGCGCCGCCAGCGCGGCGCGCGCCTCGTCGGTGCGCCCGACGAACGCCAGGCCGTGCGCGAGGTGGGCGCGCGTGTAGGGTGTGCCGCCGGTGAGCGCCACCGCCTTCTCGAGCCCCGCGATCGCCTCGTCCTGGAGCCCCAGCTGAAGCCGCGGCCAGGCCGACCACAGGTGGCCGATCACCCAGCTGGGATCCATCTCGAGCGGCACCCGGAACTCGGTGGCCGCGCGCTCGTACTCGCGCATGAAGATGAGCACCCACCCGACCAGCGCGGCGGTGATGACCGAGAGCGGGTCGAGCGCCCGCGCCTTGGCGCTGCCCCTGAGCGCCTCCTCGAATCGTCCCTGCCCGGCGAGCAGGTTCATGTACCACTGGTGGGCGAGCGCGTGGTTCGGATTCATCTCGATCGCGCGCTGGAACTGACGCTCGGCAGCGGCCCACTCCCAGTCGTAGTAGTAGCTGACGTAGGCGATCGAGTTGTGCGCCTCGCCGAGCGTGGGGTCGAGCTCGAGTGCCTTGAGCGCCAGGGCGCGCGCCTTGGGATAGGTCTCGGCGGGCGGGTACGAGGTATAGAAGCCCTGCAGGTTGTAGACGTCGGCCAGCCCGACGTAGGCGAGCGCGAACCCAGGATCCTTCTCGATCGCCACCTGGAAGTATTCGATGGCGCGCCGCATGTCGTCCTCGCCGCGCCGATTCCAGCAGTAGCGGCCCTTGAGGTAGGCCTCGAACGCCTCCGGGTTCACCCGGCGCGACTGGCCGAGGCGCTCGCTGGCCCTGGGGGAGAGCTTGGCGTTGACCTCGTGGGCGATCGCGCGGGCCACCTCGCTCTGGAGCGTGAGGATGTCGCTCATCGAGCGCTCGTAGTTCTCGGCCCAGAGGTTGGTGTCGCTGCGCGCGTCGATGAGCTGCGCGGTGACACGCACGCGGTCGCCCGAGCGGATGACCGAGCCCTCGACCACCGCGTCGACCCGCAGCTCGCGCGCGATCTCGGGCAGCGGCTTGCGCACCCCCTTGAAGCGCATCACCGAGGTGCGCGAGATGACGCGCAGGGCGCCGAGCTTGGCGATCTCGGCGATCAGCGTCTCGGTCAGCCCGTCGGCGAAGAACTCCTGGGCGGGATCGCCCGAGAGGTTCTCGAGCGGCAGCACCGCGATCGACTCGATCCGGGCCTGTCCGGCCGCGGTGGCGCCGGAGTCCGCGCGTGGCTCTCCCCCGCCCGCCGCGCGCAGGTCGTCGAGCAGCTCGCGGGCGGAGCCGTAGCGGCGCTGCGGATCGCGGTCCATGGCGCGCAGGATGATCGCGTCGAGCCGCCCCGAGATCGCGGCATTGAGCGCGCGCGGCGAGGGCGCGGTGCGGTTCAGCACCGCGTACATGAGCGCGAGCGCGGTCTCGTCGACGAACGGCGCGCGACCGGTCGCCATCTCGTAGAGCACCACCCCCAGCGAATAGACGTCGCTGCGCGCGTCGGCAGCCGCGCCGCCCAGCACCTCGGGCGCCATGTAGGCGAGCGTCCCGGCCGCGGAGCGTGCGTCGGTGAGCGTGACGCTGAGCCCGGCGTCCGGAGCAAGGACGCGCGCGAGCCCGAAGTCGAGCACCTTGACCCGCCCGTCGGGTGTGGCGATCAGGTTCGCGGGCTTGAGGTCCCGGTGGAGCACACCCTGCTCGTGCGCGGCGACCAGCGCCTCGGCGGTCTGGGTCGCGAGCCGCACCAGCTCGGACTCGGGGATCGGGCCGCGGGACACGCGCTGGTCCAGCGTCGCGCCCGGGATGAACTCCATGACCAGGAAGTCGGTGCCGTCGTGAGAGTCGAAGTCGTAGAGCACCGCGATGCTCGGATGGCTGATCTGCGAGAGCACCAGCGCCTCCCGGCGGAACCGCTTGCGCGCCGCCTCGTCGCTCAGCAGCCCGGCGTTCAGCACCTTGAGCGCCACGTCGCGCATCAGCCGCTCGTCGCGCGCGCGGTAGACCACGCCCATGCCTCCGGCGCCGATCTGCTCGAGGATCTGGTAGCGCGAAAGAGTGGTGCCGATCATGGGCGCTCGCGGAAGGTCGGGGTGCACGGGAGGTTTCCGGGTGCCGATGGTAACAGGGGGCTCGCAGATTCCGCGAGCCGCGCCGATTCTTGACGGCCCACCGTCCACCGGGAGTAGCCTGCCGCCCATGTCCTCGCTCGATGCGCTGCGTGACGCCGTGCGGGTCTCGCCCGAGAACGTCCCGCTCCTGCTGCTCTACGCACAGGGGTGCCTCGAGCACGTGCTGGCCGACGAGGCGCGCGCCGCCTACGAGCGCATCCTCGCGCGGGATCCGGCGCACTACGAAGCGCGTCTGGGGATCGCGCGGGTGCTCTACCTGACCGCCCGCAACTCCGAAGCGGCAGTGAGGCTCGAATCGCTGCTCGACGAGCGCCCCGGCGACAGCCCGGCCCTGCGCCTGCTGGCCCGCGTGCTGCTCGCCGAGGAGAATCGCGAGGGCGCGAAGGACGCCTATCGCCGATCGCTCGAGGCTGCCGGCGCCACGCCCGACGCGGAGCTGGAGTCGATCCTTGGCGGACCGCCACCCGCTGCTGCCGCCCCCAAGCCGACCCGCATCGACACCGCCGGGGCGGACGTCGGGGACGAGGACGACCGTGTCCTCGATCGCGCCCTGCTCGAAGAGCGGGTCGAGAAGGCGAGCGAGGGGTTCGACGGCGTGGGCGGCATGGAAACGGTCAAGGAGGAGATCCAGCTCAAGATCCTCTACCCGATTCGTCATCCCGAGCTGTATCGCGCCTATGGCAAGACCGCCGGCGGCGGCGTGCTCATGTTCGGCCCGCCGGGCTGCGGCAAGACGCTGCTCGCGCGCGCCATCGCCGGCGAGGCCGGGTCACGCTTCCTGAGCGTCGGGCTCCACGAGATCCTCGACCTCTACCTGGGCAACAGCGAGAAGGCGCTCCACGAGCTGTTCGAGACCGCGCGCCGGAACCGGCCGTGCACCCTGTTCTTCGACGAGGTCGACGCGCTCGCCGCGAGCCGGTCCGACCTGCGCCGCAGCGCCGGACGCACGCTGGTGAACCAGCTCCTGGCGGAGCTGGACGGCAGCCAGTCCAGCAACGAGGGCGTGCTGGTGGTGGGCGCGACCAACGCGCCCTGGCACATGGACTCGGCGTTCCTGCGCCCCGGGCGCTTCGACCGCGTGCTGTTCGTGCCCCCGCCGGACGAGGCCGCGCGCGCCGTGATCGTGGGCATCCTCGCCCGCGGCCGCCCGATGGCCGAGCTGGACGCTCCGGCGATCGCGCGCAAGACGCCGGAGTACTCGGGCGCCGATCTGCGCAACGTGTTCGATGTCGCGACCGAGCGCTGCCTGGCCGAGGCGCTCAAGAAGGGCAGCGTCGTGCCGTTGACCACCAAGGCGCTGCTCGCGGCCGCGGGGACGGTCAGGCCCACCACCCGCGCCTGGTTCGACAACGCGCGCAACTTCGCCCTCTACTCCAACGCGGGCGGGCTGTACGACGGCGTGCTCACCTACCTCGGCATCCGCAAATGAGCAGCGACCGGCCCGAAGTCTGGACCCATCGCGCCGCGCTGCTCATCCAGCAGGGCCGCTTCGACGAGGCGGAGCGCGCGTACTTCGACGCGCTGCGCGACGACCCCGAGGATCCGACGCTCCTGCACATGCTCGCCTTCTGCCAGTACCGGCAGGCGGGGAGCGAAACGCGCGCCCTGGAGACGATCGGGCGGGCGATCGCGCTCGAGCCCGAATCGGCCGACCACCACGCCCTGCGCTCGAACGTGCTGGCCGAGCTTCGCAAGCTCCCCGAGGCGCTCGATGCGGCCGACGAGTCGATCCGGCTCGATCCCGAGATCACCGACGGACACATCGCGCGCGGCTGGGTCCGCTACCGCCAGCAGCGCTGGGCCGACGCCGAAGCCTCCGCGCGTGCGGCGCTGGAGATCGACCCCGACGACGCGCAGGCGACGTTCCTGCTCGCCGAGGCGCTCCGCCTGCAGGGACGCGAGAGCGAGAACCGCGGGGCGGTCGGCGTCATGCTGGGGCGGGACCCGCTCGACCCGGCCGCGCACATCAGCGCGGGCTGGTCGGCGCTCCAGTCGGGCGATCGCGACGCCGCAGAACGCCATTTCCTCGAGGCGCTGCGGATCGATCCGCGCCTCGATGCCGCGCGCGAGGGGCTGCTCGAGGCGTTCAAGTCGCGGGCGCCCTGGTACCGGGCGTGGCTGCGGCTGAATCTATGGGCGGCGCGGTTCAGCAGCGCGAACCGCTGGCTCATCATCATCGGCTTGTTCGTGCTGGTGCGCTTCTCGCGATCCGTGCTGCGCGGTCCCTGGGCGCCGCTGGGCGCGCTCATCACCGTGCTGTGGTTCGGCCTGGTGCTGTGGGCGCACCTCGCGTCCGGGACCGCCAATGCGATCGTGATGCTCGATTCGCGCGCGCGTCACGCGCTGCGGTCGCGCGAGCGCCTCGAGGCCATCGCCGTGGGCGGCGGCGTGTTCGGTGGCCTGCTGCTCCTGCTGCTCGGGGTGGCGCTCCCTCCGCTCCGGCCGCTGGGCATGGGCCTGTTCGGGGCGGCGATTGCCTTCGCTCACACGTTCACGAACGACGCGCGGGCCGGTGCGGTGATCTTCGGCGCGGTCGGGGTCCTCGCCCTGGTGGCGGGCATCGCCGGCGCCCTCGCGCTGGCCTCGCCCGGGAGCGTATCCCCCGGGCTCGCCGGAGGGCTCGCGTCGGCCGCGTTCCTGGCGGTGATGCTGACCACCTGGCTCGTGAACGTTCCCGCCCTCAAGCGCTGACCCGTCTCCTCCCGATCAGGGCTCGAACGGCTCGGCGCGGCCATCTTCGATGGCGCGGCGCGCGATCTCGATGATGTTCCCCATGACCTTCTCGTGCACCTGCTTCATCTCGGCGTTGAGCGCCTTGGATGAGCCGTACTGCTTCTTGCTCATCTCGTGCAGCGCGTCGTACCGCGTCGAGAGCTCGTTCATGCTCTGAGCCAGGGCGTCGGTCTCGGCCTCGAGCGCGTTCATGTCGTCGCGCAGATCATCGACGCTGCGACCGTTCTCCCGCCGGCGTTCGACCTCGTCGCGAAACGCCTCGCGCCGGGCCTCCAGCTTCTCCTTGCGGCGCTCGAACTGATCGCGCTCCTTCTCGAGCTTCATCTGCTCGCGCTCGAACCCCTCGTTCTGGTTCTCGAAGAACTTCTGGCTGGCCTCCAGCCGGTCCTCGGGCGCGAGCGCCTCGCGCACCTGCTCCATGACGCGCTCGTCGCGGCTGATCCACATGTCGTCGCCGAGGCGGAAGTAGACCAGGGTCTGGTTCATTTCGTCGAGACGTGCCGCGCTCGAAAAGTCGCTCTCGCTGATGGCGCCCCGCGTGCCCTTCTCGCCACGGACCTTGATCATGTAGGCGACCTGCCGGCGCGTGTTGATGCTGCCATCGAACGTGATGGAGCGCCCCTTCTTCCGCTCCAGCCCGCCCTTGGTCGTGCTCGAGCGCTTCTTCTCGAGGAGCAGGGCTTCCTCGTAGGCCTTGGCCTCCCTCTGGTACGCCTGCTTGTCGAAGTAGTCGGATTCGGACTTCTTGTCGTCGTCGGCAGCCACGAAACGGATCGGCACGAAGCCGACCGCCACCACGGCGAGCACCACCGCCGCCGTTCCGATGCGATGCGCGGCGGTCACACGAAGCGTCCGGGAAAGCATCTCGAGCCTCCTCTTGAGATCGCGGGCTCCGTGGGAGCCGCAGGACGCGGCGCCTGGAACCTCCGACACGCGGCTCACGCCGTAGTCGAGCAACAGGGTCCCGTAGTCGCGGGGTGAGGTGCCGGTGGCGCGCAGCGCGTCCGCGTCGCACGCCTGTTCGCGCGCCGCCAGGTACTCGCGCACCGCGAGCCGCACCACCGGATGGAACCAGAACACCAGCTGGGCCGCCGCGGGCACCCATGCCAGCAGCGGATCGCGGCGCCGCACGTGGCTCATCTCGTGCGCCAGCACCATGCGCAGCGCGTCGTCCGACAGCGCGGCGGAGTTGGCCGGGAGCAGCAGGCCCGGGCGCAGTCCGCCGATCGCGACCGGCACCTGGGCGTCGGCACCGGCACGCACCTCGGGCACGCGCGCCGGGCCCAGCACCACCGCCCACTCCGTGCGCCACCGCTCGATGCGCGGCTCGTGGAACGGCGTCGCGGCCCGCCACGAACGCCGCAGCGACACCAGGCGCCGCGCGAGGATCACGAGCCCGATCGCCACGCCGCCGAGCCACACCGCCATGAGCGCGTACGGGATGACGTCGATCGGCGAGCGGGCCGGGGTGGCCGTCATGGCGGGCACGGCGGCGACGCCGTCCGCCACCGCGTTGGCGAGATCGACCATGGGAGTGCCGATCGCGGGCATGGGTGGCGTCCACGTCGGCTTCGCCACGGAAAAGGTCGGAACCGGCACGAGCCCCACCAGCATGCGCAGCGCGCCCAACCACCACAGGCCGCAGCGCGCGGAGGCGGGCATGCGCGGCCAGAGCCGCGTGACGCCCCAGATCACGAGCAGCAGGACGCCGCCCTCGAGCGAGGCGCGGAGCAATGCGGCGAGCCAGGTGCCGGGGTTCATGGCTCCTCCCTTCGCGAGCGGAGGCGGCCGACGATCGCGCGCAGCTCGGCCAGCTCCTCCTCGGTCACCTCGGCGCGCTCGGAGAGCCAGGCCGCGAACGGCATCACCGATCCGCCCAGCGAGCGCTCGACGAACTGCCCCACCGTGGCGCGCATGAGCTGGTCGAGCGGAACCGTGGCGGCGTAGTGGTAGACGCCCTCCACGCGGCGGCGCTTGAGGTGGCCCTTCCGGCGCAGGCGCTCGAGCACGGTCAGCACCGTGGAGCGCGAGACGCCGAGCTCGCTGCCGAGCTCTTCGGCCACGCGCCCGGCGGCGATCGGCCCCCGGCGGGCGATGAAGCGGAGGAACAGCAGCTCCTGGGAAGCACTCGGCACGCGGGTCGACATGGGCATGGCCTCCGGTGACGACAACTGTCAACACCGGGACCATGCAGGATGACGACAGATGTCGTCAATAGGATTCTCGACCGGCGCGGCGGCGGCCGGGGCCGAGCGCGGAAGGGCCTACTCCCCGCCCATCTGCACCAGCGCCGGAGGGGCGATGCCCTTCTCCTGCGCGGCCTTCGCCACCTTGATCGGGATCAGCTTGGCGAACGCCTCGTCGAAGCGCCAGCGCTGCCACTGGCCCTCGAGGCGGATGGTGACGTGCTCGCCCTCGATGCGGATCGGCAGCCCGCGCCGCGCCGACTCGCGCGCCACGAACGGGCCGAGATCGTTCGCCCATTCCTCGGGCGGGATCGCGGTGAGCACGTTGCCGTGGTACTGCGCGTGGTCGAGCCGCGCCATGGGGTCGAACACGAACACGCGCCCGGCCGCGGCGCCCGACATGAAGAACTTGCCGCCGTAGGGCTTGGTCTTGAGCTTGAGCTCGCCGTTCGCGTCGGGCTTCTCGAGCCCCATGACCACGTGGAACGAGTTGTCGCCGCCCGACATGAGGTATTCGAACGCGTACTCGTTGGGCGAGCCGAAGTGGATGGTCTTCAACCCGGGCGCGGGCGTCTTGCCGTCGGCGAGCAACACCTTGTTCTGGCCGGCGACCGCGAAGCGCGATCCGGAGTTCCAGATACTGATCGTGCCGCCGTGCGCGGCGTAGGCGTTGGTGTTGAGCCCGTCCTGGAGCACGAACAAGTAGCCGGAGTCGGCCTTCATCGCCCAGTGGCTCTGCCCCTGGCCGTACACCCACATCTGCGCGCCCTCGAGCAGGGCGCCGAAGAAGTCGCCGAACTCGCGCCCATAGAGCTCGATCACCACGCCCTGCGCCGCCTGGCCGGCCGGGTCCGCGAGGTTGGTGCCGACGTAGCGCGGACCGCCGCCGAAGCCGTAGCCGACGATCTGCCGCCATCCCCGGCGGACCGCCTCGCTCGTGAAGCGCGACGCGGAGTCGAGGTTGAACGATTCGCCGGCGAAGCCGCCGTAGTCGATCACCAGCACGTCGCGCGCGGGATCGACGGGCGGCGAGAGATCGTCGCGCGTGTCGAGCGTAATCCGCCCGTAGCGCACGGCGCCGGGCTTGCCGTTGGTGTGGCCGAGCATCTCGAAGAGCGGTGGCACGGCGTCGAGGATGCGATAGATGCCGCCCTCGGCGCTGCCGTCGGCGGCGCGGCCGCCGTCGGTCAGATACTCGATGCTCGAGAGCGACTTGCCGCCCAGGTCGCAGAGTGCCACCCGCTTGCGCAGCTCGGTGAGCAGGCGCAGGGCGGCGGCGCGCTCGAGGTCGCCCCGCGCGGCGAACATCGGCAGCAGCAGCTCGGTGAGGCAGCGGTAGTCCTCGAACGAGAGCGATTTCATGCGTGCGAGCACGGTGTCGACCAGCCCCTGGAGTGCCCGCGGCAGTGGATCGTCGGGTCCGAGCGGCCGGCCGTCGGCGACCGAGGCGCCCGCGACCGCACCCCCGGCGAGCGCCTGGCTCACCGCGTCGAGGCCCGCGCGCACGGTGTCGACCCAGCCGCCGTCGGCGAGACGCTGGACGTTGACGAGCGTCACGGAGAGATCCACCTTGCCGCCAGCACGGTCGACCGGAATGGTCTCGCCGAAGCGGTTTCGAAGCTCGATGTGCCCCTCGCCCGGCGAGGTGAAGATCTCGACCACGCCGCCGAAGTCGCGGCGCTCGGGGTTGCCGCCCGGCCGCATGTTGAAGCGCAGATCGGCGGCCGCGTCGCCCAGCACGCCCTGCTGGTGCAGCACGCGCAGCATGCTGTCGGCGATCTTGGCCTCGCTCCCGTTCGCCACCGCGTGGACGCCGCCCTCCGAGGTGTCGACCGAGGCGATGATCTCGTGCGGGCGCAGGAACTTGATGTCCATGTTCTCGCGGAACCCCACCACGCGCCCGGTGCCGCGTCGCCGCGACTCGACGATCGTGAACTTGTAGGGCCCGGTGGGCGTGAGCTGGACGTAGTTGGTCATGAGCAGCGCCAGCTTGGCGCGGCGCTCCTCGTCCATCGCCTCGAGGTCGATCCCGGTGATCGGCGAGATGATCTGCGTCGCCTCCTCGGTGGTGAGGCCCAGCACCCGGCGCGTGAAGTCCACCAGGTACGCGGCGTACTCGGTGTCGGTGAGCGCCTTGCGCTCGTAGATCGAGTCGCCGTGGTACTGGTCGGCTCCCTCACCCATCGAGGGATCGGCGTGCACGAACCCGAACTCGTTGAGGAACGGCGAGGTCGAGTCGACCGCCACCTGCTCGCCGTTGTGCATGAGGAGCACGTTGTACGCCTTGAACGGGTGCGCGCCGGCGGGATTGCCGCGCCCCTCGGCGTCGATCGCGGGCGAGTTCGTGGGATAGCGGTGGTGCATGCCCCACACGTGCGCGTGGAGCGCGGTGGTGCGGGTCTTGCGGCCCTTGATCGTCAGCTCGACGCCCGCAACGCCGTCCTCGCCGGTCGAGCCGTGGCGTGCCCCGGGATAGCCTTCCCAGAAGCGGTCGAAGTCGAAGTACTCGGGAATGGTATGGGTCCAGCCCGAGATCTTGATCGCGCCCAGGTCCTCGCCGATCGACACCACGTAGCCGCGCCGCTTGGCCGCGTACTTGGAATTGGAAGCGCTCGACGCTTCGCGCTCGCGCCCCTCCCCCTCCCGCGGGGGCGGGGCGTGGGTGCGGTAGTAGCGCGAGTCGAGCAGGTGGGCGAGCGCCGAGAAGTACTCCTCGCGCACGTCGGCGAGGAAGTCGACCAGCCGCTCGCTGAGCGCCGCACCGCCCGCCAGCGAGACCGCGGTCTCGATGCCGGCGGCGATCGCGGCCTCGAAGTTGTCGAGCGACAGCTCGAGCACGCCTTCCTGGATGTCGCCGTACTTGGTGCTGCGCTGCAGCCACTGCGGGCTCTTGATCAGCACGCGCCCGTAGCGCTTGAGCACGTCGGGCTTGATCTCCACGAAGAACATGTGGAAGTCGCCCGGGTTCTCGCGCAGGTCGGCGCGCCGCCAGCCGTCCTCGCCCGCGTACTTCTCGCGCACCGGCAGCTTGAACTCGCGGAGCCGCCGCCGCACGCCGTCGGCGGTGTGCTCGACACCCGCGGCGTCGAAGAACCGACAGCCGCCGAAGTGGCCGAGCATGGCGCGCAGCGACTCCTCGCGGTCGGGCCCGATGGTGTTGAGGATGACGCAGGTCTTCTCGCGCACCGCCGCCGGAGCGAACCCGGCGAAATCGATGCCGCCGCCCCGGTTGTTGCCGCCGTTGTACGAGGCGGACGCCGACTCCCAGATCGCCGCCACCGTGACCGGCTCGGACACCGTGAGCGATCCGACGCGGCAGGAATCGTGCTCGGCCGCGGGCGGCGCCGCCCCGTCCTGAGCGCGCCGCGGATGGCGCGGCATCCGCAGCAGGTCGGTGCGGCCGCGGAGCTGGCGGATGTCGCGGATCATCGCCTCGGGCAGCGCCTCCTGGCCGTCCTCGTCGAGTGCCCCGCTCTCGCGGTTGAGCGCGTCGATCAGCACCGCGAGCTTGGCGAGGTTGAGCACGGTCCAGTTGCGGAAGCGCTGGCGCATGAGCCGCCGGTCGTTCTGCATGGTCAGCTCGGGCTTGGTGGTGATGCCGCCGCGCGGGCAGTCGAGATGGCAGTTGCCGCACTGGTTGCAGCCGAACGCCACCGCCTTGCCAAGGCTCGCCTCGACCAGCCCGTCGGCGCCGGCGATCAGCACCTTGAGCATGTCGAGCTCGCCGCGCAGCCCGCCCGAGGCGAACAGCCGCGTGCCGCCGCCCGCGCCGAACGGCACGCCGTTCAGGTCGCGGATCGGCTTGAGCGTCCCCGAGCGGTCGAGGTCGACCTTCTCGTTCACCAGCGCATGGTGCGTGTGCAGGATGGTGCGGAAGATGTCGGGCCAGCCCACGTGCGAGGAATCGGCGTGGTAGTTGCCCGAGCCCCCCAGCCCCGAGTCGACCAGCAGGTAGTCGACCACGAAGTTGGACCACATGCCGGCCGCCACGTACTTGGTGTAGTTCGACCCGGTGATCTTGATGCCGCAGTGGTTGTGGTAGAGGAGCCACAGCCACACCTCGGCGGGCATGTCCTCGATCGAGTAGATGTCGTGCTTGGGATCGGGTGAGAGCGCGTCGGTGCCGACCGGGATGTTGCGCGCGCGGCTCACGGTGCTGGTCACCTTGGCACCCGAGAGCCGTCCGCCCTTGCCGGGCTTGGCGCCCTGGTTGATCTTGATCTCGACGTCGCGCACGCGCCTCAGGTCGGCGGCGTGGATCCCGAAGTGCCCGCTCGCCGCCTGCATGCTCTGCCACTTCCAGTCCTGGTCGGAGGCGAGCCGGATCGGCCCGCCCTCACCCGACGAGGTCATCGAGAGCCCGGAATTCCCCTCGATGCGCGCGGAGAGAAAGTCCTCGGACGCCGCCCCCAGCGAGATGCTGGCGTGGCTCACCGGCCCGTGCCAGATCGGCTCGCGCACGCCGAACCCCGAGAGCACCAGCCCCGCGGCGCCCGCGGGCCCGGGCTCGCGGCGCAGCGTGACGTTGCCGTTCTCGGAGGCGAGCTCGACCGAGTGCCCGTGCGCGCCGTGCCCGGTCGCGACCATCGACACGTAGCGCTCGATGCCCGCGTCGCGATAACGGAGCCATGCCGGGGCATGCTCGCGGACCAGCCCTTCCACCGCGTGGCCCACGGGGAAGCGGACCTCGAAGCCGCCGCGCGCGTCGGCCCGGAAGGTGGCGATCGCCTCGCCGTGCGGGGCGGCGCACAGGTGTACCTCGGACCCCGGCGCCACCGCGCCCGGCCGCTGGAACCCGCGCGGCACCGCGAGCGAGATGTAGTCGAGCGACGAGGGATCGGCCGCGAGCCGCGCCAGCGACCACTCGAGCGATTCGCGCGAGAGCCGCACGCCGATCCCGTCCAGCGACAGCGGGCCCATGTCGCCGGTGATGAAGAACTCGTCGGCGGCCGGCATGTTCCCCGCCGCCATGCGGTAGACCACCTCGAGGAAGTCGGCGTTCAGGTTGCGGTTGGTGTTCTCCAGGTGCCAGTTGACGTTGCGATGCGCCATCGCGCGCGCCGCGTGCACCAGCGGCAGCTCGGGCCTGAGATGCGTGAGCAGCGTCGATACCTTGAATGCCTCGCGCACCGCCTCGGGCACCGGCTCCGCCTCCACGCGCCGCTGGTTCAGCTCGAAGTTGAGCGCGCCGAACTCGGGCGTGGCGAGCGTGTCCACCTCGCGCACCCAGTCCTCGGTCATCGTGATCGCCATGGTGTTGCCCGAGGTCTTCTGGATGTCGTCGATCCCCATGCACGAGAGGAAGTCGAGGATGCTGTGCTGCCAGCAGGTGAGCGTGTTGATCGCCAGGCGCCTGAGCTCGGCCGGGTCGCGCGTGCACAGCGTCCGGAGCGCGGGCTCGAGCGGCGCCCCGTGGTGGACGTCGATCAGCTCCGGCAGGAGCGCAAAGCCCGCCAGGTGCGTCATCGCGCCGCCGTTGGCGCCCAGCAGCACCGACTCGTAGACCGTGGCCGCCGAGGACTGGGTGTCGGTGTCGCCGCCCGCGGAGACCAGCTGGACGCGCGCGCGCACCAGCCGCGCCTTGAGGAACGTGTCGATCCGGGGCGTGAGCCGGTACGACTTCTCGGCGCCCGCGTGGTAGTGGATCATCGCCACGCCTTCCAGGCGCACCGCGCCCTCGAGCGCTTCCCAGAAGCCCGGTCCGTAGCGCAGATAGACCGAGAGCAGCAGGTGCGGGTGCGCGGCGAGCAGCCGGGCCGCGTCATCCGCGAGGTCCGGGCTCCACTCCAGCTCGGCGATCCGCGCGCGCCCGAGCAGCTGGTGCAGAGCCGACGCGTTCCCGCTCCCCGCGCCGAGCGCCACCACGTGCTCCGACGACATGCGCACCACCACGTTCGCGGCATGGGGCAGGAACGCCGCGGCGTGCGCGACGTAGCGATCCGCCTCGATCACCACCAGCGAGCGGGTGTGGAGATCCGCGCCGGGGTCCGCGGCGGCGATCGCCTCGAGCCACGCGACTTCCATTTTCTGCCCGTCGGTCATCGGCAGCGGCCCGACGATCATCGGCATGTCGATGCGCACCGAGGCCAGCGGCGTCTGGGTCAGCCCCTCGCCGGTGCGGAACAGCACCGCGGGCTGCTTGCGCACGATGTCCCACGCGGTCGAGAACTCCTCGCGCAGCCCGTCGTTGGCGGGATGGGTGATCGCGGCGTGCGAGAAGTACGAGCGCCAGAATCCGTAGTGCCAGGCGGCGCCGAGCGTGAGCGGTTCCTGGCGGAAGCGCTCCTTGAGCACCTTGTCGAGATCGAACGAGCTGATCTCGAGCTCGGGGATGTCGCCCGAGAGCCGCGAGTAGCGCGACAGGAACAGCCGCCCGCGCTGGCCGCGCCCCATGCGCCAGAACTCCAGCTCGTCGATGCCCGCGCGCTCGAGCAAGTGGGAGAGCACCAGCCGGCCGCGGGTCCGGTCCGGGACTTTGGTGCTCTCGGGATCGACCACCAGCGTGAGCAGGCTCTCCCACAGCGCCAGCCGCTCGCGCTCCCGCTGCCCGTTCACGGCCGGGCCCGCCTCCGGGTGCGCCTGGCCGTTGCCGCGCTCGATCTCGAGGCTCATGTCCGCTCCGCCTGCTCGAGCTCGTCGAGCGCCACGAACCAGTCGCGGGTCGGCGCCTCCATCACCCGCAGCGTCTGCCCGCCGTTCGCGAGGTTGGCGGGGCACACCTCGACACAGGTCCCGCAGCCGATGCAGCGCTCCTGGTCGGTGGTGATCAGGCGCGGATCGCCCGCCTGGTACTCCTTGTTGGCGCTGGTCGGGCACACCGCGACGCACGCCCCGCAGTGAATGCACGTGGCGGCCGGGCCCGCGTCGTTCTCGGCGCGCATGAGGAGGAAGCGCGCCATCCCCGGCAGCGAGGCGGGCGTGCGCCTCAGGTACTGGCCGGGGCGGATGTCGAGGAACTCGCGCGTGTAGCCCGACGAGCCCCGCAGCGCGGCCAGGATCGCCACGTGGCGCTCGCGCCGCGCCTCGCGCGTGGCCTCGCTGGTCTCGATGCGCTCGGTGGACACCTGCATATCGTTGTACATCGGCAGGTGCGGGATCCCGGCCTGACACACTTCTTCGCAGTTGCCGCAGCGCATGCACAGGTCGAGCAGCTTCATGCCGGTGGGCCCGATCGCCTCGCCCGCGTACATGCCTTCGCCCAGGTGCGTGAGCATCTGCGGCAGCCGGATCCGAGCGGCGTCGAAGATCGGGCACACCGAGTTACACTCCCCGCAGTTGACGCA
>DATEMP010000071.1:0-17022 GCA_035275545.1 Candidatus Eiseniibacteriota bacterium | reverse complement strand
GGAGGCGCGCGTGCCGCGCCTGGTGCTGTTCGGTCCGCCGCAGCTCCAGGTGGGCGGGCATCCGGTGCCGGCCTCGGTGTGGCGCGCCCAGCGCGCGTTCCACCTGCTCATCTTCCTCGCGCTCCGCCCGCGCGGCGCGGTGAAGGACGAGCTGCTCGAGCACTTCTGGCCGGGACGCCAGCTCGCCGCGGGACGCCGGAACTTCCATCCCACGCTCTCCTACATCCGCAGCGTGCTGCCGCGGCACCGCGAGGCCGCGATCCTGCGCGAGGGCGAGTACTACCGGCTGAATCCCGCCTACCCGCTGGTGTGCGACGCCTGGGAGTTCGACGGGGCGCTCGACGAGGCGCGCGCCGGGCGCGATCCCGGATCACGCCGCCGTGCGCTCGAGGCGGCGCTCGCGCTCGCCTCGGCCCCCTTCCTCGAGGGCGTCTACGGCGGCTGGGCGGAGGAGCTCCAGGGGCGGAACCGCGACCGCGTGGAAAAGCTGCTCATCGACCTGGGCGGGGCGTACACTCAGGCCGGCGATCACGACAAGGCGCTCGCCTGCTACCGGCGCGCCGCCGAGCTGGACGCGTTCCGCGAAGGGACCCGGCTCTCGATGATCGAGTCCATGGTGCGGCTCGGCAACCGGCGCGCCGCGGTGAGCGAGTACGAGAAGCTGCGAGGGCTGCTGCGCGCGGAGCTCGGCGTCGACCCCCTTCCCGAGACCGAGCGCGCGGTGCAGCGACTGCTGGGTGCGTCACAGTCGGTTCCACAGGAGGTGGCTACAACGGCATAAGGGATTGGAGCCCAGAGGGATAGGAGATTTGGTCAAGCCGCGGTCAACACAGGTTCGGTGTACTTCCGGCCGATGAACGTCCAAGGGCCCACTCCGCGAGGCGAGGTCACGCCTGTCCGTGGCGCGCGCGGGTTCGCGCACGCCCGGCTTACGCTTTCGTGGCTCGCGGCCTTGGCACTGTGCCTGGCCCCGCTCTCCGCCCACGCCGCGCCCTTCATCTGGGACCAGGACGACAACCACATCGACGACCGCGTCGAGACCGTGAACCTGCTCGGCTACCAGTTCGCCTTCGAGGGAGCCGACACGCTGCTGCGCAAGCGCATCGATGTCACCTCGATTCCGGGCGGCCTCTTCTACGGCGTGTTCGTCAGCTACCTCCAGACGCCCACGTCCGCTGACTTCCTTGCCCTGGCCGGGCTCGGCATGCCGGTGCTCCACCGCTTCGAGTCGTTCCCCGCGGTCCGCAGCATCGCCACGTTCGCCCAGGTGGCGGCTGCCGCGAACCTGCCGGGCGTGGAGCGGGTCGAGGCGGTCCCGATCCTCTATCCCATGCTCCGCGAGGGCGCCGCGAGCATCGGCGTGCGCGATCCCAGCGGCCAGGTGTTCCCGACCTGGTCGGGCATGGGACAGCCCGCGGGTGAGGGGGTGGTGGTCGCGATCCTCGACACCGGCATCAACGACGAGGCCCAGGTCGGGTATCCCGGGCACGAGTCGCTGAT
This sequence comes from Candidatus Eiseniibacteriota bacterium, assembly GCA_035275545.1. GTDB lineage: Bacteria > Eisenbacteria > RBG-16-71-46 > RBG-16-71-46 > RBG-16-71-46 > WS-11. The sequence goes on along the minus strand of DATEMP010000071.1, from coordinate 15,522 downwards.
CGGCCGCTGCGTCGGGGGCGCGGATTTCACCCACGCCGACTCGACGCTCGACACCAGCCGCGACGGCAGCGTCAACCCTTCCGATCACGGCAGCGTCGGGCACGGGACGCACGTCGCCGGCATCGTGCTCGGCAGCGGCGGGCCCACCGGGTTCGCGACCGGGGTGGCGCCGGCGGCGAAGTTCGCGGACGTGCGGGTGCTCAACGATCTGGGGATCGGCTCGGGGATCGCCGAGGCGATCGACTGGTGCATCCACAACCGCGCCCGCGACTGGGGCGCCGGGGCGTCCTACCAGGGCATCGACGTCATCAACCTGTCGCTCTCCAGCATCGACCGCTCGGACGGCAACGACATGGCGGCCCGGCTTGCGAACCGCGCGGTCTCGGAGGGCATCGTGGTTGTGGGCTCGATGGGCAACGACGCGCGCGATCACTACGTGCCGTCCCCGGCGGGCGGCGACCTGGTGCTGGCGGTCGGAGCGTTCGACGCCCAGCGCACGCCGCTCAACGGCGACGATCTCTTCGCCGCGTTCGACAACTACGGCCCGCGCGACTCGGACGGCGACGGCAGCACGGCCGACGAGCAGAAGCCCGATCTCATGGCGCCGGGCGAAGCGGTGCTCTCGGCGGACGGCGACCTCTCGAGCGACGGCGCCCAGTACCATCGCCTGAGCGGTACCAGCATGGCGGCGGCGTTCGTGAGCGGCGCGGTGGCGGCGCTGCGCTCCGCGTATCCTTCGCTCACCCCCGCGCAGATCGCCACGGTGCTGCGCGCCACCGCCCAGCGCTCGCTCGGCGGCGTCCCGTCGGGTGTGACCGGGCCCGATCCGGGCTGGTACTCGCCGATCGGCTTCGGCGCCCTCGACCTGCACGCGGCGATGCTCGAGCTGGTCCAGCCCGGGCGATCGCAGGTGCGGCGGCTCGAGCTGGTCGGCGCGGGCGCCACCATCACCGCCACGGTCCGCACCCAGCGCGAGCGCGGCGCCTCGTTCTTCGTGGTCGAGCGCGCCGATGACGTGGCCGGCGTTCCCGGTGCCTTCGCGGGCTACGACTCGGTGCCCGCCGCCGGTGACTCGACGCTCGCGGACGGCACCAACAGCCACGCCTACGTACGCGTGTGGAACGTGCCCGGCAACGAGCGGGGTGAGCCCTTCTGGTACCGCGTCGCCTACACCGAGGCGGGCGTGCGCTGGTCGGGCCCGCCGCGGCGGTACGTGAGCCCCACCGGGCCGCCGGCGGCGACAGTCGAGGTCACGGTGGTGCACAACGCGTACGACAGCGACATCGCCGCCGTGATCGAGCTGGGCGGCGGCGGAGCGGCGTCCGGGTTCGGAGCCGCGCCCCCGGCGATCACGATTCCGCTTCCCGGCTCCAGTGCGGCGGTCGCGAGCGAGTGGGTGAGCGGCTCGAGCACCGGCGGCAACATCGCGTGGACGTTCGCGGTCGATGTCCCGCAGGGGCAGGCGGAGGCGTACCTGCCGCCGGATCCCGAGTCCCCGTGGCGCCTGCGGGTGACCGAGGGAGGGTTCATCAACCGTGTGGGCCGCGTCACCGACTTCCGGGTGGTCTGGCACGCTCCCGGAGGCGACCAGGTGACGAACGGCGAGCCGCTGCCCCTGCAGACCATCCAGGGCCACACGGTGACGGCGATGGCTCCCGGCACGGTGGTGGGCATCGGGCTCCCGTCGACCGCGCCCGCGCTCCTGGCCGGGCCGAATCCGGTCGCGGGCGGCGCCGCGGTTTCGTTCGCGGTCGGCACGCGGCCGGCGGGAGATCTGCTCGTCTACGACCTCACCGGCCGTCGCGTGGGACGCGCGGCGTTCACGGCGGCGGGCGGCGTGTGGCGTGCCTGCTGGGAGTCGCGTGATGGGGCGGGTCAGCCGCTGCCGGGCGGGCTCTACTTCGCGCGGGTCGCCGATCGCGTCGCGAGGATCGCGGTCATCGGGCGCTGAGCCGGTCGGCGCTCCACCTCCAGCCGATCCCCGTTATGGATTCGTACCGGCACCCTGCTCGGGTTGTGGCGTCTCGGTTGCTGCCCTGTCCCCGAGTCCGCGGGAGGCCCCGGGGCGAGCCGAGCACCGGCACGAATTCCATGGGCGAAGTATCGGAAAGCGCGCTTGAGCGACGCTTGAGCGCCGCGGCGCTCCGGCCGCACGCCGCACGAATCAGCACGGCAACAGGTTGCATCCCTAGGGGTTAGGAATTCGCTCCGCCGCTCATGCGCTCATCGCGACGCGCTGAGGATCACGACGCGGATCGGCGAGCATTCGTTCGGCATCCAAGGGCTGGTCGACGCTCCGTGACTGCGTCACAATCAGGGCCCAACGCCACCTATCTCATCGAGGACGGACCCATGAACGTTCGCCGTGCATTCCCCGTGATCCTCGCGCTGCTGCTATTGGCACCCGCGGTGTTGGCCATGAGCACCGAGCCGCGAGAGCCCGCACCCACGCCTTCCAGCACGCCCGGCGTTCCGGGCTCGACGTCGTCCCAGGCATCCGGGGAGCGCAACGTCCGCAAGGAGGCCGAGGAGAGCTACGCGCTCGCCTACGAAGAGGTGGGGAAGGCGAAGAAGGACCTCGAGGACGGCAAGACGAAGAACGCCGAGAAGAAGTTCAAGCGCGCGCTCGAGCGCTCCGAGCAGGCGGTGCTCCTGGACCCGCGCTATCACGAGGCGTGGAACCTGGTCGGCTACACGGCGCGCAAGACCGGCGACTACGACAAGGCGTTCAAGGCCTACGACAAATGCCTCGCGATCAAGCCGGACTTCGCGCCCGCCCGCGAGTACCTGGGCGAGGCGTGGCTCGACAAGGGCGACGCGAAGAAGGCGCGCGAGCAGCTGGTGTGGCTCGAGCGGCTGAACGCGGCCGAGGAGCTGAAGACCCTCAAGGCGCGCTACGACGCCTGGGCGGTCGCGCATCCCGATTCGGCGGAGGTGCCGGCATCGCCGGCGGCGGCCCCGGATTCGACTGCGGCGGCGGGCGGGACTTCGGGCAAGTAGTCGCGAACGTCGAGAGGGCCGGGGGAGGTCTCTCCCCGGCCCTCTCTCTTGCTTGGCTACTTCTTCTCCGCTGCCGGCGCCGCGGCGGGTGGCGGAGGGGGCGCGGCGTTCGGATCGAACTTGGCGGCTTCGATCTGGAGTGAGATCTCGACGTCGTCGCCGAGCATCGAACCGCCCTGGTCGAGCACCCGGTTCCAGACGATCCCGTAGTCCTTGCGGTTGATGGTGGTCTTGGCGTCGAAGCCGGCGAGCCTGCGCGCCGGACGGCCGGTCATGCCCACGTCGCCGATGCCGGTCAGGCTGGCCTGGAGCGTCACCGGCTTCGTGACGCCGCGGATCATGAGGTCGCCGTAGATGAGGAACGTCTTCTCCGGACCCGCGACCACCTTGGTGCTCTTGAACGTGAGCGTCGGGAACGTGTCGACGTTGAAGAAGTTCGGGCCGCGCAGATCGCTGTCGCGCCGCTCGTGCTCGGTGTTGATGCTGGCGGCCTGGATCGTGACGTCGACCGAGGAGGCCGCGATGTTCTTCTCGTCCAGCATGATCGTGCCGCTGAAGTCCTTGAAGCGTCCCGGGGTGCGACTGAAGAAGTGACGGATGTTGAACCCGACCAGCGAATGACCCGGATCGATCTTGTACTGCACAGGCTCGGCAACCGCGACTGCCGCGCTGAGCGCGAGCAGGACAGCGGACCACAGGGTGAGGTAGCGACGGTGCACGGGAACGGCTCCTTTCGTTGGTGATGCAGGTCCGGCCCGGAGAGGGGGAGCTTCCAGGCACAGGACCGACGCGGGCGGGGAGGCTATCAATGTCCGGTCGATGTCCACAATGGAAAGCATGCGATTGGGATGCCATGGGCCGTCGGTCGGCGCCTGCAGGGCCTGATCTTGACCCCGGCTTGACGGTTGGGCGGTTTGTTCCGGCTGCCGCGAATCGTTAGCATCGCTGCCCGTGTCCGACTTCGAGAAAGCCCCTGCCGACATGCGCGACCTACTCGGGAAGCGCATCAGCCAGCTCGGACTGCGGCTGGAAGGCTCTCCGGTCGAGCGCTACGTGCACCAGCTTCACCGCGAGCTGGAGCGCAAGGGCCTCAAGCGATTCCGTCCGGTGTGCTACCTCACCGACGAGTGGGGCTGTCCCGACGGCCAGCCGGTGATCGGCATACCCTTCTATCTCGCCGATCCGCACCTCGCGCGGCTCGAGCGCCTCATGAACGACCTCGAGGACGAGCGCGAGATCATGATGTATCTGCGGCACGAGGCCGGGCACGCGTTCAACTACGCGTACCGGCTCTTCGTCACCCCTGAGTGGCGCAAGCGATTCGGACCGTACAACCGCCGCTACCGCGACCACTACCGGCCGGTTCCGTTCAGCCGCAAGCACGTGCGGCACATCGCGGGGTGGTACGCGCAGAAGCATCCCGACGAGGACTTCGCCGAAACCTTCGCCGTGTGGCTCACGCCGGGATCGAACTGGCGCCGGAAGTACAAGTGGTGGCCGGCGCTGGCCAAGTTGCGTTATGTTGACCGCGTGGCACGCCGGGTCCGCGAGGTGGACCCGGTGGTCTCGACCGGCGACTTCGACATCACGGTCGAGGACATGAAGCTCACGGTCGAGCAGTTCTATCGGCGGCTGATGCGTCAGAACGGCGCCGCGGTGAACGTGGCGCTCGAGACCGACCTGGCCGACATGTTCTTCACCCGCGGGCGACGCCGGAAGGGGATCCGGCCCGCCGCCGAGCTGGTGGAGGACAACCGATTGGCGCTCACCGACAAGATCACCTACTGGACGGGGGTCAAACGTCCGGTGGTCCGTGCACTGGTCGAGCGCATTGCGCGCACCTGCCGGGAGAAACAGCTCTTCGCCGAGGCCGGCAAGGAAGCCGAATACCTGGTCGAGTTGACCGCGTACGGGACGACGCTGGCGATGAACTACCTGACGCGGGGCAAGTTCGTGCACACGTGATCATTCCGGCCCCAGGAGGGGGCCGTGACCCCAACAGCGAGGATCGCGATGGCCAAGCTCCGGATCGGCGTTCTCTACGACTACTGGTGGGATGAGGACGAGGAACGGGTCGAGGGGGAGCGCCCGAAGAAGAAGTCGCCCGAGGAGGACGTCCAGGAGGTCTACGAGGCGCTCCGGAAGGTCGGGCACAACCCGGTCTACGTGCGCCTCGACGGGACGCGCGAGAGCCTGATCGAGCTCGCCCGGTCGCAGACCGATCTGCTCTTCAACCTGGTCGAATCCTTCGCCGGCGACGACAGCCAGGACACCAACATCGCCGGCTACCTGGAGCTGCTGGGTCGGCGCTTCACCGGCGCCGGATCGAGCGGCCTCTACCTCGCTCAGGACAAGACCCTCGCCAAGAAGATCTTCACATTCCACGGCATCCACACCCCGTACTTCACGACCGTCTATCGCGGCCGCCTCGAGCACTCCCACGACATCCAGTTCCCGGTGATCGTGAAGCCGGCGCGCGAGGACGGCTCGATCGGGATCCGGTTCGACGCGGTGTGCGGCTCGATCAAGGAGCTCATGGAGCGGATCGACTACATCCACGCCGAGTTCGACAGCCCCGCCCTGATCGAGGAGTACATCGAGGGTCGCGAGCTCTACGTCGGCGTGCTCGGAAACGAGCGCCCGCAGGCGCTCCCGGTGGTCGAGATGGATCTCTCGAAGCTCCCGAAGGGAACGCCCAAGATCGCGGGCAGCGAGGTGAAGTGGGAGGAGGACACCGAGGCCTACAAGACCACGAAGCCGTTCTTCCCCGAGGACCTCGAGGAAGCGACGGTGACCCGGCTTCAGGAGACCGCGGTGCAGGCGTTCACGGCGCTCCAGCTTCGCGACTACGGGCGCATCGACTTCCGGCTCGCCCCCGACGGCACCGTGCACGTGCTCGAGGTGAACCCCAACCCCTACCTGCTCTCGAGCGCCGAGCTCTCCATGGCGGCGAAGAAGGGCGGGCGCTCGTACCACGAGCTGGTCGCCGAGATCGTGGACTCGGCGATGGGACGGTACGCGACCAGCTAGGCTACTTGGCCTGCCCGGGCTTGGGCGTCCACACCGGCGCCTCGGTGACTTTCCCGGCGGGGTCGACCATGACCTCGGCGGTCTGCTTCGGGCGCGTCAGCTCGACCGCGTAGGTGATCTTCGATTTGGGAAGCTTCACCGCCTTGCCCCCCTCGAGGTCGTAGAACGTCTCGATCCACTCCATGCGCCCCATCGTCGCCCCCCGGGCGTGCTTCAGGATGGTCTTCATGGCGGCGGGAGGGATGTCCGCGCGGGTGATGACGAGCGTGGACTCGATCATCGTGCCGTCGCCGATGATGTCGGTTTCCTTCTCGCGGGCCCCGGCGGTGAACTCGAAGTCGTAGACCATGACCCCGTTTTCCTCGGCGACGTCGAGCTTCTGGATCGTGCCGTTGGGGAACACCGCCCGGAAGGTCGCGGCCACGACTTCGGGCATCTTCTCGGGATCCAGGGGGACCGTGCCGCCCGACCCTGCCACCAATATCAATGCGATACAGGACATGAGCACCACGGCCACGATACCGCGCTTCATATGCGATCTCCTTCGAGCTGACGCGACATCCGGGCGGGGGGAGCCGCCGACGGACACATCAACACGGAATTGTACCCCAGCCGTGCCCTCTCCGGACAAGGAAACCGGCGCGCTCAGACGGGTGCGGGTGCGGGCGCCGGAGACTCCTCGCCGCGGGAGACGACCACGGCGGCGGCGAGATCGCCGGTCACGTTGAGCGTGGTGCGGCACATGTCCAGGAAGCGGTCGACGCCGAGGATCATCCCGATGCCCTCGGGCGGGACGCCCACCATCCCCAGGATCATCACCACCACCGGGATCGAGCCCGCCGGCACCCCGGCGGTGCCGATGCCGCCCAGGACGCAGATGAAGCACACCGTGATCTGCTGGGCGACCGTGAGCTCGACCCCGAAGAACTGGGCGAGGAACAGGACCGTCACCCCTTCGAACAGGGCGGTGCCGTTCTGGTTCGCGGTCGAGCCGATGGTGAGCACGAAGCGGCTCACGTGCGGCGGCAGCTTCAGATTGCGCTCGGCGACCATGAGCGAGGTGGGCAGCGTCGCGTTGCTCGAAGCGGTCGAGAAGGCGGTGACCATCGCGTCGCGGATCGCGCGGAAGAACGTCACCGGATGCATGCGGCCCAGCCAGGCGACCGCGATCGAGTAGACGACGAACTGGTGGATGAGGAGCGCCCCGACCACCACGAGCACGTAGGCGCCGAGCTGGCGCAGCACGTCCAGCCCGAGCCGGGCGGTGAGCGTGAACAGCAGGCACGCGACCCCGATCGGCGCCACCTGGATGACCATGCCGAGCAGGAACATGACCACGTCGTAGAGCCCCTGGACCGCCTCCTCGAGGCGGCGGGCCGGCTCGGTGCGGGTGAGCGCCAGCCCCAGCCCCAGGAACAGCGAGAACACCATGAGCGCCAGCATGTCGCCGTCGGCCATGGTCTTGACGATGTTGTTGGGCACCAGGTTCACCAGGAAGTCGACGCCGGAGGCTCCCGCGGCGGGTGCGGGCGGCGGCGCGGCGGAGGCCTGGGTCGAGAGCCGCGCCTTGAGCTCGGGGGAGAGGCCGGCGCCGGGCTTGAAGAGGTTGACCATGCCGACGCCGAGCAGCACGGCGATCGCCGACACCACCACCGTGTAGGCGAGCGTCTTGAGGCCGATCCGCCCCAGGCGGCGCACGTCGCCCAGGCCCGCGACCCCCAGCGAGAGCGCCGCGAGGATGAGCGGGATGACCAGCATGAAGAGCAGCCGCAGGAAGATCTTGCCGGCCGGCTCGGTGACGTGACGCACGAACCATTCGAGGCCGGGGGCGCCGGCGAGCGTGAGGTTGGCGGCCACGCCCAGCACGAGTCCTGCGGCCAGCCCGATGAACATGCGTGCCGACAGCCCGAAGCGCATGGGGCGGCAGTATGCGTACGGCGCCGCGTCGCCGCAACCGGGCTTGACCGCGCGGTCCGCGGGGGTAGAGTCGATGGGCCGCGCACCGCATCGTCCGAGGAGGCTCCCATGACCGCCGCACCGCCCGCCCGCCGCGTCCTCGTGCTGGTCGAACAGGCCTACGAAGATCTCGAACTCTGGTATCCCAAGATCCGTCTCGAAGAGGAAGGCATGCGGGTCGTGGTCGCCGGCCCGGAGCGCACCAAGTACGTCGGCAAGTACGGATACCCGTGCACGCCCGACCAGACGTTCGACCAGGTGCGCGCCGACGACTTCGACGCGCTGGTGATTCCCGGCGGCTGGGCGCCGGACAAGCTCCGCCGGCTGCCCGCGGTGCTCGAGCTGGTGCGCGCTTTCGACCGCGCGCGCAAGCCGATCGCGATGATCTGCCACGCCGGCTGGGTGCCGGTGAGCGCGCGCATCCTCAAGGGGCGCACCGTCACGGGAGTCTCGGCGATCCGCGACGACCTCGAGAACGCGGGCGCCCGGTACGTGGATCAGAGCGTGGCGGTGGACGGTCACCTGATCTCGAGCCGGACGCCCGCCGATCTGCCGGACTTCTGCCGCGCGCTGATCGCCGCGATCACCGCGAACGTGACCGTGTGAGCGGGCGCCGCGCTCGCGGCGCGCTGCTCGTCGCCGCGCTCACCATCGCCGCGGCTCCCGCCCGGGGCCAGTTCGCACTTCCGACCGACTTCGTGGACGAGGCGGTCATCGGCGGCTTCGCGGAGCCGGTCGGGATGGCGATGCTCCCGGACGGCCGCCTGTTCGTGATCGAGCGCGCGACCGCGCGGGTGCGGCTGTTGGTGCAGGGCGCCCTCGCCGCGATCGACCCGGTCGTGACGGTCCCGGGCGTGGACGCGAGCTACGGCGAGGAGGGACTGCTCGGGATCGCGGTCGACCCCGGCTGGCCGGCGCGGCCCTACCTTTACCTCCAGTACACGGTGACGGGAGAGCCCATTCATCGCATCGCCCGCTTCACGGCCGCGGGCGACCTCGCGTTCACCGGCAACGGGGCGCTCACGATCGACCCGGCCACGCGCTACGACGTGCTCATCGCCCCGCATGAGGCGGAGTTCCACAACGGCGGCACGCTGCGGTTCGGCCCCGACGGGATGCTCTATTCGAGCCTCGGCGACTACACCCTGTGCGGCGCGCAGACCCTGGGCGACCTGCGCGGCAAGATCCTGCGCCTCGACGTCTCGGGCCTGCCGCCCGGTCCGGGCGGGCCGGCGCCGCGCGCCCTCATCACGCCCGCCGACAATCCCTTCGCCGCGCATCCGCAACCTGACGCGCGCCTGGTCTGGCAGTGGGGGCTGCGCAATCCGTTCCGGTTCGCGCTCGATCCTGCGACCGGAGAGATGACGATCGGCGACGTGGGTGGCGACCAGCGTGAGGAGGTGAACCACGCGCCCACGCCGGGCCTCAACTTCGAGTGGATCATCTACGAGGGCGACGTCCCCGGGCCGCTGAGCTGTCCCAACGTGGACAGCACCGCCTTCACCGGCCCCATCTACACCTACGACCACTCCGAGGGCGCAGCCGTGATCGGAGGCGTGATCTATCGCCGCCCGCCCGGTGCTCCGGGCCCGTTTCCGCCAGCATACGAGGGCAACATCTTCTTCTCCGACTTCTACGGCAACTGGATCCGGCGCCTGAAGCGGAGCGGCAACACCTGGTCGCTCGCCCCGGCACCCGGCCAGCCGAATGCCACCGACTGGGCGGTGGGGCCCTACTTCATCTCCGACTGGCTGGTGGCCCACGACGGGACGCTCTGGTACTGCGCGATGCTCGGCCCCTCGGGCGTGGGTCCCGGCTTCATCCGACGCATCCGGTACGGCGGGGTGGTCTCGGCGCCGCCGCCGCCGGCCGCCGGCCCGGAGTTCCATCCGCCCCATCCGAACCCCGCGCGCGCCGGCGTCACGCTGGAGTTCATGCTCGCCAAACCGGGCACGGTCGCGCTGTCGATCCACGACCTGGCGGGCCGTCGCGTCCGCTCCCTGATCGCCGCCACGCCGCACCCGGCGGGGCCCCGGCGTCTGCAATGGGACGGGCGCGACGCACGGGGTGAAGCGCTCCCGGCCGGCATCTATCGTGCACGCCTGACGGTGGCGGGAGGGACGCTCGAGCGCCGGGTCGTCCTCGTGCGATAGTGCGTCCCGTCGTATGATGGTGCCTCACGGCCGCCACGGAGGATCCACAGCATGAACCGTGTTCACGATCGATACGAAGCCGCGGCCCGCCGCGGCTGCGCCATCCTCGCCCTGATCATCGCGTCCTTGCTGGGCGCCGCATCCGCTCGAGCCCAGGTGCCAACCGACTTCGTCGACGACCTGATCCTCGGCGGCATCAGTCAGCCGGTCGGGATGGCGATGCTCCCGGACGGGCGGGTCCTGTTCACCGAGCGTATCGGGGCCAGAATCCGCCTGATCGTGAACGGCGGGATCGCGCTGGTGGATCCGATCATCTTTGTTCCGAATGTTGATGTTTCCTCGAGCGAGGGTGGGCTGCTCGGGATCGCGGTGGATCCCGGCTGGCCGGCCACGCCGTACATCTACATCCACTACACCTACTCGCTATCGAACACCATCCGCATCTCGCGCTACACCATGGGCGGGGATCTCACCAATACCGGCGACGGCAGCCTCACCATCGACCCATCGACCCGCTACGACATCCTCACCGACATCCCGGACAACGCCTTCAACCACAACGGGGGCACCGTGCGCTTCGGGCCCGACGGGAAGCTCTACATCTCGATCGGTGACGACGCGAGCTCCTGCCAGGCCCAGAATCTGACCATCCTGGCCGGCAAGATCCTGCGCCTCGACGTCTCCGCGCTGCCCGCCGGCGGCGGCGGACCGCCCGCCAAGAGCCTCATCACGCCCGCGGACAATCCCTACGTCGGCAACGCGAACGCCAACGCGAAGCTGGTCGGCTACTGGGGGCTGCGCAACCCCTTCCGATTTGCCATGGACCGGGTGACCGGGGCCCTGGTGATCGGCGACGTGGGACAGAATTCGCAAGAGGAGCTGGATCACGTGTCGGTGCTGGGCAGCAACATGCAGTGGCCGATCTACGAGGGACAGCTGCCCTTCTCGACGTGCCTCAGCGTGGACAGCACCACGTTCACCGAGCCGATCTTCGTCTACGGCCGGACGCAGGGACAGTCGGTGAACGGCGGAGCGCTCATCCGCCGGCCCGCCAGCGGCTCGAGCCGGTTCCCCGTCGAGTACGAAGGGGACATCCTGTACAACGACTTCTATCGCGGCTACGTGCGCCGGCTGCACTTCGACGGGAGCAGCTGGGTTTCGGAGTCCGCACCCGGCCAGCCCAACCCCACCGATTGGGCGACGCTGGGGAACGCCGTCGCCGACTATGCGCAGGCTCCCGACGGCAGTCTTTGGTATTGCCGGATGGTCACCGGGGCGGCCGGCAATCTACCCGGCGACATCCATCGCATCCGCTACACCGGGGTGACCGGTGTGCCTCCGCCCACCGGCTCTCCGATCGAGTTCCGAACGCCCTACCCGTCGCCGTCGAACGGCACGACGTCGTTCGCGTTCACGCTCCCATCCTCCGCACGCGTCAGCCTCGCCATCTACGACCTCGCCGGGCGGCGGGTCGCGGTGGTGCTCGAGCCCGCGGTGCAGAGTCCGGGGCCGCACGGCGCGGTGTGGGAGGGGATCGACGACTCGCGTCGCAGGGTCGGCGCCGGCGTCTACCTCGCCGTGCTCACGGTGGGAGATCAGCGGCTCGAGCGACGCTTCACGGTGATCCGCTGACGTTCCGTCGTCCGCTACCGCGTGCGGAGATGTTGGACTAGACTCCGGCGGCCGATACCGGTTTGGAACGAAAGCGCCGTCCCGCGCGCCCACTGGACACGGAGGCCCCATGAACCCCACGACCCCGACGGGCATCGCCCCGGTGGACCCCAAGTCGCTGACCGAGTACGCGCCCACGACCTACATCGACTTCACGCGCCCCGAGCACAAGGCGGCGTTCGAGCAGGCGCTGGCGACCGTGCGCGGCCAGCTCGGCCAGGAGCATCCGCTGGTGATCGGGGGCGAGCGCATGAAGGGCGAGCGCACCTTCGAGTCGCGCAATCCGTCACGGCCCTCCGAGATCATCGGCCGGTTCCAGTCGGGCACGGCAGCTCAGGCGGCGCAGGCGGTCGAAGTGGCGCACCGCGCCTTCGCGACCTGGAGCCGGGTCCCCGCGCGCGAGCGGGCCGCGTACCTGATCGAGGCCGCCAAGCGCATGCTCGACCGGCGCCACCTGTTCTCGGCGTGGATGGTGTACGAGGTGGGGAAGAGCTGGGCGGAGGCGGACGCCGACACCGCCGAGGCGGTCGATTTCATGGCGTTCTACGCGCGCGAGATGCTGCGCTACGACAGCCCGCCCGCGCTCACGCAGCTCCCGGGCGAGCGTGACAGCATGGTCTACGTGCCGCTTGGCGTCGGCGCGGTGATCCCGCCCTGGAACTTCCCGCTCGCGATCTGCGTCGGCATGTGCACCGCGGCGATCGTGGCGGGCAACACCGTGGTGGTGAAGCCCTCGAGCGATTCGCCCGCGATCGCCTGGCAGTTCTTCCAGCTCATGGAGGAAGTGGGGCTGCCCCCCGGCGTGTTCAACTTCGTCAGCGGTGGCGGGGCGACGGTCGGCGACACGCTGGTGCGCCACGCGAAGACGCGCTTCGTGTCGTTCACCGGCTCGAAAGCGGTCGGGATCGGCATCAACAAGCTGGCGGCCGAGGTTCAGCCCGGCCAAATCTGGCTCAAGCGCGTGGTGGCGGAGATGGGCGGCAAGGACGCGATCATCGTCGACGAGGAGGCGGACGTGGACGCGGCCGCGCAGGGCGTGGCCGCCGCGGCGTTCGGCTTCCAGGGTCAGAAGTGCTCGGCGTGCTCGCGCGCGATCGTCAGCGAGAAGGTCTACGACGCCTTCCTCGAGAAGCTGAAGCCGCTGGTCGAGAAGATCACCGTGGGCGAGCCCGATCAGGCGGGGATCGCCATGGGGCCGGTCATCAACCAGGGCGCGCGGGACAAGATCCTCTCGTACATCGAGTCGGGCAAGCGCGATGGCCGGCTGGTCACCGGGGGGCAGGGTGTCGCCGGCAAGGACGGCTGGTTCATCGCCCCGACCGTGATCGCCGACATCAAGCCCAACGACACGATCGCCCAGGAGGAGATCTTCGGCCCGGTGCTCGCGGTCATCCGCGCGCGCAACTTCGACGACGCGCTCGCGATCGCCAACGGCACCGAGTACGGCCTCACCGGCGCGGTCTACACGCGCAACCCGGAAAAGATCGAGCGCGCCAAGCGCGAGTTCTTCGTCGGCAACCTGTACATCAACCGCAAGTGCACCGGCGCGATCGTCGGGGCGCATCCGTTCGGCGGATTCAACATGAGCGGAACGGATTCCAAGGCGGGCGGACGCGACTACCTGCTGCTGTTCCTCCAGGCCAAGTCGATCGCGGAGAAGATCGGCTAGCTAGCGGTAGAGCGTCTTGATGCGGCCCCAGGTGCCGGGCCGGACCTCGGTCGGCTGCGCGCAGGCGTGGCCGGCGTGGGCCTGGAGGAGCGCGAGATCGGCGCCGTCGACGGCCCCGCTGCAATCGAGGTCGCCGGTGGGATCCGCGGTGCCGAGCTTCGCCTGGAGCAGCGTCACGTCCTGGGCCGACACCACGCCATCACCGTTCTGATCCGGCGATGCGAGCGCGCGGTTCGCGAGCAGGACACCGTCGGCGTAGACCTTCACCGCGCCCGACGAGCACCCGCCGCCCGCCTTCACCGGGAAGCTCGCCATGCCCTGGACGTCGGAGATCACGCCGACCATCTCGAGGCCCGACAACGAGAGGTGCGTGTAGGGCTCGCCTCCGGTCAGCGCGCACAGATGGAAACCGGGGCACGCGCTGTACTCGATCTGGACGCTCGAGCCCGCGAACGGATTGCCGGTGAACCCGCGCACCACGACGTGGAACGTCAGATCGCCGGCCGGGCACAACACCAGGCAGGGATCGACGGTCGACTGGTTGGGGTTGGGGATATCGGCGTGCGCCGCGGGCGTCAGGGCGAGCGCGGCGATCAGGAGCAGGAGCGCGGGCCGTCTCATGCCCCGGATACACCTGCGGCCGCCTCCGGGTTCCGCTTCGGAGGCGGCCGCCGCGTAACCGCCGTGATCAGCGGTAGATGGTCTTGACCGTGCCCCAGCTCTTCGGCAGCGTCGGCACCACCACCGCGCACGAGTGCCCGAGATGCCCGGCGAGCACTCCCTGGTCCCCCGCCTCGAGCGCACCGCTGCAGTTGAGGTCGCCGGTCGGATCGTACGGACCGCCGATCTTGAGCCCGAGCAGCGCCTGGTCGGAGGCGTTCACGGTCATGTTGCCGTTCTGGTCGGGTGACGCGACAAAGCCGCGCTGCGCCAGATTCACGCCGTCGGCGTACACGACCACGCTGCCGATGCACACGCCGCCTGCGCGCAGCGGGAACTCCGCCACTCCCGCGGCGTCCGTGAGCATGCTCACCTGACAGGAGGTGACGATCTGGTAGGGCTCGCCGCCCTGGAGCGGGCACAGGGCGATGAAGGGGCACGAGCAGAAGTCGAGCAGCACCGAGGAACCCGCGACCGGATTGTTGGCGAGATCACGCACGATGATGCGAATGTGGATGTCGCCCGCGGGACAGACGCGCAGGCACGACTCCACCGTGGAGTTCTGGGGCGAAGGCACGGCTGCGCTCGCAACCGAGGTCGTGAGGAGGAGAGCGGCGAGGGCGAGCACGACCGGCGCTGAGCGGAACATGGGGGCCTCCGTTGAGTGATGCTGGACGTTGTGTGCCCACGAGGATACCGCTCGACCTGGACGACCGGAAGGGCTCAGCGAGCGAGTTTGAGTTTTGTCTCCCTGAACAGAATCGTTCCCACCACGATCATGACCGTCGAGGCAGCAACGGGAAGCCAGACCGGCTGGATCCACCAGGGCCCGGGCGGGATCAGGAACAGGACATCGATCGTGCCGAGGCTTGGGGGCCAGCGCAGCATTGCGTAGAGCACGACGTAGTAGACGATGTCCCACACGCCGAAGATGAACAGGAACGCACCCAGCCGCGCGGCCGCACGGTCGGCGGCCAGCCATGCGACCGCGGCGAGCATGAGGATGGTCGCCACCTCGCGCGACTGCTCGGTGGGCAGGAGCCACGGAAGCTCGGCGAAACGCTCGACGACTTCGTGCGGCGGCGGGGTGACGGGGCCGTGCACCATACCGAACAGGCCGCGGATGTAGACCACGACCACGCCCTCGAGCCATCCCATGGCGGCCCCGAACACGAACAGGACGCCGAGCCGCGCGCGGCGCGGCGCCATGATCGCGGGCATCGTGCTCATCGGGATCTCCCGCGCGCGCCTTTGGGCTTCGCGGCGCCCACCTTCGCCTTCGCGGCCTTGCGCGGCGCGGAGGCAGGTCTCTTCGCAGTCTTTGCCGTCGCTTTGGGCGCGGCGGCTGCGCGCTTCGCCGCCTTGGGGGCCTCGGCCTTCGCG
>DATEMP010000070.1:0-3049 GCA_035275545.1 Candidatus Eiseniibacteriota bacterium | reverse complement strand
GGCTCCAGGTGCTCGAGCGCGCGAGCGACAGCGAGGCGATCGCGCGCCGGGTGCGCGACGCGGGCGGCGTGGTCCTGGTGCCGGCGTTCGTGGGGCTCGGGGCTCCCTACTGGCGGCCGGACGTGCGCGGTGCCCTGTTCGGGCTCACCCGCGGCACCACGCGTGCCCACGTGGTGCGCGCGGCACTCGAGTCGCTCGCGTTCCAGACCCGCGACCTGGTCGAGGCGATGGCGCGCGACGCCGGGCGCCGGGTGGCCACGCTGCGGGTGGACGGGGGCGCTTCGGCCAACAACGTGCTCATGCAGTACCAGGCCGACCTCCTGGGTGTGCCGGTCGAGCGGCCGGTGGTGGTCGAGACCACGGCGCTGGGCGCGGGCCTGCTGGCCGGGCTGGGCGTGGGGCTCTGGAGCTCGCACCGCGAGCTGGACCGCGCGCGGCGGATCGACCGCACCTTCCGGCCGCGCCAGGGCCGCACGTGGCGGGACGCCGAGTACCGGCGCTGGCAGCGCGCGGTCGCAGCCCTGCTCGCGACCCGCTGATCCCGAGGCGCGGGCGGATCGCCGCCGCGCACGACACTGGAGGGAACGCCGCGCCGGGCCGATACCCCGGGCGTGAAGCCCTTCATGCCCCAGTTCTCCGGCCAGCTCGCGCTCGATCCTCTGCCCGAGGATTTCGCGACGCGCCTGCAGCGGCGGGTCGAGAGCGGCCTGCTGGTTGCGGGACGCCGTGACCGCGCCGACTACCAGGTCATGGGCCGCGACCGGAGCGGCATCCACTTCGTATCGCGCGGGTTCCTGACCACGTACAACGTGGGGCTCAACGACGTCACGGTGAACCGCGCCGGCGGCAACCAGGTGCGCTACCACGTCACGTTCTGGGGCTGGACGCGCCTCGCGGTGCTCCAGGGTCTGCTGCTCGGCACCACGCTCGCCACGGTCTACCTGCTCTCGGCCCGGTTCCGCGACGACGTCGCGTCGCATGCGAGCGGCGCGTGGCTGTTCTGGGGCATGGGCATGTTCTGGTCGCTGGTCTGGCCGTGGGTGCTGACCGCGCTCCACCGGCCCCACGCCGAGCGGGCCCTGCGTCGCATTCTGCACGAGACACTGAGCGACCCGCACGCTCAGGCCGCCGAGGGAAACGCGCGCCGCGCGTCGTAGTGCGGCATCCGTTGCGGCACCCGCATTGCACCGGCGCGGACACCTCACTCCGTTCAGGACGGCGAAAGCGTCCCATCCGGGACGCCGAGCGTCCTGCACGATCGCGACCGAAGCGCCGGTGCCGCAATCGTGTCGGCGACCCGCCCCCGCGGGGACGCCCCCATGGCATGTGACTTGATCTTGGGGATCTCGCGTTCGTTCGTTTCGCGAAGGGGGGAACAATGCCGGGAACGATGCAGTGTCGGTTGCACCGCGGAGCGCTCGCGGTGCTGGCGATCATCCTGACGGCGGCCGCCGGGAGTGCCCAGGCGTCACCGGTGACGGCGGTCGGCGGGTACGACCACTACGCGGGACCGCTCGGTCAGAACATCGACGCGGTGCTGGGCGCGGTGGTCCTGGGCGCGGGTGGCTCCGATCTCATGCTGGCGGGCGTGCGCTACGACGACAACCTGTCGGGGCAGGGCATCACCGTCACGGGCGGCGTGGGCGTGCCGCTCGCGCCGATGACCAAGCTGCGCATCAACGCCACGCGCATCATCGCCGACGAGACGTTCCGCGCCTGGCGGGCACGGGTCGGTCCGCAGCTGTCGCTGCCGCGCGGCACGTCCCTGTCGCTCTGGTACGCGCACTACCAGGATCATCTCGGGGGTCGCTCGAACGGCGCGATCGCCGAAGCCGCGGCACCGATCGTCCCCAAGCTCTCGGGGCGCGCCTCCGCGTCGTACGCCACCACCTCCCAGGGACCGCCCGCGGTCCAGGGCTCGGTGGGGCTCGGGTGGAGCGTCGTGTCGCACCTCGAGCTCTCGGGCGAGCTGGGTCTCGCGCGCAACGCCTCGGGCGCGGCAGGCACGCCGGGGGGCGGCGGGCCGCTCGGCGGGCTGCCCATCCTGGGCGGCTCGAACGGCGGCAGCAGCGGCGGAACGGTTGAGCAGGTCGATACGACGTTTCTGATCGGACTGCGGGTGACCCTGCCGTAACGGGCATCCGCATGGTTGGGGGCCGCACATCACGGGCGTCACCAGACGCCGGAGGAAGGAGCAGCAGATGAACCGGATCACGATGATGTCATGTGCCGCAGCATTCACCCTCGCGCTCGCATCGGGCGTGGGCTACGCGGCGGGCGCAGGAGCCCAGGCGCAGGGCCAGGGTGCAGGAAGCGCCGCGGTGAAGTCGACGCCGGCGCAGGCCGCCGCCGAGGCGCAGGCCCAGGCGCAGGCGCAGGCACAGGCGCAGGCGGCCGCGGACGCGAAGGCCAAGGCGGAGGGTCAGGCGCAGGCGCAGGCGCAGGCGGAAGCACAGGCGGCCGCGGAAGCGAAGGCCGAGGTGCGCAAGACGCTCGACGCCATCAAGGACAAGGGCGGCAAGGTGTCGATGACCGCGCGCGAGCAGACCGATGCGAAGCTCGAAGCCACCTCGCGGCGCACCAACGACGTCGCGCGGGCGCAGGGTGAGGCGGCGGTCGCCTCGCGGCTCGCGGCGGACTTCGGCATGACCGCCGAGCAGCTCACCGCCGAGCACAACGAGACCCAGGCCTCGTGGGGCGAGCTCATGATCGCCCACAGCCTCCAGGCCAACACCAAGACCAAGGTGACGGCCGGCCAGCTCCTCGAGCTCCACGGCGAGGGGACGGGCTGGGGCCAGATCGCCGCGGGGCTGGGCTTGAAGCTCGGCGAAGTGGTGAGCGCGATGAACGCCCAGGGCAAGGTGGCCGCGGGCCTCACGCGGGCCGACGGCAAGGTGGCAGTGATCCGCGGTGACGGCGCGCGTGCGGGCGTCGGCGCGCAGTCGGCCACCCAGGCAGCGACGCCGGCGGGCGGCGTGTCCGCGACGGCGGGCGTTGGCGTGGGGGTCAAGATCAAGCCGTAGACAATTCGATTGGCGCTGTAAGGGGT
>DATEMP010000069.1:0-13456 GCA_035275545.1 Candidatus Eiseniibacteriota bacterium | reverse complement strand
CGCCATGGTGTTCATGGACGCCGCGAGCGCACCCAGCTCGTCGCCGGCGCGCACCGGGATGCGGCGATCGAGGTTGCCGCCCGCGATCTCCCGCGCCAGGCCGCTCGCCTCGCGCAGCGGGCGGACCACCACCCGCAGCATCGCGAGCGACGCCGCGAGCCCCAGCGCCACCACCAGCGAGAGGATGAGGAGCCCGATGGTCCGCGCCCGGCTGAGCTCGCCCTCGAGGCGCGCGGTCGAGTAGGTGAGCCGCACCCATCCGAGCAGCTCGGGCGTGCGAGCCGCGCCGGGACCGGGGCCGCTCTCGTTGAAGTCGAATGCGTCGCCGGTCGGCGTCGATGCCGGCGCGGTGCGGATCACGGGCACCACCAGCGTGAACACCTCCACGCCCGCGCTCCTTTCGCGGGTCAGGCGTGTCTCACCGGGGCGCCGGTCGAGCCGCGCGACCGGCACCTGCGTCCAGTGGTCGGACTCGGTCACCCGGGTGGCGAGTTCGGCGCCGTTCGCGCCCAGGATCGCGGCACCCACCGCGTCCCGGTCGCGGGCGCCGTGGGACACGATCATCTGGAGACCCCGCCGGTCACCGAGCACCAGCGGTGTGACCGCCTCACGGGCCATGCGCTCGACCACTGCTTCGCCCTGCTCGCGCAGCTCCCGGCGTGACCAGTCGCGGGCGAGGAAGTCGAGCAGCCCGTAGAACCCGCACGCGGCGAGCAGCAGTCCGCCCACCAGCAACAGGGCGATCCGGCCGCGGATCCCGCGCGCGAACGCCCAGTTCATGGCAGGACCTCGGCGCCCCGTCGCGCCGCCACCGGGAGGTCGCGCCCCAGGGCCCGCGCGGTCGAGCCGTTCACCACCAGCCGCGTGCGGCGCACGGTCGACGCCGGGATGTCCCCGGCGCGCTCGCCGGCCTGGATGCGCCGCACCGACTCGGCCGCCTGGGCGCCGGCCGCCTGGTAGTCGGGGACCACCGCCGCGAGCGCCCCGGCCCGGACCAGCGCGTCCGAGAAGGTGAACAGGGGCTTGCGGGTTTCGAGCGAGAGGTCGAGGAGGAATCGGAACGGCTCGGGGGCCGCGATCATCGGGTCGGCCGGCATCCACAGCGCGTCCGCGCGACGGGCCGCCTCACGGGCCCGCCCGGCCAGCTCGCTGAGATCGGCGATCGCGACCTCGACCAGCTGAATGCCCAGATCCGCCGCCGCTTTGCGTGCCTCGCGCGCGAATGCCGCGCCTGCCGTCTGGCTGTAGAACACGGCGAGGCGCCGGACGTCGGGGGCCGCGGCCCGCAGGCTGGTGAGCTCCACCGCCGGCGGCACATCGGAAGAGACGCCGGTGACCCACACCCCGCCCAGGTCGTGGCGGGCGGGATCCTGGACGATGCAGTAGACGAGCGGCGTGCGCGGGAAGTGCTCGCGCGCAAACAGGGCGCCGCGCAGCCCCATGGCGACGATCGCGTCGGGGCGCAGGGAGGCGATCCGGTCGCGGAGCGCGGCGCCGCCGGTGTCGGCGAGCGTGAAGCGCGTGACTGGATTGCGGTAGGCGGCTTCGAAGCCGGCGATCGCCGAGTCGTACGGCGCCAGGGCCCGGGAGCGGAGCACCACCACGGTCCCCCCGAACGCCGGGGCCGCGCAGGCCATCCAGGCCGCGAGCAGGGTCGCGCGCAGCGCCCATTCGCGGCGCGGAAGCGCCCAGGTGCGTGCCCGCCCGGGTTTCACCGCTCGAACGTCGGGCGCAGCGTGAGCGTGGCGTAGAACGCGCGGCCGTCCTGGAGGATCTGGTCGCCCACGTGCTCCTCGGAGCCCGGGTCGCCGTAGCGGTGGTCGAACAGGTTGCGGGCCTCGAAGCCCGCGTTCACGGAGCGCCCGACGCGCACGCCGACGCGCGCGTCCGCCACGGTCGCGGTGGCGGTGCGCTGGCCGGCGAGCGTCAGCCGCGGGGAGAGACAGCGCACGCCCAGGCCCAGCGACAGCCGGCCGTCGACCGGCGCGTGCGTCACCACCAGGTGTCCGTTCCAGCGCGGCGAGTTCGAGAGCTCGGCACCGGACTCGACGATGTCGCTCCGCTGGCAGGCCACGCCGAGGCGAGCGCGCGTGCCACCGCGCCAGACCAGCTCGGCCTCGCCCTCGATGCCCTGGCTCCGGACGCGATCGCGGTTCTGGTACTGCAGCGTTCCCACGGTGTCGATCTGGGTGAAGTCGATCAGCCCCAGGACGCGATTCCGGTACGCCGACAGCGTCAGCGTCGCCGGTCCCAGCCTGCCGAGCAGCTCGGTCTCGAGCGTGCGCACCCGCTCGGGCCCGAGCGCGGGGTTGGCGATCACGTCGTCGAAGACGTAGTCCCTCTCGAACCTGCTGGGTGCGCGGAACGCGGCGCCGGCGAGCAGCTTCCAGGTCAGCCGCGGGGTGGGGTGGACCACCAGGTCGGCGCGCGGGCTGAACACCGGGTCGAAGCCGGGGTAGCGGTCCACGCGCGAGCCCGCGGTGAGGATGGCGCGGCGCCCGATGCGCTGCTCGTCCTCGAGGTACCCGGCGATCACGCCCGAATGCCGGTCGCTGTCGACATAGAGGTAGTAGGGGTCGATGTCGAAGTTCACCATCCGGGCGCGCGGGTGGAGCTCGCCCACCGCGCCGAAGGTGACGACGTGCCGGGGATGGGGTGACCAGTGGCCGCGCCACTCGGTGCCGACGATGTCACCGTCGCCCCGGTCGTAGTTGACGTAGGTGGCGCTGTCGGGTCCATAGATGTAGTAGCCGCGGTAACGGGCACCGTCCCAGTAGGCGCGGCCGTGCAGCTCGAACTCGGGGGAGAGCTGCCGGGAGCCCGCGAGCTCGACGAAATCGCGCCCATCGTAGGTGCGGCTGCGGCGGTCGCCGAAGGTGGTGGAGAACGCCCCGGTGGGGATGCGCTTCATGCGCTCGTTGAAGCGCGCCGTGAGCCGCAGCCCGTGCCACTCGGCGCGACCCAGGACGCTCGCCGCCCGCTCCTCGTCGGCGTTCCGGGCGATGCCGCCGTGCGTGACCGGAGCGTCGAACTCGGGAAAGTAGAGATCGGCGCCCGCCGCGCTCAGCCAGGACCCGCTCAGCGCCCACTCGGGACGGCCGGGCCGCGACGAGGCCATGGAGGCGAAGGCCCGGCCCTCGTGGTGCCCGCCCGCCCGGCCGCTCAGCGTCACGCCGTTCTCGCGGCTGGGGCGCCGGGTGACGACATTGACGACCGCGAGCACCGCGTTGCTGCCGTAGAGCGCCGAGCCCGGCCCGCGCACCACCTCGATGCGCTCGATGGTCTCCATGTCCAGGCCCAGCTCGCCGCCGAACAGGCCGTCGCCGAACACGTTTCCGTTCATCGCGTGGCCGTCGAGGGTGAGCAGCACCTTGTTGTTGTAGTCGCCGGGGCGCTGGAGCCCCCGCACGCCGACGTACGAATAGTTGCGGTCGTAGGTGACGTACACACCGCGCACCCAGCGCAGCGCGTCGGCCAGCGTGTGGTAGCCGTTCACCCGGATCTCCTCGGCGGTGATGACCGTGACCGCCGAGGGGGTCTCCGAGAGCGGCTGCGGCCGCTTGGCCGCGCCGGTGACCGTCTGCTCCTCGCGCACCAGCGAGAACGGATCGTCCTCGGCGCGCGCGACGCCGCCGGCGATCGCGAGCATCAGCGCCGCGGCCAGAACAGGGCGGGCGCGTCGATTCCTGCTGCCAGGAGGCATGGTGCGGTCCCTGCCTGATGCCGGGGCCCGACGCGCCGGGTTTCGACGAACGGGCCGCCCGGAGCTGTCCGGGGTTCGCGCGGATTATCGGCGTGGATCGGGGCCTGCTTGATCCTTGTGCGGGATGGCGCACGAACGCCGCCCGCGCGCCGCCCGCCGCGTCGCGCGGAGGCACCGGTCCGTGCGCACGGGGGTCGCGTGCAAGCTGCAACGGGAAACGGTGGGGCTATTCGCCCACGTGCCGCGCGAGAGGCCCCGATCCGAGGCCTGCTTCCCGCTCCTCAGGGCCCGGTCGCGACGCCGGGTGAAACACCTTCGCGCCTGCACCGCGTTTGCACACGGCGACATGCGGAGCGGGACGGATTCGTCTGGCACTTTGGCAGCAGTCTTGCACTTCCACCGACCCACACGGCACGCCAGCGGCAGGGCGGGTGGTGCGCAACAGGCGCACAGCCCCTGATGTAGCCCGGTCGTTGCGATGAGGTCGTCGCGAGAGCGACGACCGTGTGTCCAGCCCGGCAAGGCGCCGGGATGTTCAGATCCCCTGCAGAGGAGCTGAGTCCACCATGATGAATCTCATCCGTAGCTTCGTCCACGACGAGAACGGCGAGGACCTGATCGAGTACGGACTTCTCGCAGCGTTCGTCGCGGCGGTTGCTCTCGTCACGATCATCCTCGATCCCATCGGGATCAAGGGTTCGCTGGTCGGTGCGTTCGAGAAGGCCAAGAACGCTCTGGACGCGCAGTAAGCAACGGCGCTAATGCCGCTTCGATCATGAACGTCCCGCTCTGGGTTGCCGCGCCTGTCATCGTCCTGGTGAGCGTGGCCGCCCGGGCGGACGTTCGATCGAGGACCATTCCCAACCGCTTCACCTTCCCGGCGCTGCTCGTGGCCCTTGCCGCACATGGGGTCCTGGGTGGCGCCGAAAGTCTTAAGTCGTCGTTGATCGGTATGGCGGTCGCGGGCGGGCTGCTGATGCCGGGCTGGATGTTCCGCTGGATGGGTGCCGGTGACGTGAAGCTGATGGCCGCGGTCGGGGCCTGGCTCGCCTGGCCCCAGGCCCTGATCGCCGTGCTCGCCTCGCTCGTGATGGGCGGGGCGATCTCGTTGATCGTTGCGATTCGCCGTGGGGTGCTCCGCCAGGCGCTGGCGGGAGCCGCGGCGATCGGCGCGTCTGCGCTGAGCCGTTCCGTGCCGCCTCCGGTCACCACCGGAGTCCGTATCCCCTTCGCCCTGGCAATCCTCGCGGGCTCAACATTCGCCTTATGGTTTCGACCGTGAGGACCGATAAGGACTGGGACATGTCACGCATTCATGGCTTCACCTGGAAGGGTCGAAAGGCCCAGCGCGGCACGGCACTCATCGAGTTCACGCTCGTGCTGCCGCTGCTGCTGGTCATGACCGTCGCCGCGATCGACTTCGGGCGCGCGTTCTTCGTGAAGAACGTGGTCTCGCAGGCGGCCCGCGAGGGCGTGCGGCTTCGCGCCGTGGCCTCGTCAGCCGACAGCGCCCTGGTGCGTGACCGCGTGCTCCAGGTCGCGAACGCCTCGAACGTGACGGTGACGCAGCTCGACATCGTCGGCCCCGACGCATCGCGCCAGGTGACCGTGACGGTGACCGCGGAGTTCAACTGGATCTTCCCCGGCGTGTTCAATCTGTTCGGGGCGAACTTTACCAACCCCATGTCGCTCACCGGTGAGGCGGTGATGCGGAACGAGGGGTCTTCGTAGGACGGAGGGTTGAGACCGTGACGGCGACCAAAGGCAAGAACTTCATGATCGTGGCAGTCCTGCTGGGCATGGCTGCGGCGGTGGTCGGCTACTACGGCCTCACGTCCATGGCCAGTCAGGCGACCGCGCACAACAACGCAAACTTCCGGAACGTCGTGGTCACGATCACCGACCTGACCTTCGGCGTGAAGCTCGACAAGGAGATGCTCAAGGTCGTGCGCTATCCGAAGGAGAGCGTGCCCGAGGGCGCCTTCGCCAGCATGGACTCCGTGCTCGGCCAGACGACCAAGGTGTTCATGAGCGCCCGCGAGCCGGTAACGGCGATCAAGCTCTCGTCGCGCGGCGGCGGTCTCTCGATGCTGGTGCGGCCGACGATGCGTGCCGCGAGCCTCGAGGTGAACCAGGTGTCGGGCGTGTCGGGCTTCGTGCTCCCCGGCGACCGGGTCGACGTGCTCACCACCATCGATCCCCGTGGCGCCTACGAGGACGCCGTGACCCGCACCGTGCTCCAGAACATCGAGGTGCTCGCCGCGGGACAGAAGACCGAGCAGCAGGACAACAAGCCGATCACCGTGCAGAGCGTGACCCTCCTGGTGGCTCCCGAGGGTGCCGAGACGCTGGCTCTGGCGCTCCACGAGGGCAAGATCCACCTCGTGCTGCGCAATCCGGACGACCAGGAGGTCGTGTCGGTGAACGAGCTGTCGACGCGCGACATGATCGGGGGCGGCCGCCGTCAGGTGGCGACCCCGTCGCCGGCGCCCCGGCGCCAGGTCGCCTCGAGCTCGCCGGCTCCGAACCCGGTCGTGGCGGCTCGCCGCGAGCCTGCGTCCAAGATCCGAGTCATTCGTGGCTCGAACATCAGCGAGACCCCCGC
Organism: Candidatus Eiseniibacteriota bacterium; assembly: GCA_035275545.1. Lineage (GTDB taxonomy): Bacteria > Eisenbacteria > RBG-16-71-46 > RBG-16-71-46 > RBG-16-71-46 > WS-11. The sequence continues at coordinate 7,148 of DATEMP010000069.1, read as the reverse complement.
CGTCGAAGACAGCACGAACAACTGACTTCATCAACATGGAAGTCCGATTCAAAGCCCAGGAGGAGACGATGTTCTCACGGAAGATGAAGTCAGCAATGCGATCCGGGGTGGCGGTGCTGCTCGCCCTGGTCGCGTGTGCAGCGATGGCCCAGGCGCAGGCGCGGGAGAAGATCCGGATCCCGCTCGGGCGCGGTGAGGTCGTGAGCTCCACCGAGGACGTGCGCACGGTGGCGATCGCCGAGCCCAAGATCGCGGACGCGACCGTGGGCTCCGGCAAGACCGTGGTCGTGACCGCGAAGTCGGTCGGGATCACGACGTTGGTGGTCTACAACGAGGGCGCCCGGTACAAGGTGTACGACGTCGAGGTGTACATCCCGAACGGCACCAAGCAGGTTGCCCTGCACGTGCGGGTGGCCGAGGTCAACACGAACGCCAAGAAGGAATACGGCTTCGACTGGCTGGGCCAGGGCTTCATCGACGGTGACTTCCTGCAGGGCGGTCTCTACACCACCAAGGTGTCGGACCCGTCGATCCCGCTCAACGTCGGTCCCGGGACCGACGGGTTCCTCCACTTCGAGCCGGGCAGCGGCAACTGGCTGCTCCAGACCCAGTGGAAGGCGCTCGAGGAGTCGGGCGATCTCCGGACGCTGGCGAACTCGACGCTGATGGCGAAGAGCGGTGAGAAGGCGACCTTCCTCTCCGGCGGCGAGTTCGCGATCCCGATCTCGAGCGGTTCGGTGGCCGGCGGCTCGACCGTGACGATCGAGTGGAAGGAGTTCGGCGTGAAGCTGAACTTCACCCCGACGGTCGAGGAGGACAACAGCATCACCCTCAAGGTGGCTCCGGAAGTGAGCCAGATCGACTTCAGCAGCTCGCTCCGGGTGTCCGGGTTCGTGGTGCCGACGCTCATCAGCCGCAAGGCGTCGACGGTCGTGAACCTGAACGCCGGCGAGCACCTGGTGATCGGCGGGCTCAAGCAGACGGACAAGGTGAAATCGGTGAAGCGGGTGCCGGTACTGGGGCACATCCCCTTGCTCGGCTTCTTCTTCACGAACAAGCGGACCGAAGACGTCGAGCACGACCTGCTGGTCGTGGTCTCGCCGGAGCTCGTCGCGGCGGCATCCAGTTCGTTGCCGGCGCTGCCGACCGACCGGCGGCAGGAATAGGTTCGCCACAACAACGAGGTCTGAGAGAGACACCATGAAGCCCCCCCAGGCGGTACGAAACAACGAGCGCGGCGTCGTCATCATCTGGTCCGCGTTCTTCATGATCATGATGCTGGGCTTCGTCGCCCTCGGGATCGACGTCGCCAAGCTCATGGCCACGCGCACCGAGCTGCAGAACGCAGCCGACGCGGCGGCGCTTGCGGGGGCTTCGGCGCTCAACCTCCAGACCGGCAAGCTGCGCCCGGACACGGCCCTGTTCCGTGCCCAGGCGACCTCGGCGCGCAACAAGGCGTTCGTCCAGGCCGGGGAGTCGGTCACGCTGCTCGCGTCGGATGTCTCGGTCGACGTGAACCAGAACCTCTGCACGGTGACGGTGCGGCGCGATCCGACCAGCGACGGGTCGATGGTCACCCACATCGCCCAGGTGCTGGGGATCACGAACCTCCAGGTCAAGGCGACCGCGACCGCCAAGGCGGAGCGCACCTGCTCGCAGTGCGAGAAGCTGGTGCCGCTCGGCTCCTACCCGCCCCAGGGCCAGCAGAACTTCGTCGTCGGGCAGATGTACGTCCTCAAGCAGGCGTCCCCCGGCGGAGTCAACGGCAACTATCAGGCGGTGTCCTTCCCCGAGTGCGCCGAGGGCCCGTGCGCCGGGATGTCATCGACCGGTGCCAACACCTATCGGTGCCTGCTCGAGAATGGCTACTCCTGCTGCATCACCATCGGTCAGACCATCCAGACCCAGCCGGGCAACATGGCCGGACCGACTCGGACCGGCGTCCAGAACCGCTGGGACAGCGACACCGACCGCCGCACCAACATCAACTACCCCGAGTACGCCGGCAACGGGGCGCGGGTCGTCAACATCCCGATCATCACCCCGATGGGGAATGGGCGCAGCGATGTCACCGTGACCGGTCTGGCGGCCTTCTTCCTGCACGAGCGCCCGACGGGTAACGGCGAGATTCGCGGCGAGTTCATCCACGAAGTCGTTCCCGGGACGGGCGGCAACTGCAATAGCACCGTCTTCACCATCCGACTGGTTCAGTAAGCGAGGCCGCAAACGTGAACGCCAATCTCACCGTGGTTCTGGTTCATCGCGACGATTACGAGCGTGGGCAGCTCCGTCTTGCGCTCGAGGCCCTGCCCGGTGTCCAGATCGCCGGCGAGCGCAACGACATGCGCGCCGGGCTCGCGCTGGCCAGCCAGGTGCGGCCCAACATCCTCATCCTGGACATGAGCCACCCGGTCGAGGACTCGCTGAACGCGGCCTCGCAGTACAAGCTCGACCATCCCGACTGCGCGATCTTCCTGGCCACCGAGGTGTTCGACCCGGACACGCTGCTGCGCGCGCTGCGCGCCGGCGCCCAGGAAGTGCTGCGTCGCCCGCTCGACCGCGGCTCGCTGCGCGAGGCGGTGGAGCGCGTCGCCCGCCAGGCCGCCAAGAAGAGCGGCGGGACCGGCAGCTCCCGCAGCGTCATCACGGTGTTCTGCAACAAGGGCGGCTCGGGTGTCAGCACCGCCGCGACCAACCTGGCGATCAGCATGCGGCGCCTCACCAACCGGGAGGTGGCGCTCGCCGACTTCGACTATCAGTCCGGCGACGCCGCGTTCATGCTGGGCCTCACGCCCACCAAGTCGCTGGGTGACGTCCTCAACGCCCCGCGCATCGATTCGGCAAGCGTGCACGACGCGCTCATGAAGCACCCGTCCGGCCTCCACGTCATGTCGCAGCCGGAGCATCTGGACCGCGTGGACGGCGTGACCTCCGAGCAGATCGCCAGCGTGCTCGACATCATGCACTCGACGTTCGACGTCGTGGTGGTGGACGCCCCGCACGTGTTCAACGAGATCACGCTCGAGATCTTCGATCGCTCGAGCACGATCCTGCTGATGGCGGAGCCGAGCATTCCCTCGGTGCGCGCCGCGCGGCGCTCGCTCGAGATCTTCCAGAAGCTCAACTTCCTGGTCTCGCCGGACCGCGTGCGCCTGATCGTGAACCGGCGCGGCGAGCAGAGCGCCATCTCGGTCGCCCAGATCGAGGAGACGCTCGGGATGGCGGTGTTCGGAAGCATCTCCAACGACTACGCGTCGGTCAGCATGGCGATCAACGTCGGCAAGCCGCTGTGCGGCGACCACTCGGATTCGAGGGCGGGGCGCGACATCAACGCCATCGCCCGCAAGCTGGTCCCATCGGACAAGGTCGAAGAGCCAATCGAGACCGTGTCGGCCAAGCGTCCCGGGCGCATGCGCCTCTTTGGAAAGGGTTAGACGACCATGAACCTCCGCCACCGCCTCGGACGCGGCAACGGGCCCGCGACGCCATCGGGTCCGCTGCTCACGAACCGTCCCGCCGAAGCCGAGCCGGATCGTTACCAGGTCATCAAGAAGCAGCTCCATCGCGAGCTGATCGCGAAGCTCGACCTGGCCATGCTGGAGGGCCTCGACGAGACCCAGCGCCGTGCACAGGTGGAACACCTGGCGCGCCGGATGCTCGTGGAAGCGGAGATCCGTCTCACCCGCGGCGACGAGGAGAAGCTCATCACCGAGCTGCTCCACGACACGTTCGACCTCGGCCCGATCACGCCGTTGCTCCTCGACGAGGAGATCAGCGACATCCTGGTCAACACCCACCGCCAGGTGTTCGTCGAGCGGCTCGGCCGCCTCGAGCCGACCGGGGTGTCGTTCCGGGACGAGGCCCACCTGCGCCACATCATCGACCGGATCATCTCGCGCGTCGGCCGCCGCATCGACGAGTCGACGCCGCTGGTCGACGCACGCCTGCCGGACGGCTCGCGCGTCAACGCGATCATTCCTCCCGCGGCGCTGGACGGCCCGATCCTCTCGATCCGGCGGTTCCGGCGCCGGGCGCTCTCGATCGACGACCTGCTCGGGCTCGGCAGCATGACCACCGAGATCGCGCAGATGATCACCGGCGCGGTCGCGGCCCGGCTCAATATGCTGGTCACTGGCGGTACCGGCTCCGGCAAGACGACGCTGCTGAACATCCTCTCGCGCTACATCCCGGCCGAGGAGCGCATCGTCACGATCGAGGACTCGGCGGAGCTCATGCTCCAGCAGCCGCACGTGGTGCGGCTCGAGACCCGCCCGCCCAACATCGAGGGCAAGGGACAGATCACCCAGCGCGACCTGGTCCGCAACGCGCTCCGCATGCGCCCCGACCGGATCGTCGTGGGCGAGGTGCGCGGCGACGAGGTGCTGGACATGCTCCAGGCCATGAACACAGGCCACGACGGCTCGATGACCACCATCCACTCCAACGGGCCGCGCGACGCGCTGCACCGCATGGAGAACCTGGTGCTCATGTCGGGGCACGCCCTGCCCGACAAGGCGATCCGCGAGCAGATCACCTCCGCGCTCGAGCTGATCGTGCACGTCTCACGCATGGCGGACGGGACGCGGCGCATCCTCTCGGTGTCGGAGCTGCTCGGGATGGAAGGCAACGTCGTGACGATGCAGGAGATCTTCCGGTTCGTTCCCACGGGCGTGGGCAACGACGGGCGTCTCAACGGGTACTTCGAAGCTACGGGACTCGTGCCCAAGTGCGGCGAGCGCATCCGCCTCGCGGGGGTCGACCTTCCGATGGAGATTTTCGAGCGCGGTCGTCGAAGCCACTAGGAGGGAGCCTTGATTCTCGCGTTCAGCATCCTGATCTTCCTGTGCGTGGTCGCTGCCACGGTGGGGATGGTCATTCACCGGAGCGGCGAGGGCGCGCGCGCGCTCCAGGGGCGACTGAAGGAGCTTTCCCAGCGCACCCGGGAGCTTCCCGGGCCCAAGGTCGAGCGTGACAAGCGCTACAGCTCGATTCCGTGGCTCGACTCCATCCTCCGTCGCATCAACATCGCCCAAAGCCTCGAGATGCTTCTCTACCGGGCCGGCATGTCGATGCGCGTGGGGGTGCTGCTCCTCCTCATTGCCGCCTTCGGCATGGGGGGCTACTTCTTCGGCATCATCGCGTTCCATCGCGCGCCGCCGGCGATGCTCTTCATGCTGGTCCTGGCCCCGCTGCCCTACGGCTACGTGGTCTATCGCAAGAGCCAGCGCATGAAGGCGTTCGCGGCGGAGTTCCCGGACGCGCTCGATCTGCTGGTGAGCGCGCTGCGTGCGGGACTCTCGTTCTCGGCGGCGATGCAGATCGTCTCCGAGGAGTCCCCCGAGCCGGTGCGCGGCGAGTTCGCGATCACGGTCGAGGAGCAGTCGCTGGGCCTCGACTTCCGCGAGTCGCTCGTCAACCTGACCCGTCGCGTCGACTCGCTCGATCTGCGGTTCTTCGTGACCGCGGTCGTGCTCCAGCGCGAGACCGGCGGCAACCTCGCCGAGATTCTCGAAAACACCGCGAAGCTGATCCGCGACCGGTTCCGGATCCTGGGCGACATCCAGACGTTCACCGCCCAGGGCCGCCTCACCGGGCTGATTCTGCTGTGTCTGCCGCTGTCGATCGGCGTGTTCATGTTCATCATGACGCCCGAATACTTCAAGCCCATGATCGAAAGTGAAGCCGGCCGCGCCGCACTGTGGTTCGCCGGATTCATGCAGCTCACGGGAGCGCTCATCATCCGCAAGATCGTCAACATTAAGGTGTGACCATGCTCCTGATCCTGATGAGTGTGCTGATCTTCGCGGCGGTGTCGATGGCCGCTTTCGCCTTCTACACCACCTCCGTCACCGAGCGGAATCCGGTGGCGCTGCGGCTGCGCGAGCTGCGCATGCTGCACGCCAACACCGGCTCGGTGGCGTACGGGCGCCGGCCTCCGGCGATGATCCGTCTGATCGCCCAGCTGGGCGGATTCCTGCCCGCGCAGGACGGTGCGGATGCGCTGCGCACCGGCCTGGTGCGCGCCGGCTTCCGACGCGCCGACGCGCCGCTCATCTTCATGGGCTGCAAGATCATCACCGCCGTGGCGCTGCCGGTCGCATGGATGACGTACGGTGCGGTCACCGCGCGTCCGCTCGGCAACGTCATGCTGTTCTCGGTGATCATGGCGTTCATCGGCTTCTACCTGCCGACCTTCTACATCGCGTTCCGCCAGCGGGCGCGTCACGGCGAGATTCTCTCCGCGCTTCCCGACGCCCTCGACCTCATGGTCGTGTGCGTCGAGGCGGGCCTCGGTCTGGGTGCGGCGCTCCAGCGGGTGGGCATCGAGATCCGGCTCGCCAGCAGCCAGCTCTCCGACGAGCTCGCGCTCGTGAACCAGGAGATGCAGACCGGCATCGCCCGCACCGACGCGCTCCGCAACCTCGCCGAGCGCACCGGCGTCGACGACATCTACTCGCTGGTCGCGATGCTCATCCAGACCGACCGGCTGGGGACCAGCATCGCCCAGTCGCTGCGCGCGCACGCCGAATCGATGCGCACGCGCCGCCGTCAGCGGGCGGAGCAGCAGGCCCGCAAGGCCAGCATCAAGCTCGCCTTCCCGCTCGTGTTCCTCATCTTCCCCGCCCTGCTCGTGATCATCCTCGGGCCGGCGGGCATCCAGCTGCTCAAGGCGCTCTCGGCCGACCGCTAGTCGCAACGGCGCATCGGCGTCCGGTTTCGACATCCCGCCCACGCGGCGGGACGGAAGGGGGGTGAGAGACCCATGATGATGCAGATCGTGCTGTGGGGTGCGGTTGCCCTGTTCGGTTTCCTCTGGTGGCAGCGTCACAACGCGAACAAGAAGGCTCGGAACCGCAGCTAACGGTCCACCGGCGCCGAGGTGCTTCCCGCACCGCCTCCTGACACACCGACCGGCTGGACCGCCCTCCGGCTGAATCGCTCAGCGCCCCCGAGCCTTCACTCCAGGCCGCACCGCCGGGCCTCGCATAGCGGGGTTCGGCACCCTCCGACCGACGCGCCTCCCGGGCGCGGCGGCTCGCGGCGTTTCCGCGCGATCGCCTGCGGGCTGCGCTACAATCGCGCGCCATGCCCTCACGCACCCCGTCGCTGCGCGCCCTGCCGGCGGTCGAGACGCTGCTGCGCCATCC